>JAWOCP010000046.1:0-24731 GCA_046483735.1 Dehalococcoidia bacterium
CTTCAATCTGCTCTATACTGAGTTGGCGTAGTTGTGGCACTTCGCTGAGAATGCGATCTTCATAGTCATTGAGGCGCTTTAGTGCGTGGGGATGAATCCTTGCCCTATCTTCTGGTTTCAAGCCCAGTATCTCAATCAACTCAATCTCCAAGCAATCTCTGGTCATGATTGTCAAAAGGTCAGGGAAAAGGTAAGCGTGAAAGTTCTGTCTATTGTCTCTCCCGGCCCACCAAGAGTAAGGTTTGCTTCACATGCCTTGTTATTTGGAATAATGAACGAGGACTGACCTTCCTTTACACTCTAATAGCTTTGCCTTCTAGGTTGACCGGAAGAAAGTCGAAGGTGAGATGGCAAAGCCAGAATCCTAAGGATACAGAAAATTCCAGTGATTGGCATATTGACACATTCAGGAAGGCAAAATAGACTATCTGATGCAACATCATAGAAATCCGATGGGAATGACGGGCCCTTAACCTGCTACCGATAGATATATCGCGATGATATCAGCAATACTCTTGGCTGCCGGTGAATCAAATCGCATGGGACAGCCGAAGCAATTGATGCTTCTTGGCCAGAGTACCATTGTGGCAACAACCATTGACCATCTTCTGAATTCAGGAGTAGGTGAGACAATTGTGGTCCTGGGATACAAAGCTGAAGAGATACGAAAAGCCATAGTCGGCAAACCGGTTAAGATAGCAATGAATCCAGATTACCAGAAAGGAATGAGCACATCAGTAATCGCTGGATTAAGACAAATTGACAAAAGAGCCAAAGCAGTTCTTATTGCCTTGGGTGACCAGCCATTTGTTGACAGCCAGACCATAAACGGTTTGCTGGAAGCTTCTATGGCGAGTAGTAGAGGAATTATCATCCCTGCTTATCACGGCAAAAGGGGAAATCCGGTTATCTTCGCCAGCAAGTATAAAGGGGAACTGCTGAACCTAAAGGGAGATGTTGGCGGCAGGGAGATAGTAAAACGTCACCCCGATGATGTGCTTGAAGTGGCGGTCAACTGTGAAGGCATCGTGCTTGACATCGATACTGCGAGAAACTACAATTCGATGACAAGGTTGAATCCAAATAAGAGCGTTCGGAAGGATAGATATGGAAAAACATAACGCAAGCCGAGACGGTGATTGGCAAAGCGGAATTCGAGTCCTAATCGGGATTCTGGTATTCGGCTCTATCTGGGGATTGCTCGAGGCTACGCTGGGGGGCTTTTTCAATTTGGTTATATTCCCCAATAAAGGTGCCATAATGGGCGGCATTGGTATGGCTATTATGGGTGCAGCGTTGGCTATCTATCGTAAGCCAGCTATGCTGCCGGGCATAGGTATCGTTGCTGCCTCATTTAAGTGGCTGAATTCCTGGCTCCTGTTCGTTCCAGTTAGCGCTGTACATATTATCAACCCAGCTATGGCCATATTGTTAGAATCTGTGGCTTTTAGCCTGGTCGTAAGCTTTTTGATGTACCGAGTAGACAGAAATGTCTATGTTGGTGCGTGGGCCGCGTTTCTGGCTGGCCTTATAAGCGTCACCGCCTATGGGTATTTCAGTGTATACGTAATGCACGCTCCCCTCTTTGAGCGCATGGGGGTCAGCAGTGTTGCCGAATTTATCACCGGCCATGGCGTGATACAGGCGGTTTTCTTTGGTATGCTGGCGCCTCTGGGTTACCTGGTAGGTAAGAAACTGGCGGCCGCTTCCCCGGTGTTTCTACGCAGACCTCTTTACTACTATGCCACATCAGCGGCCATCGTCTGTGTTTGTCTGGTAGTCAGTGCTATAGCCATACGGGCCGGGCTTTAGCCAGAACATGGTCATAGTCATCACCGGTGCCATAGGTGTTGGTAAGACTACGGTCTGCGAAAAGGTGATTAAGATAGCCCGCACTTTGGGCTATTCGTGTGGTGGCATTCTAACACACAAAGCAGCGCATGAAAGTCTTATCGCTCTAGATATTCAAACTGGACAGACATCGATTCTAGCCAGTACCGATAATATGTTTGACGGGCCGACAACTCCTAGATACTCGTTCAATCCCGCGGCTATCAAATTCGCCATCAGGGCAATAAACAAAGCTATTGATTCAGACGTTCTTGTTGTGGATGAACTCGGGCATCTGGAACTGGCTGGTGAGGGATTTGCCAAGGGCCTGGAGTTGGTTAAGACCGGAAAGGTCAAAAACTCTATCCTGGTAATCCGGAAAGAGCTTCTGCCCGCCTTTCTAGCTCAGTTGGACGACACCCCTTCAGTCTTTGAAGTAAGTCTCAGAACTCGTGACCGATTACCTCGTGAAATATGCTCGTCCCTGATCGGTGATACACCGGATTCTACACAGCACGTGTGCATCGATTAGAACTAGGCACCAGAGCAGACTATTTCACATATGATAGACACTGGCACCTTGCCATCCCTGCGCAGATATGATTATCCTAGTTTCACTTCTGGGGCAGGTGAAAATAGCTACCTTTGCTCCGAAATTAGGCCAGGCCGCACACCCAGGCCCAGGGACGCATCGATAACGGCCCCGCGGCAAACTACTGCAGCAGGCGAGCAAAGAAATAGGATCAACATCGCTATCTCCTCCGGTTCGATCAATCGCCTCGCGGGTAATGAAGAGATAAAGGCCTCTCTTTTCTCGGCGGACAGATGATCCAGGGTCGATTCTCTGAACATTCTCGTATTCACTGCACCGGGGCAAATTGTAAATGCGTCGATTCTCTGGTGTGGGTAATCGGCAACGATCTGCCTGCTCAGGAACGCAACCGCGCATTTGCTCATACCGTCAGATGCCTTGAATTTGGGGAAGACCGCCACACCACCCCCAACACTAGAAATATTGATTATCTTTCCATAATTTTGTTTGACCATGACCGGAATCACAGCCTGGACACAAAGAAGGATGCCCACAGTGTTGATCTCTATCATGGCCTGGTCTGACTTTTCAGGATCAGCATAATGAGCAACTGAGGCAGAACCCACGGCTGCGTTGTTAATGAGGATATCAATACGCCCGAACTCTTCCACGGTCTCAGAGATTAGTCCGTCAATTGATTCTCTATCCTTCAAATCAAGGCGCAGCGCTATGGCCTCGGAGCCTGCCTCTTGGATCTCTTTTGTAACTTCCATAGCCTTAGACCTAGAGTGATTATAAGTCAAGGCAACAGAAGCCCCAGCCTTACCGAGGGTGACTGCAGTAGCAGCGCCTATGCCCTGTGAACCCCCGGTGACGATCGCAACCCGCCCTTTCAAGTCTGTATCGATCATTTTCCTAAATAATTCTGTCCCGCAGACGCCTTTTACCTATGTTTTTTGAAAATCCCTGACGAACCTGTCGATCTGTTCCAGGCTTTTCTTGATTTCTTGTTCATTGCCACCTCCCACCCCCATTCGGATATACTTTTCCAAACCATAGGAGATGCCCGGCTGAATCAACGTCCGGTACGGTCTAGCAACTAAGCGCTTGCAGAAATCCTCAGAACCGATCTCTAGGTCATATTTCACAAAACAAAGAAATCCGGCC
Source organism: Dehalococcoidia bacterium (assembly GCA_046483735.1). Taxonomy (GTDB): domain Bacteria; phylum Chloroflexota; class Dehalococcoidia; order GIF9; family AB-539-J10; genus RBG-13-51-36. The sequence goes on from JAWOCP010000046.1 coordinate 3,530, forward strand.
TTTGGCTTGACCCATTCGAATATGGAACTCTTCTCTATCCATTCTGAAATGATTGGCCAGCACCGATTCCCCTCTTCTCTCGCCTCCCCGAGGAGTTTTTCGTATTTTTTGGGCCCTAATGCCGCCAGGGCAATGTACTCTCCGAGGACGTTCATTATCTCGCTCACATCTTCCCTAAGAACGAGACACCTGTAAAGCAGATCCTTGTCCTGGGTAGCCATCCAGCCTGTTCTGATGCCCTGAAGACCTAGGGTCTTCGATACACTGGCCGCACTGATTGCCTTCTCATAATAGTTGACAGCGGCAGGCGATCGGGGTCCTTCCCATTCGAGGTTTCTGTAGACCTCATCTGAAAGCAGATAGGCATCATTGGCACGAGCTATTGTGCAGATCCGTTTCATCTCCTCTTCGTTGAAGATAGCACCAGTGGGATTATTGGGAGAGTTGACAAAAATCAATTGGGTCTTGGGCGTTACGGCGTCATTCAATTCATCCAGATCGATCCCCCAACCCAGCTCTTCTCTACGTTTAACTACCTTAATCGTTGCCCCGTAGGCACGGGAAAGCTGGTATACCATCGGCCAGCTCGGCATGTCGGTAACGACTTCGTCACCGGGTGAAACAGTCTGAGTGAGGACCAGAAAAAGGGCTTCATTGGTTCCGGCGGTAATGAGAACATTATCGGGGGAGATGCTGTAACCTTGCGTTTCAACTACGCGCTCCCTCAGCTCCGGCAGACCATAGAACGATTTCCCGGACCAGTCCAGGGGGAGCTCAGGATCGAGGTCATCTAGAAATTCCTTGAGCCTTGGTGAACTCCTCAGAGACCAGGTCACGCCGTAATCAAAACCGACGTCCTGAGCGTACAGGAAGATTTCGTACAACTTGTTTATTCTTACATCCATATCTTTCTCCTCATTTGAATTTGATTAAGTCCGACTTATGAACCTTCTGGGGCTGAGTAACCCGCGGAACAAGTCAGCTTTACTCCTTCTCTAAATGCCAGCAAGTTGGTCTCTGCCAATCTCTCTGAGACTAGCGAGGGGATCATACTTTCAAAAGTATCCTTCTTCAGAGCGACAAAACCAGACCCAACGAGAGCTCCCATCATCACCATGTTGAGGGCCTGAATCTTTGCTACTCTTTGCGCTACCGAAGTTGCAGCGACAATTCTAAGCTCTCTAGTAAGTGTCCGCAAGCCCTCCTGCAGTGCGTTTAAGGGAGTATACTCGAAACGTCCGGTCTGAACTCCTATGGGCGTAACAGGGGTATTATTGACAACAGCCACCGTGCCCTGATTGCCGAACTGGGTCAACACTCTCAACGCCTCGAGCGGCTCAAAGGCAACCAGCACATGCAGTGCGCCTCTGGGAACTAGGGGTGGTAGTATATTCCCCTCCGTCCAGCGGACATGGCTGGCAACGGAACCGCCTCGCTGGGTGAGACCATACACATCACCAACTGTTACCTCGTAACCTTCTTCTAAGGCAACCATACCCAGAAGGCGCGCCGCCAGGACATTTCCCTGTCCTCCTACGCCGGTGACGATTAAGTTCATGGCTTTGTCCTGTTTCATCTCCGTGCCTTGTTCTTACGCTCCACGAGCAGAATAGCTTCACGGGGGCATAGCTGGACACAAAGACCACAGGCATTACAGATATCTTCGTTAATGTAAGCCTTCCTCTTATCCCGATCAAACTCTATCGCCGGGCAGCCCAGCACCCGGCTGCAAAAGCGATCACAGCCGCAGTCTTCACCCACACATTTATCTTGGTCAACCCAGGCCGTTTGCCACTGCTTTTCCGAGACCCTCTTCTGCTCATAAGTGGCACATAACCGTCGGAAAACGATAACCTTAACGCCCTTTTCTTGCAGACTATAGTAGATCGTTTCTATGGCCTTCTGTACATCCTCTACAGGGTCAAGCACAGTGGTCTCTATTCCTATTCCCCTGCAAATATCCTCAACTGGCACAGGCGTTATACCTTCCAACTCTATCGAGCTTGAAGGGCTGACTTGGAAGCCCGTCATAGCTGTTATGCCGTTGTCAAGAATAGCAAGAAGAGTGTCGGCATTGTTCGATTTGGCATTAACCAAGGCAGGAAGACAGGCGTGATAAAAGGTTGAATCACCAGCTACCGCCACTACGGGCTGGTCAAAGCCGAAAGAAGTCAGCTTGCTGAAGCCCGAAGCATTGCCCATTCCTGAGCCCATACAGTGCAGCACCTTAATCTGATTGAAGCCCGTTGCTCCGGCTGCCAGTCCATAACAGCCAATATCCCCGACAACGAAACCGTTCCTTCCATCCAGGGCAAGAGCGGCATTAAGGGCAAAAAAGGAAGCCCTATGGGGACAGCCCTGACAGAAAGAAAGCTCACGGGGAACTAGCATCTTGGAAGTCAGATCCTCTGCCAGTCTCTCGTAAGAATCTGAGCCACTCTTGTTAATTTTGAAGATATCCTGCAGAGCCGCCATAACAATATCCGTATTGATTTCACCAACCCCGGGGCCATGAGGGCCTCGTATCTCGCCTGTATTCTTGCCAAAGAACTCAATTTTGCCCAGGTCATCCCTGCTCTCCGCGTACAGAACCTTTACTTGGTCCTCCAAGAAAGGATCGATCTCTTCTACAAAGAGAACTCTCGCAGCATGGTTCAGGTGTTTACTGATCAGACGGGCAGGGAGAGGCCACGTAGTGCCGATCTTCAGTATGCCGACTTTGCTACTAAGGCCCAGGGTATCAACTGCCTCCATGGCATAAAGTACCCCCAACCCAGTTGCCAAAATCAAGAACTGGGCCTGGGGCGGTCCGTGGTAGCTGTTGAATTCAGATTCGTCGAACACCCCTTGAACCCTTCGCATTTTCTTTAGCAAGGACTCATGGTTTACTGTCACCACGCGGGGCAAACCCACCAGTGACTTCTGAACATCAAAAAAGGGCTGGGTCTTCTGCTGGGGCACAGGGCCTAGGCGGACACCACCCCTGCCGTGGGACAGCCGGGAAACACAACGGAGCATACAAATGACACCCATTTGTTCGGAAAACTCCAACAACCATTTTGTCATGTCCTTCGCTTCTTGAGGAGTAGAGGGCTCTAGGAGAGGTATTTGAGCTATCTTGGCGAAGTGCCTTGAGTCTTCCTCGTTGGCGCTGGTCAGCGGCCCTGGGTCATCGCAGACCACCAGCAGTAGCCCGCCTGCAAGTTCGCTCAAACACACAGTAGTCAAGAAATCAGAACAAACGTTGACCCCGAGCTGCTTCATAGTGGCCATGGCCCGCAAGCCAGAGAAGGAAAAGGCGGCCGCTGCCTCCAAGGCAACCATCTCGTTAACAGACCACTCAACCTCCACGCCATACCTCTCTTTGTACGGAAATATGCTATCTACTATCTCCGAGGAGGGGTTTCCCGGGTAGCCGGTGCAATAAGCGACGTTGCCTTCCAGCGCGCCTCTTGCTATGGCTTCATTCCCCATTAACAAAACGCGGTCACTGTTCATTCACGTCTCTCAATACTCTCCCTAAGCTTTATGATCCGCTCGTAGTAGGGAAGAGGCTCTTTACGGTCTTCTGCATTAGCAATAGCCCTTTTCTTCTTGTTAAGGGAAGCTTCAATAAGATGATGCCAGCGCTCATCATCGAGGGGCGCTTTCTCCAGGCAGCCTGCCTTAACTGCCATTTCAAAAAGGGCCCTTCCCCGTTCTGTTCGAACTATGACCGTGTTATATTCACGTAGGCCTTCCACCATGCCTATAGATATATCGGCGTTTTCCGCCGTCATATCCAGGCAAACGCCACAGCCGGGCCGTACGAATTCCTTTGCTTCCTCCAGTGGAACATCGACTTTTCTCGTGCCGGAAGCAATTTCCAACACGTTGGCCGGAGGTGGCGGAAGGTCCATCCTGTTAATGCTCTCATTTCCCCAGTGATTATGGAGTAGCGAGCGCCAGCCTTTCTGGCTTAGTGCCCAGGTACAAAACAATCCCAACACTATGGTTACCCTTCCCCCTTCAGCACTCTCCTTCTCCTCGAGTAGCTGTCTTTTCCTTAAACCAGTACACTGGCAAGGAAGAGCAACCACGCCCACCCGGTTTGCGTGGTCATTTGTTAACCTGTTGACCTCCTTGTTGGTGGGAGCCAACGCGAACTTGGACCCGGCGGCTTTCAGAATGTCCTCCTTGCTTAACGCCGTGGCCGTTGAAGGCAAATTAGTCGATGCCTGGGTCACGACCGCACCGTCGATCAGGCCTTCTTGTAAGGCCTCAACCAGGAGAGTGGATACTACACCACCGTATTGAAAGGAGGACCCTTCCCGCGAGTAGACGGTTCTGGCCATACAGTATTCCTGGTAAGTCCCCACCGGCCCTCTGTATCCAACATCGCCAGCCAGGCTGCGTGCAGCCTGTGAGAAAGGCGAAGTCCTAGGACAATATAGGTAGCATTTCCCTGGCGAAATGCGGCAATTGCTGATGGCTGCAAATCTATCTTCGATAGAGATAATATTAGGACAGATACCGACACAGCTCCCACAACCAGTGCAAGCGTCGGTACCCAGAATCTCTTTCTTTAGCTCTTCTAAGCCTCCCTGCAACTGGCTGTTTTGAGCAATGCCTCCCACAAAAGATTTGGTATCCATTACAAATTCCTAGACTGTGGTACCGGTCCAGTTTTCCTCAGAATTATAGCTCACATCTCGTGTGATATCCAGCTTGCATAGTTTCGGCATCGCAGTCGAGCCTAATGAGGCTTGACGCAGTAGGTGAGTGTTGAGGAGGCGAGAGATAGAAGACCGGCTGCTTCACCGTATAACATATTGAGAACAACTATCTCTTGTAGTTTTTGGCCTCCGCTTCTACTATCGCCAACGCGGATCTAAAAGTATCCGGCTTAACGACCCCAAACCCTATACGGACGTAATCTTCACAGTAGTCATTGTAAGTAATGCCCGGGACAAGAGCAACGCCGATGGGTTTACTCTCCAATAGCCGTTTACAGAAATCCCAGGAAGGCTCAGGGGTATTCTTCTTGACGAGACAGCAATATGCCCCTTCGGGCATGGACATACTCCAAAGATCAGACCTAGCCACCATATCAACCAGAAGGCTCAAATTCTCTCTCCCAACAGCCTTCCCCTCTTCTAAGAGATCATGGTACTTGGCAGGTTCCAATAACTTCAGTGCGATTCTTTCCGACAGAATATTATTGCAGAGAGCACAATCATAGTAGATATCAAAACATTCATCATACAGTCCCTTATCTCTTGTGACAAACCACCCAAATCTGATACCACAAGCCCCTAAGGTCTTGGTCAAGCTACTAGTAGATATCCCACGCTCGTAACAATTCACAACGCTCGGGCTCAATTCCTCGCTGCGCCATTCCAGACCTCGGTAGATTTCGTCGCACAATACGTACGTCCCATGTTGCGAGGCCAGCTTGCAGAGTTCGACCATTTCGTCTTCCGATAGAACCGATCCTGTCGGGTTGTTTGGATTGCAGAGATAGATTAACTTGGTTCTTGTATTGATTAGGGTTTTCAGTCTGTCTAGATCCGGTTTCCAATCGTCTTCAGGCCGCAGACACCACCAGTTCACCTTGACTCCCATCCTCCGGCAGATACTTCCCACCTGGGTCCAGGCAGGTGTCTCACAGATGACTTCGTCACCCGGTTTCAAGAGGGCCATGCAAGTTAAGAAATTTGCCATGCTTGTTCCGCCAGTGACGGGAAGAACATCCTCAGGGGGAACATCGTATCTTTGTGTTTCAATGATGTACTCTACAATTGCCGGGTTACCATAGAAATTACCTGACCAATCCAGTGATTGTCGAGGGTCTACGGCGTCAAGAACGGCTTCAAGCATCAAAGGATATCTCCCTGGCGTGGTAAGATCATGTCTTTCTCCGGGGGTTCCCTTCACGAGAAGGAACCATTCGTGCGATTTGTCTGACACTTTATTTCTCTTCCATTTGAGATTGGTATATTAAGATGCCTCCTGGTCAATCAAGGCAAGTTCTGTATGAAGGCATCGACCACATGATTAAACCGCTCCGGCTCTTCGAAAAACGGGCAATGACGACTCTCTTTGAACACTTCGAGTCTCGCATTCACCATTGCCTTCTCGATCCACCGCGCGGCTTCCAGCTTCTGCAGTTTACCCTCCGCACTAAAACACAGTAAGGTGGGTATCGGAAATCCTTCAATCACCTTGTGGTAATCCCGGGCACTCTGGTCGAAAAAGACGGCGGCGGCGACGAGTTCGGGGGCCCGCGTCATTTCATCGTACATCCACTCAAAGTCATCATCTGAAAGAGGATTTTTGAACATCATTCTAACTATGTCTTTCATTAGTTCATTGCGGTTGGTCTGAATGCGGAAAAACCAGTCGTAAATCTCCTCGTAGGTAATAAAACCCAAAGGAAACTTCTCCGAGCGAAGGTCAGTCGGCGACTCGTCAACGTCAACTGCGGCCCTGATATTTTCATCACCAAAGAGTTCATAGTAACTCCAGAGGACGAAGTTTCCCATCGACCAAGCAACTACAATAACATCTTTTAGACCAAGAGCTGTGATAAATGCCCGAAGGTCACTGGCGTAAGTCGGAACCGTCTGCCCATAGAGGGTCATCGACGAACGTCCGTGCCCACGCAGATCAAGAGCAATGGCCCGATACCGCTCCCCGAACGATGGAATTTGTTTTTTGAAAAAGCGACAGCTGCCCCAAAGCCCATGAACAAAAAGCACAGGTTGGCCCGAACCCTTCTCCTCATAATAAAGCTGGATACCATTGCCGATGTCTATAGTATTCCTGGTCACACCCTGCGTTGTTTCTTGCACTCTATGTCTCCTTTCTTATTTGGATGCGAAGTCTGCGTTTCATGCCGATCCCAAAGGGCCATCGTAATTCCCTGTCGCCCATGATTCCTCCTGGCCTAAAGAAGAGAATGAGAACTAGCAGAACGGCAAGCCCGAGTTCCTGGCTATACGTAGGCAACTCCAGAACAATACCACCGAGGTCAATTCCAAACTCAAGCTCGCGGAATAATTGAACAAACGCGGATACCGCTATTACACCTATTACAGAACCAGAAAGGCTCCGCATACCGCCTACAACTAGCATTTCCAGTGTGATGATTGTCATGACAAGATAGAACGTCCTGACCGAAATAACACCCAGGAAATGGCCATAAAGAGCGCCACCAATACCAACGAAAAACGCGCTCAGGACAAGAGCGATCATTCGTTGTCTCAAGATATGAATACCTGAGGCCTGGGCAGCTACTTCATCCTCGCGTGTGGCCCTTAGGGCAAGACCAAAGCGCGATGACTGATATACGTATGCAACTACAATTGCTACTGCGGCCCATCCAAATGCCACCCAGACACTGACATACCGTGGCAAACCAACAAGGGAACTGAGGCCTAACGTCAATGACTCCCACTGCGAATAGACCATGTGCACAATAATTAACAGGAGGAACATACCCATGGCAGGAGTCACCCCTGAGAAACGCACCAAAACAGGTCCTACGGCTCCTGCGAAGCCTGAGGCAAAGCATCCAGAAATGATAGCCGCTAGCAATACGTTGTATTCGTGTCCTGCCAAGAGCGGTGGCAGGCTCGGTAAATTTATTTCCTTGAAGTCCACCGGCAGTGTCAACCAAGCGGAAAAATAGGCAGCTAGTAACATAAAGACGACATGTCCGAAAGATACTATTCCTGAGTTGCCTATGAATATATACATACCAACGACAACAACAACCATCACAAGGAGTTCAATAGTGGCATGTCCAATTAGACGGCCAAAGGTTGTGCTGATCAGCGAGATGACGAGAAGAATCAGAATTAGACTAACCGCCGGCCAACTCCGCTTAACGAGAGAATGGATTGAATTCTGCCAGTGTCTAAGCATATCTCACTTTCTCTGCCTGCTCCGTCGTCTTTGGCCAATCGATATCAAGCCTTTCGGGAATACAGCATAACTAATGAATACCGCTCCGAAAACGAAAGCATCGCGGTACGGCCCGAGGTCGTGAGGCAAGATAACCTTGAAGATTACGGCTCCAAACCCAATAATGAATCCTCCGAGGACTGCACCAGGCAGGCTGCCCAGACCGCCCATGATTGTCGCTATGAAAGCATACATTACCACCATCACGCCCATACTGTGACTGACTGTCCCCAATCGGGCAACCAACAAAATGGATACAGCCGCAGCAAGTAGGCCACTCACGCCAAATGCCATTGCTACAACACGATTGGCCTTGATACCTAGAAGCCGAGACATGCGAAAGTCACTTGCTGCCGCCCGCATTTCAATACCATATCGGGTTCTGGTGAGGAACAAGGTAAGCGCCGTGAGTAGCACAGCAGTCATTGCGATAGTGAAAATGTCTAGCTGGGACATGCGCACGCTGCCAATCGTAAAGCTTTGAAGCAAACCTTGTCCAAAGTCGACTGCTTTAGGCCGCCCGCCGAAGATCATGAGGATAATGTTTTGCAGAAGGAATGACAAAGCAAAGGAGACTATCAGTAATGTGGTTCCCGACGCCTTTCGGAACCCACGGAATACGAACCGATCGCTCGCGAGAGCAAGAAGGGCAACGGCAATAACAGCGGTGGCAATTACCACGAACACCGGTCTGCCACTCATCAAGAAAATAACATAAGCGCCTATCATGATGAAATCGCCATGGGCAAAGTTAAGTAAGCCCATGATACCGAATATGAGCCCGACGCCCAAAGCGGCAAGGGCATAGATTCCTCCCAAACTCACTGCATCAATCAAGTGTTGTATTATGAGATTCACTGTAGATCCTCAGGCTTGGCTTTAACGCCGAAGTAAGCCTTCTTCAGATCGTCTAACGTCATCTCGGCGCTATGCCCTGACAGCACGATACGCCCACAATTCATGACATATAGACGGTCAGCAACCTGCAGCGCGCGTTCCATACTCTGTTCCACGATCATCATCGTTAGGCCCCCATGCCTCAGGTCTAGTAACACCTCATAAAGCTGCTGAATGATTACCGGGGCAAGTCCCAAGGCAGGTTCATCCATGATGAGAAGACGTGGATTTGTAAGTAGCGCACGAGCGATAGCGAGTTGTTGTTGCTCTCCACCGGAGAGGGTTCCTGCTCTCTGGTTACGCCTTTCCTCGAGAATCGGGAATGCTTCACAAACACGTTTTAGTTCGGATCCAAAAGCCTTTGAGTCACAACGGACGCCAGAGGCCAAGATCAGGTTCTCGCGTACCGTAAGGTCGTTAAATACGTGTCTTCCCTCTGGCACCAGACTCAAGCCACGTCGAACAACCTCTTCTGGCGAAAGGTCAGTAAGTCTCTTCCCTTCAAGCTCGACAGACCCTGAAGCAACAGGCAGGACACCGGACATAGCCAGCGTGATGGTTGATTTGCCTGCCCCGTTTGGCCCAACAAGGCATACGACTTCGGATGCCAAAACGCGGATACTCACCTCTTGAACGGCACAGAGAGGTCCGTAGTTTACAGACAGGTCATGAACATCCAGCAATACTAGTTTTCCCCGTTCCGGAATAGGCGGCAGCTACTGACGCGTCATTTCCAATTTCGGCTGGAGTCCCGGTGGCGAGCATTTGACCACTAGCAATGACGTGGATGCGTTCACAGGTTTGCATCACTACTTGAATGTTGTGGTCGATTAGAAGGATGCCACACTGGAAGTCCTTGTGCAGGTCCATAATCACGCCCATAAAATCGCTGCACTCATCCTCGTTCAGGCCTGCTGCCGGCTCATCAAGCAGAAGAAACAGTGGCTTTAGAGCTAAGGCACGCGCTATTCCCACACGGCACTGAGAGGCAAAGGGGAGAGTCTTGACTTTGGTTCCGGCAAAATCACTGAGACCAAGCCGTCCAAGAAGGCTATCAGCTTCATGACGTGCATCCCTGAGGCTCGCACCTCTCCCAATTGTACTGACTTCTACGTTTTCAGAAACACTCAGTTCCTGGAAAAGTCGTCCGGACTGGAAGGTACGGGCAATGCCCCATCTCGCCAATTCGCGAGATGATCTTCCAGTCACGTCACGACTATCCAGGTATACAGCTCCACTACTTGGCCGCTGGAAGCCCGAAAGCACGTTCACAAATGTGGTCTTGCCGGCCCCATTAGGACCAATAAGGCCAATTATCTCTGTCTGCTTGATTTCGAGGGAGATTCTATTAAGCGCCCTGACTCCCCCGAAATCAACAGACACCTCTCGCGCTTCAAGTGTCAACATAGCGCGTGCCACTCTCTATCTATCCGAACAACAATTCCATTGAAGGTTCCTCATCGGACACGAAGTAACCGAGGGCACTATGCTCCCCTCCCTCGATATTCATGATCATCATTGCACGCATTCGCGTAATGTGAAGTTCCGATGTATACGTTGTGTTACCAACTGTCAACGTTTCGTGGTCGAACTTCTCCAATTCTTCCACAACCGCCGCAGGCTCAAAAGTACCGGCTCTCTCAACAGCTAGGGCCCACGCCTCGACTATACTGTATCCATAAATGTAGTCGCCCACCTCAGGTTCCTCTCCATACTTGGCTGCGAAGTTGCTCATAACTTCGGCCTTCGCCGGATCGGTTTCATTTCCAAACAAAGACAAGAGCGCTGGGTAGTAAAAGTTGCTTAAATCGGGTACAGCATCCAGCCAGTAGTCTCCGTCGAAAACCGCATCTCCCATGATGGTTGACTCAACGCCAGCGGAGCGAAGGTCACGAATCAAACTAGCGCCACCGGGCGGGTAGGAACACACGGCGATTATCTCAGGCTCCTCCGGAAGGCTCGTCACTCCGGTAACCTGGCTCGAAAAAGATGGGTCATCATTTTGGAAGGTATCCTCACCCACTATCACACCACCAAGTTCCTCCCAGCGAGCGACAAAGCCAGCACCGACGTCTTCCGTGTACTGCGTTGTCGTGTCAACAAGCACATATGCAGTCTTGTTGCCGTTGCATAGCTCCTCGAAGGCGTATTCAGCCATATTGAACCCTTCGGCCTGGCTCACCGCTCCCATGGAAAAAAGGAAGTCCCCTGCAACACCCAGATTTGCGTCTGTTGATCCTGGTGAGAAAGTGACGACTCCTGCGTCATTCAATTCCAGTGCTTGTGCTGCACCAAGGTCAAAATCACTGGACATTATAACCATGACTGGATCGTCTTCTAGTACTCTCTGAGCAGCACGGACAGCCTCTGCTGAATCTGTCTTGGTGTCGGCAGTTACGTATTCCAATTGATGCCCCAACAAGCCACCTGCAGCATTTATCTCTTCGATCTTAAGTATCGCAGCTTGCCTTGCTGGTAGTTCATATGCGGCTATCCATCCTGACTCGGCATTGGCTATCCCAATAACAATTGATTCCTCCCCCCCGTCTGGCGCACAGCCAATGAGGCTGAAGCTGACAGCTAACACTGCCGCTAATGTGATAAAAAGTATTCTTCTCACTATTCTTTCCTCCTATTTATCGATATTAGGGCTGTCTGAAAATCAGTTGGCTGGAGCTTCTCAGTGTTAAAACGGGAAACCGATCACAGCCCATAATCGTCTCCAGCGTTTTTTCAATATACTTAATCCCTTGCTTTCACCTCCTTCAGCCCCTAGGCTGTTTCATTTCGTGCGCCTCTCAACTTCAAGAAGGCACACCTTTGTTTTCCGGCTACGCATAAACTCGGACGAAAAGCGATAACGAAAATCTGCCGGAAAATTCGACCTCGGGTCACTAGTTTAACAGACAAATGTTAAAATCCTGCTAAGATTCTACTTTATGAACCGAAAACTTCTGAATAAACTCACATTTTACCACCCGAATCCTCGCCTCCGCTGGCTACTGCCAACTCGGTCACGGGCGGCAATCCCCCCATATTATAGCAAATCCACCGTTGCTTCTTCAAATTCCAAAGTGAGTTAACTGATTCTCCCAACCCCCAAGGCGGGTTACTAGGACTAAACGTACCAGAAGTGTTACCATGTAGTGAGCCAGCACACTTGGTTGACGGTGGGTGGAGGTTCTGGTATGCTATGCGCTACAAGGTACAACGTTTGGAAAACCTAACCTGTTACGATTTCGGAAGGCTCAGTTTATCACTGCCCAGCATATCTTTGGAACAAGCATCATGCTACCCTACCACCGAAGTGGCAGCTAGCTTCAGCCGGAAAAGGAGGAAAGATTGCAAAAGAGTTTAAGGGAATTGCCGCGTGCTAGACTAACCAATTTGCCTACACCCCTCCAGGAGGCTAAGCACCTGTCCGAGTTGTTGAGAGGACCAAAACTCCTCTTCAAGCGAGATGATGCTACCGGTCTTGCCCTCGGTGGACAGAAAGCTCGTATGCTTGAATTCCCATTTGGCGATGCACTCGCAAAAGGATGCGACACGGTCGTTAGTGTGGGCGATGAAGATTCAAACCTCTCTACCTTTGTGTCGGCTGCCGCTGCCAAACTGGGTATGGATGCTGTACTTGTCTTCCTGAAAAGAAGTCGGTCGGAATTACAGGGGAATGCTCTGCTAATGAATCTCTTTGACCCCGTAATGATACAGACTGAGTTTGGGGGTGAGCTAGAGGGCAGGAATGCAGCTAAAGGGATGGCAGATGATATAGCTCACGAACTTCAGGAGCGGGGGCGTCACCCATATATGATTACCTATGGAGAATCTGAAGAACCCCTGGAAAGTGTAGGATACTTCTACTGCGTTCAGGAAATAATGGAGCAACTCAAAGAAACAGGTACAGCAGCGCAATATCTATACGTGGCTAATGCTTCAGGGCTAACCCAAGCTGGCCTTACAGTTGGAGCCAAGTATTTCCATGCTCCGTTTAACATAACAGGCATCATGACAATTACTGGGATGCAGAAGAACGAGAGGCAGCGTGTCATTGCTAAGATAGCGAACCACGTATCAAACCTTGTGAATGCAGGTGTTACCGTTGAACCTGATGAACTCAACCTTAATGATGACCAAATTGTGAATATTAGTGGTGAATCCGCTCATCAGATCAGTGAACAATGTATCGATGCTATTAGGTTGGTAGCCAAGACTGAGGGAATAATCCTCGATCCCCATTACACGGGGAAAGCTATGGCTGGCCTCATAAATGATATTAGGAAGGGACGGTTTGACTCCAGCGACACGGTTATCTTTTATCATACCGGAGGCGTGCCAATCATATTCCCTCACAATAAAGATCTCCAGAGGGAAAACAGGACCACTATAGAAGGTTTGTGACTTTGGTCAATCTGATATGAAAGGAGTGAATACTGGGGAAAGGTTGATTATGATAGCAAGGAGATAGTTGAAGTCATCAATTGGGTGAACGTGTTTCTCAAAGCTTGATGCAAAGAATGTTGGAGGTAAATTTATGGAGCGAAAAATAGCTGTGCTAGGTGGTGGAGCGGGTGCACACGCAGTAGCTGCTGACCTTACATTAAAGGGTATGCAGGTAAACTGGTGCGAAGCCCCTGAGTTTGCGGAAAACTTCAAGTTGGAGCTTGAGCGTCAGGGGACTGAACTGGACGACCTGAGGGATCCTGAGAACAGGGAGAAATTTGTCAAGGTTCACAAGGTTACAACGAGCATTGAGGATGCGGTTAGAGGTGTCGACTATATTATGCTAGCTATGCCCGCACTTGGGCACAAGTTGTTCTTCACATCAATGATTCCTTATTTAGAGAACGGACAAACAGTAGTTGTACTACCTGGAAATTGGGGCACACTACTTTTGGCTAATATGTTGAAGAAAAGGCGAATTAAAAAGGATGTAATATTAGCCGAAGCAAACACAATGCCATATGGCTGTCGGGTAGTGGGTCCAGGCAAAGTACATATCACCCTTGATGCCCGTATGCTATGTATTGCGGCTCTTCCGGCAAAGAATCTTGACAAGATGTTTGATGACTTCAAAGCTCTGTACCCACAAATACAACCAATTGATAATGTAGTATCTTCTACGCTAAGTAATCCGAATTTCCCTATACATCCTCTAGGTTCAGTTGTAAATGTGGGGGCAATTGAGACATTGAAAGAGAAATTCTATCTCTATAAGATGGGTTGTACGCCATCGGTGCTCAGGGCTGTAAAAGCAAACTACGATGAAATAGAAGCGGTCGGTAAAGCTATCGGTCTAAGGGTGATGCAGTATCCTGAGTCGACGTGGCATGATCAAGCTACCGTAATGGGTGCCGCTTTTGATTCTCAGCTAGCTATAGATTATGCCTCGGGGCCTGCATCCATGAAGGCGAGGTACATATCTGAAGATGTACCCTGCGGGCTAGTTCCGATATCTTCACTAGGTCATCAGTTTGATGTTCCTACACCAATCATTGATGCTGTAATTGCGCTTGCCTCGGCAATGAACCAGAAAGATTATCGCAAAGAAGGGCTGTCCCTTGAAGAACTAGGGATAGCAGGCTTAACCAAAGAGGAATTGACTAGAGTGCTGCAAGAGGGTTGGGGGTAGGACCGATACGTAGCAAAGGAGCAAGATTACAGGCAATAGGCAAGTTTTCCAAGAAATTTCCCGGGCTACTGAATGGTTTGTATAGTACAAGTCTGGCTGATTGCACTTGCCAGTATACTCCTGGAATCCACAATCCAGTGTTAGCCATATAGTCAGTGGGCGCATCTTGTTGCCCAATATTTTGGAGGATGGCATAGTACGACCAAGAGATCTCAACTTGTTAGAGGCTATCGTGGCATCAACCCTATTTGTGGAGGTGTGCAGAAACTGGGGTGAACTGGAATTCAAAAGAGCGAGTCAGGGAGGCAGTAGTTGAGTAACAACAAATTACCTGATTTTACTTACCTTAGACCGCAAACCATTGGTGAGGCCTGTTCTGTACTTTATGAGCATAAGAGTGAGGCCAGATTGTTGGCAGGAGGCACTGAGCTATTGGTGAGAATGAGGCAGGGGCTATGTGCCCCAAGGTATGTGGTTAGCTTAAATGGCATAACTGATTTAAGGCATATAAGTTATGATAAACATGCAGGTCTGTCCATAGGGTCATTAGCCACCATACATAGCCTGGTCAATTCCTCAGTCATCCTGGACAAATATCCTGTTCTTTCGCAAGCAGCCCGCCAAGTCAGTGCCATACCTCTACACCATACGAGCACTGTTGGGGGCAACCTTTGTATAGATACTAGGTGTATTTTCTATAACCAGTCGAGTGACTGGGGTGAATGTCGTCCTCTCTGCTTCAAAAGGGGTGGCGATATGTGCCACGCTGTGAAGGGTAGTGACCATTGTCAGTCAGTTTATCAAGGTGATTTGGCCCCGATCCTAATCGCGTTGGGAGCCAAAATAAGAATCAATCGGAAAGATGACGAAAAAATAGTACCTTTGCACAAGTTCTTTACCGGTTCAGGCGAGACCCCCAACGTCCTTCAGCCCGACGAACTCATTACTGAAATTCAACTCCTACCACCCACCGATTATAGTACTGGCTCGTATCACAAGCTCAGGATACGTCAAGCCATAGATTTCCCCCTAGTAGCGGTGGCCGTGATACTTGACGCAGATGAATATAAGGTCTGCCGCAAGGCGAACCTCGTTCTCGGTGCCATATCGGCTGCTCCTGTTGAAGTAGAAGCAATAGACAAAATCTTCAACGGAAGAAAGATAGACAATAGCCTGATTGAAGCAGCAGCACAAGAAGCTTTTGAGGTAGCGCATCCGGTTAATAACCTTAACATTGATGCCAAATACAGAAGAAAGATGGTGCGGGTGCTTACAAGGCGTGCCATTGAGCAAGCGTTATTAGTAGGGCAGAGCAACGAAAACCACTATTGATTCTAATAGGACGATGTACGGGGTGTTTGAGCCACCACTCGGCGTCGAATTGCAAGAGTCAGGAACATACTTGCAAGTATGCCGAAAAGCCATCTGACCTGTGCAGAGCGCTAGATCTTATTAGCGGTGTGCAATAGGCAAGGATGTACAGACATACAGAAGGTATTGGTCGATGATGAGGAGAGTTAATCTTCTTCACGATGGCGACAATGCAACAGGGGCAGTAGACATGGCCCCTTTAAGAGGAGAATAGAGCAATCATGGATAAACGAATTATAAGGCTAACGGTAAACGGGGAGGAACATCAGGTGGAGATATCGGCTAAAGAGACTCTGCTTGAAGTATTGAGAGAGCGCCTAAGCCTGACCGGGGCCAAGGAGGGTTGCCAGGACGGTAGTTGCGGCGCCTGTACTATCCTGCTAGATGGCAAACCAGCACGTGCCTGCCTTGTCCTGGCTGCGGAGGCTGAAGGCAAGGATATACTAACCATCGAAGGGCTTAGTCGCGACAACGAACTTCATCCCATACAAGAAGCGTTTATCCATCATGGTGGTATCCAGTGTGGATTCTGCACCCCGGGGATGATTCTAACCGCTAAGGCCCTTGTTGATAGCAATCCTGAACCAACTGAGGCAGAGATCGAAGAAGCAATATCGGGGAATCTCTGCCGGTGCACCGGGTATGCCAAGATTGTCGAATCGATAATTGCCGCTACGAAGAGAGGTTAGGAAATGTCATATTCAATAGTGGGAAAGCCAGTCCCGAGAACCGATTCCGAGGCCAAGGCCCGTGGTGAGGCTCAATTCACAGCAGATCTCAGCTTACCTGGAATGCTATACGGTAAGATACTACGGAGCCCCCATGCCCATGCTCGCATCCTAAACATTGACACCAGCAAAGCAGAAAACCTCATTGGCGTGAAGGCGGTGATCACTGGGAAACGCGATGCCATACCTTATGATTGGGGTGTATTCCCCTATACCAGGGATTATCAGCTATTTCCCATAGACACGGTGCGCTACATCGGACAGGAGGTCGCTGCGGTTGCTGCTATCAGCGAGGATATCGCCGAGAGGGCGCTGAAGTTGATTGATGTTGAATATGAACCATTGCCAGCTGTTTTTGACCCGGAAGAAGCAATGCAAGAAGACGCGCCGGTTATCCACAACGATAAGCCGCGTAACATATGCGTCCAAGTTAAGGTGGACGAGGGCGACGTCGATAAAGCTTTTGCAGAAGCCGATCTTGTTCTGGAAGGAAGTTTCAAATCACCTGACCACACCTATTGTCAAGGGGAACCATATGCCGTATTAGCCAAATTTGACTCGTCCGGCGTTGATATTTGGTGCCCTAATGCCGGGCCACATATGAAAGCCCGACCGCTCAGCAGTGCTCTGGGAATACCGACTTCAGAAGTGAGGTTGCACCATGTTTGCATAGGGGGCGCATTTGGAGGAAGGTCAGAGGTTTCTCCGGCGGACGTGATTGCTTGCCTTCTTGCCAAGAAGGCGCATTTTCCGGTCAAGATAGTCTACAGCCGCGAGGAGAATAACAACTATATCAGGCAACGGGTCGGTTGGATTACGCACCTTAAGATGGGGTTCAAAAGAGACGGCACGTGGACTGCTGTTGATTTAAGGTCCATTGTAGACGGAGGAGCACATGCAAGCACCGGACCGATTGCCGTATCTGTACCATACATGGAGATGGAGACCACTTATCGGGTAAAGAACCTACGATACAATGGCTATCGTGTTTACACGAATAAACCGCCGCGTGGTATGCACCCTGAGCAGAACCGGGCCTTCCATATCCCCGTTGAGTTCCACCTGGATAAAGCAGCCGGGATATTAGGAATTGATCCGGTGGAAATGAGACTGAAAAACGGCATGATTCCCGGCTTTATCACCGCAACTGGTGCCAGAATAACCTCATGCGGACTTACCGAATGCATCCAGAAGGCTACAGAAAAAGCCAGATGGAAAGAAAAGAAGGGCAAGCTACCGCCTGGCCACGGTATTGGTATTGCGTGTGGTTCAGTAATGTCCGGTTTTCCCATGGGTATTCGCGGTGGTTCCGCAGCGTTTATCAAGTTTAATGAAGACGGAGATGCAACTATTATATCTGGCGTGGTGGATAATGGCCAAGGAAATGAAAGCATGGTAAGTCAGATCGTTGCTGAAGAACTAGGGCTTCCCTTGGATAAGGTGAAGCTAGTATCCGCTGACACATATATTTGCCCCTCCGACCAAGGCGCCTATTCTCAAACAGCTACACTCATTTCAGGAGGTGCGGCCAAGGAAGCTGCCGCAGATGCTAAGAGGCAGCTGTTTGAAGTTGCCGCCAAGATGCTCGACGCCAGACCTGAAGAACTTGAGGCACGAGATGGTAATATCTATATCAAGAATGCCCTTGATAGAAGAGTGACAATTCGCCGCACGGTTATAAACGCCCTGGCCAACGACATTACTATCATGGGGCGTGGTTATCGTTGGCCAGATATTGACAAAGACAGAGAATGGGTGACAAATCCTAGGGGACAGTTTGCGACTACCTATTCCTATGGATGTAGCGTGGCTGAAATCTCACTAGATATGGAAACTGGAAAGGTGAGAGTCATAAATATGGTGGCCGCTCATGACTGCGGGTACCCGATAAACGCAATGGCTGTTGAGCAGCAGCTTGAAGGAGCAGCATGGGGGTCAGGTATTTGTGACGGCCTTTTCGAGAGGCTCCTTTGGGACCAAGGGCAAACTCTCAATGGCAACAATCTCGATTATTGGTTCCCTACTGCCCTCGATTCCCCGCCCGTATACCCCATTATCGTCTCTTCTAACGACCCGTTTGGTCCCTTTGGCGCAAAGGAAGGTAGCCTCTCCATCCGCATGTCAATGTACAGCGCTATTGCTTGCGCTATCTATGATGCGATTGGAACATTGCCTAGCGAAGTACCGTTCACACCTGAGAAGGTTTTAGACGCCATAGAAAAATGGCAAAAGGAAGTTTGATACGGCAGGCAAAGAAATGAAGATAGAGAAGATAGACCATATATCAATTGCGGTAAGAAATCTGGACAAGGCCTCTAAAGCCTATGAGGATGTACTGGGTTTGGAACTGGACAGCACGTATGTTAGTGATAAGGAGAAAATCAGGGTAGCTCGCTACCGCGTAGGAGATGTGTGGCTCGAGTTGATGGAGCCCACTGGTGAGGGTGACGTATCGCGTTTCCTCGACAAGCGTGGAGAGGGTCTGTTTGTAATCTCATACAAAGTGCCGGATGTTGACAGTGCCATGGGAGAGCTAAAGGGAAAAGGCTACAAGCTGATTGATGAGAATCCCAGACGTTTGCTAGGTAACAGATATGCGTTCATAAACCATCCTAGAGAACTCTGTGGAATATTAACTGAACTATTGGACGATAAGGGGTGACAATAGCTGTCATGTCTTACTATTGCCTAGATGCGGTCAGCGGTACTTCTGAGGTTTTGTCCTATGAATGATGAAACTAGATAAATCCGGATACATAGGATTCTCACCGCCTGTGCTTGGCTGTTACGATCGCTGTAACGTACTGGAATTCAACGAAGTGGGGCTCTCGTTAATAACCAGACCGTTTCCCAGAGACTTATGTTGTTGTATTCTGCGCACACGCCAACTACCAGCTAGAGAAAATCCAGAGACCGTGATAACAGTATCCCGGAGGCAGGACTCTCTTACAGGGGAATCGGTTGAGCAGAATCCACCAGCATATCTACCTGGGATTGAGCCGAGAGGAGGGGATGTCTGTTACTTGAACTCAGCCGTCTCGGCCCGCAAGTATTCCTAGGCTGGGCCTGCACGAAAACTCGTTTTGTTCAGTGGGCCATATTGGGCATTCTAATTGGCAGGCCACCGTTCAGCCGACTCGCAGCCCTGGAGGGTGTCAGAGGCCCTCAGAAATGAGCTGAGAGGGAGGGTCTTAGCTTTGGGTATTGCCCCTGAAATCTCTTCCGAGGGATAATTGGGGGCCAGCCCAGGGGCACAATGGCTTCCCGGTCCTAGCTGTTTCCCAACTCGCTGGCCCATGGTCGGTCTCCGGCTCTGTTCCTGGCCAAGACAAATTGTGGCATAACCGACGCCAGAATCGCACATCGACTTGGATTGTTGCACCAAGATTCGAACTGCGAACTTATGCAATTGGTTGACAATGAGTCGCCGCCTACGATATCTTTTCATCATAGTCGATTCATCCGAAAATGACTACGACGACCGTAGGAGGTGCAACGTGAAGAACCAGACAGGAAGAACCGCCATAATGGTGACGCTTGCGTTTGCCTTAGTAGTAAGCGTTGGACTTAATGTGTGGCATTTGGTTAACCAGTCACCTGGCGGACAGGAGTTGGCGTCGTGCAGGAGTCAGTTACAGTCATGTCAGAGTCAACTATCGTCAGTACAAAGCCAACTACAATCAGCTGAGAACCAAGTCTCGTCTCTACAGACGCAGGTATCATCCTATCAGAGCCAAGTATCATCATTACAGGCCGAACTTTCTGAATGTCAAAGCCATGGCAGCTTACAAGACTCGTCGCTGCAAACAGAGGACAAAACCATAAACCAAGACCATGGCACCAAATCAATGGTAGTTCAGTTCACAGCCGATCATGCTGGATATGTACACGTATCAGGAACAAGTACAACTTCAAATGGGTATATCATGGTCACATGTTCATTTGCAGGTTACCCCTACAATGATACCGAATACTCCTTTGGTACAGGTGCGACGCGACTAATCCCTGTACTACCTGGAACCATCACAGTCTATTTCGGAAACCATAATCTGGTCCATGGTGCAACGGCGACCATAACTGTGTACTACGTCTCCTGACCTGGATACCTGCGAGCCGAAGGCGACGTTTTATCGTTGCTATTTTACGATTGACATAGTAGCCAGCTTCAGCTATGGCTAGTCTGCCCACTATCTTTGAGTAAGGTTCGTGGCGATTAGCGTCTATTGCCTCATAGCACGTCTCGCAAACTCGAATGCCCTTGTGGTGTACACTCGCAAGCGTATCAGGCTCCGAAGCCCTGGCGTGGCAGAATTCACGTTCCATACCGACTCCTCTCTGCTGGATTTGCCCAAGACAAGCAAAAAAAGGGTATCTCCGCCATACAGGACAGAAATACCCCCTCCAACACCCTCCCACAAAAAAGCACAGGAAGGCAGCTACCGCCGCCTTCCTGTAGTATGAGGAATTAGTAGGAGATAATGACAGCTCCCGCCTACAATAGTCTCGGTGTGTTGGGAGACACACTAATAAGACTAAAAAGGAGGAGCCATTGAAATGAAGAATAGCACTGCCAGAAAGCTTGAGCAGATCCCCGCTAATTATCTTATTGTGGGGATTGATGCTCACAAAA
>JAWOCP010000089.1:0-16222 GCA_046483735.1 Dehalococcoidia bacterium
GGTTCCTCCTCCCTCTGACCTGGCTCTATCACCTTTATAGAAACGCTCGAAAACGTGGGGCAAATCGCTGTTGACGATTCCTACCCCGGTGTCGGATACGGGTACAGTGACTGAACCATCATCCGCCTCGGTTGCTATTGTTATCTTTCCACCAGGGCCGGTGAACTTGATGGCGTTATGAACCAGATTGACAATCACCTGCCTTATCCTTGCCTTGTCAACTTCGGCCGCTGGCAGGCTGGCGGGCAGCTTCTTGTCTACAGTGAGTTGCTGCCTCTCCACCTGGGGACCGAGTTGGTCGATGACCTCCTCTATCAGCAAGTTGAGGTCCACTGGCTCCAGCATTAGCTCTGCTTTGCCCGTCTCAATCCGAGAAAGCTCGGTTAGTTCCGCTACTATCTGGGTGAGCCTTTCCACTTCGTCATCTATTCGGGCCAGGAAATCCTTTGCCACCTCGCTGTCATCGACAGCTCCGTCGCGCAGGGTTTCTACCATCGCCTTAATCCCGGCCAGCGGTGTTCTGAACTCATGGGATATATTCCCGATTAGCTCGCGGCGTGTCGTTTGCAGGTTCTTCAGGTCAGTAAGGTCTTGAACCAGGAGCAGGGTGCCCGTTAACCCGGCATGGACTATGGGAATAGCAATGGCCCTGATATATCGCTTCGCTGTGCCAGATTCGTACTGGACGGTTTGTGTCTTCTCTGTTTTCAGGCACAGTTTCAATACCTCGTCCATCTCATGGTCACGCACCACCTCGATGAGCGTCTTATCGGCTGCATCCCTGGTGTTGAATAGCTTTATAGCTGCATTGTTAGCCAGCGAGATAGTACCTTCGATATCTGTCATGATGACGCCGTCAGCCATGTTGTCAAGGATGGCTGCCAGCCTGGCCCTGTCTCCTGAAATCGTCTCTACCAGTTCTGTTAACTTCACGGACATTTCGTTGAAAGCCGCGGCCAGCTCTCCTACTTCGTCTCTGGCCTCTATCGCTATTTTCTGCTCCAGTTTTCCCGAGGCAATCTCCGTGGCGGCAGCAGTGAGCCTCCGTATGGGCCGCGTAGTGATACGTGAGACACCCCACGCTGCCAGAATGATGACCAGCGTGGTGACTCCCATAGCTAAAATGATGCTTACTGTCACGCGATGTACGAAGCTCTCAACCGCTGTCAATGGAAGTGCCACCCGCGCTACGCCCATAACGTGGCCCTCATGTGAGATAGGCACGGCGACGTACATCATCCTTTGCCGCAGAGTAGTGCTGTAGCGAGTGCTCTCGCCGAAGCCATATTCCAGCGCGGCGCTTACTTCCGGGCGGGCGGCATGGTTCTCCATGGTCGCCGGGTCCTGTTCCGAGTCACCCAGAACGGTGCCGTCCACGGCAATGATGGTGATTCTGGTATCAATCTGTTCCCCAAGGCTCTTGGCCAGGGCATCGAGGGCAGTACGTTTATCCTCACTGAGAAGACCGGGCAAACTGGCTTCGGCGGTGATCCGGGCCTCATTTTCCAGTTGAGAACGCAGGTTATCAAGCTGGGAGCTTCCGGTCGAATTGACCAGATGGAATCCCAGTATGCCCATGCCGACCAGTATGACTGCGATGAAGGAAAAGGCGATACGCCATTGAATACTGCGGAACATCTCTAGCCTTCCAGTTTGTAGCCTGCTCCCCGTACGGTTATCAAATTCCTCGGATGGGCCGGGTCGGTTTCAATCTTCTGCCTCAGCCATCTGATGTGGACATCTACGGTCCGGGTATCGCCGGCATAGTCATAACCCCACACCTTGTCCAGGAGCTGTTCTCGACTGAACACAAACCCCTTGTTTCTGGCGAGGAAGACCAGCAAGTCATATTCTTTGGCGGTGAGTGTTAGTTGCGAACCTCGACATAAGACCCGATGACGGCCGATTTCTATGCTCAGGTCGCCGATGTTCAGGGATTCCTGCTCACCTGCTGGTTCCAGTTTGGACATATCAGCCCGACGAAGCATGGCTCGCACACGGGCCAGCAATTCTCTCATGCTGAAGGGCTTGGTCATATAGTCATCGGCACCGATTTCAAGCCCCACTACCTTGTCGACCTCTTCCGTCTTGGCGGTGAGCATCAGGATGGGAACAGTCATTTCCTTTCGCAAAATGCGGCACACCTCAAAGCCACTCAACTTGGGAAGCATAATGTCCAGGATAATCAACTCGGGCTTGTCTCT
Organism: Dehalococcoidia bacterium; assembly: GCA_046483735.1. GTDB lineage: Bacteria > Chloroflexota > Dehalococcoidia > GIF9 > AB-539-J10 > RBG-13-51-36. The sequence continues at coordinate 2,205 of JAWOCP010000089.1, forward strand.
TCGGGCAGCCTCCAGGGCATGGGCGCCATCGAGTGCGGTAGTGACCCGATAGCCTTCTTTGGCAAGGTTGTACTTGATAGTGTCCAGTAAATTCTGGTCATCCTCGACAATCAGTACCGTGGTAGCCATTCGTAACCTCAGCGATAGTATAAACTTTGCAGAAAGCTCTATCAAATGCTGGAATGAATTGGAAATTGCAGAGCGCTCGTGGAATGAATAAGAACGCTTTGTGCCAAATGCCTCAAGACCTGCCCCCAGCCGGTCGACAGATTGCTGAGAACTGAGAGCTGACTGCTGAAAGCTGACTGCTGAGATGGCAGGGATACCGAGACTCAAGTCGACATTCGCTTGACCTGAGAAGTGCCGTCGGCTTTGCCTGTGGCTATCTACGAGAGAACAGGAAGCAGGGTCTGCGAACTGCCCGCTACATCATGCCGGGCAGGAAGAGGACGATTTGTGGAAAGGCCACCATCAGCGCCAGCCCGACCAGCGCCGCGACAATAAATGGCAGGCTGCCCCGGAAGACTTCGCCCACGGGGACATTGGTCGCTCCCTGAACAATGAACGCGTTGAGTCCTATCGGAGGACTGATAAAACCAATGCACTGCAAAACAATTAGCACTACGCCCAGCCATGTCAGGTCAAAACCAAGAGCGGCCATGATGGGCGCGATGGTCGGGATAGTAAGCACGAGAATGGCTGCAATATCCAGGAACATTCCAATGAGGATATAGATGACGATTAGAAAAGTCAGAATCACATAGGGAGATACAGTGAGGCCGAGCATCCACTCCTCGAATACCGTTGTAAATCCGGACACCATGAGGTAAGTGTTGAATACCCAGGAACCGATGATGATTGTCATGACGAAGCAGACAATTCGGGCCGTATCTTTACCGGCACTAATCATGCCCGGGAGTTTTAGCTTGCGCATAGCTATGCCGATGACAAAAGCTCCGAAGGCACCTATTGCTCCGGCTTCGCTGGGCGTGGCAAGCCCGAGGTATAGGCTGCCTATAACCAGGATGAAAAGGACCACGATGGGTAAGACACCCCTCAACGATACAAGCCTCTCCTTCCACGTAAAAGACGGACCGGCCGGGCCGAGGTCTGGATTTCGCCTGCACGTGACGAATATTATTGCCACAAACAAGCCACATAACAGTAGGCCGGGGATGATGCCGGCTATAAACAACTTGCTGACGGAGGTCTCGGCCAGCACCGCATATAGAATGAAGGGAATGCTGGGTGGGATAAGAAAGGAGAGAGTCGCTCCGGCAGAAAGGCTGCCTGTGGCCAGTCGGCGGCTATAGCCGCGCTGGTCCATTTCCGGGAAGGCTATGGGGCTCATGGTTGCCGCTGCCGCCTGGGCGGAGCCACAGCAGGCACCGAAAGCGGCATTGGCCACCGTGGTCGCTACGGCCAGTCCGCCGGGCAGCTTTCCCAGCCACTTGAAGGCAGCAGCAAAAAGGTCACGGCTGACTCCGGCATAGAAAACAAGAAACCCCATCAGGATGAATAAAGGCATCGGTATAAGCATTTGGGAAGATGCCCAGACGTACGGTATTTCGCCTAACTGGCGCAGGGCTACGTCAAAGCCCCTCACTCCGACCAGGCCCACGAAGCCGGCTATGGCAAAGGAAACCCCGATGGGTACTGCCTGGAACACGAGTACCAGGAAAATAGCGGTGACTATACCGACCTGGACAAAGGGGTCTATCCCGGCGAAGAAAACCATTTATCCCGGTGTCCCTTCCTTTATCATTTTCCCCTTCCCTCTTATCTCGGGAATAAGGTGGACGGCCTGGATAATGGACTCGAGACAAAGGATAGAGGCCCCGAAGGGGACCAGAAGCCTGAAAGGCCAGACCGGGACAGTGGGGAAGTTGTATAGCATTCTACCCTGTTCCAGAACCTGTAAGGCTTTGAGTGTTGATTGCCAGGCAATCAAGGCGAAGACAACGATGGTCAATAACAGGCCGATAAGACTGGCTATTGCCTGTACGCGGGGTGGATAGCGTGAGACGAGAATGTTTACACTGATATGGGATTTGATTGACTGAACATAGCCCAGGCACAGAAGAGCTACCCCGGCCATCAGCAGCTGGCTGGCCTCTCCTGTCCCCCTGATCGGGCTGGCAAACAAGTACCTGGCGACAGTGTGCGCCGTTCCCCAGAACACCATTACCCACAGCATGCCCACGGCGAGGTACAGGAGTGCTTTTTCCACCCTTCTGAGGCCCGTCTCCAGTGCCCTGGCTGTTTTCATCATCTCATACCTGCTTTCCACCCTCCCGGCTCTCCGCCGGGAGGGTGGAGTTCATCAGGAGGAGAAACTCTTACTCAGCAAACGCAATGTCTTTTTGTCTAAGGGCAGCTATATCCGATAGCGGGCTCACCCAGAACCTCACAAAACAGATGCAGGGCAGCCTCCCCGTCCAGGGCCGCTCTGGCGTCTATCCAGTCAGTCCAGATACCTGCCAGCAACGGCGCAACTTGCCCGTCGATATCCGCCCACTCGACGAAGTGAGCGCCTTTGGTAACCAGACACTGCCTGCCGTTCTCGGTCAGAGTATCCATCAACTCGGCATTTGCGACGCCGTAAGCGTTATCGTCGCCAATCAAACCCTCTATTGTTGCCCGGTCAGCTGCCGGCAGGGCGTTCCAGCTATCCAGGTTGAAAGCGAAAACGAAGCAGACACTCCCCAGCTTAGGCTCGGTAACGCTGTACGCGTAGTCACACCAACCGAATAGCGGCAGTGGCGTATAGCCCTTGACATTTCCAGTGAGCGTGCCTGCAGCCAGAGCACCGCTGACCTCACCGGCCGCTATCGACGGGTCGGTGCTGGCTCCAAGTGTTTCGAAGATGGTCTGTTGCATCCCGGGCACAACGTGCAAAGTCTCACCGACGAGATCGGCTGGAGCGGTAACGTTCTTGGATTTCATAATAAGGCCACTACCCTGGTCGCCGGAGATCCAGAGAACCTTCATCTCATCGTAGAGCCTGGCATCCAGGTACTCCGCTTCCCACAGCGCCCACTGCGCCGCGGTATGGTTTACAGCAGAGGGGAAACTGAAGGGCAGGGTGGAGATTGAGGCCATCGGGAAAAGGTCTGGGGCGCATTGGACCGGGTTGAAGAAAACTGCGTCATAAAGTTGGTCCATTAGATAGTCATAACCCAGGGGTGGAGCATAACCCCAGGTCATTTCCACTGTGACCCTGCCGTCAGTCGCGGCCTCTAAATCCGCGGCGAACTGAGCAACGGTAGCCGCAAAAAAAGTGGGTCCCCCAAGGGCAGCAAACTGCAGTGTATATTCTGGTAGCTCATCATCGCCATTACCAGTACCATCACACCCTGCCAGCATCACGCCGCTGACGATTAAGCTTAGCGCGATTAGGATTGAAATAATCTTTTTCATCACTGTTCCTCCTTTTTTGTAATTGTTTCTGCGCGGTTATTCCTTACTTCGTTATTGTCACATAACTGCCACCTCCCTCCGATTGGTTATCCTGCTCTGGTCCTTGAGGTAGAATCTCTTAATTCACATATTCGAATAAGCTAACATTAAACCACATGCCATTTGCTTTGTCAAGTGCTCTTACATCCTGGTAATGCTCTATTGGCCTATCGCAACACTGGACTGCATCATTTGTATGCGCCGTATTGTTTAGCGGCGGCCATCATGCCGCGCAGGTTGTCCGGATTACCCTCGTTGATGCTGGCACCCCCGGCCAGTATGTAGCCACCGCCTCTGCCACAGGTCCTAATTAGTTCGCGGCAGTGCTCCTTGACTTCCTCCGGTTTGCCTATCATCAGCAAGGAAGCAGGCACATTGCCCATGATACAGGCGATGTCGCCCAGGGCTTCCTTGGCTCTGGCCATGTCTGTCCGCTCGAAATACCAGACTACCGAAGCCCTGGGCAAGTCCTTGATAATCTCCAGCCGGTTATCATAGCTGCCCTCGGCGAATAATATGGGCACGATTCCTTCGTCAATCAGGCCCATGATAACCTTCTTAAGTGTAGGCCAGTAGAATGTCTGGTACTGCTTCTCCGACATAAACCCGTCAGCCCCTTTGTGTAACGGTATTGTTATCAAAGGCGTACCGGAGACATTGGCCGCAGCTACAGCCGAATCTATCGTCAGGGGCGTTATTCTCTCCATAGCTTCAATGAGTTTGCCCGGTTGCCGGTACATGTCGATAAATACTCCATGGGTCCCTCGCAAGGTATCTCCGATAGTATCGAAAGGGGCCTTGGCCAGACCGCCCGACGGTGCTGGCAATCCCGACTCCAGCGCCTCACGTCTACAGTCGGCGACCGCTGCCAGCCATTTCATGCTTTCCCTTCCGGCGTCCAGCAATGCCTGAAAGGCAGCCTGAACATCGGGAGCACCGAACGGCACGAAAGAGATCATGGGTAGTTCTTGCCAGCTCGTGAAGAAAGGAAGTTTTCGAAAGGGCTCGAGGGCTCCAAAGATACGGGGCATATAGACCCTCACCCAGAAGTGGGAAGGGTCCTTGATGAGGGCATCGTATTCGTCGGCCTTCATGTATTCACCTTCGACGCACTGATACGATGAGGTCGTTGCGGGCAAACCATGGCCCGGCCACTTATACAGTTTGTAGTCAACCGCTTCTAACGCCTTGGCGGGAGGCACCATGCCCGGCGGGCTGTAAGTATCCATATCAAATTCACGGAGAAACTTGAGCCAGGCACGGCGGAGTTCATCGTAATCATGCATAACCGTGTGTAGCGTCGTCCCGGCATAATGGGCCGGGAAACACATGACGGGCAGTATGCAAGGCACTCTATCAGGTTCTTCGAGTTGAATGGCCTCGATTAGTCTGGTTACCCGTTCCTTGTACGCGTTCTCGGCCTGGGGGCTGACGAATTTGACATCGGGGGAAAGCCAACGCTTGAACCGTTCTTCGCGTTTTTCCGTCGCGGCCGACCGGGCCTGTTCCTCTCCCATTTTCAGTCGTCTCCTCTCTACTGCTTCGCCAGTGACACCGGTGCTACAATGCCCGCGGGAATTTGCTCTCAGCTGCCATCCCACTTCCGGTTCAGGGGTTCTGCGACCTTTGGGCCAGTCGCTCCAGCATTTCATTTTCCCATGGTATGAACTTCTCAGCACCCATCTTATATCCCTGTAGTTCCCAGTTCATTTGTTTTAGACCAAGTACCAGGATGGGTATCCAATCGAACGGAACACAAATTAGCATTAGTCCTTTTTTCGGGAACGCCTCCTTTGCGTTGGAGCCAAAGTGCAGTCCTGTGACGGTGAAATTCACCTTGCCCGTTTGATATGGGTAGGCAAAGAGCCAGGCACAGCCGAATACGCCGGTTGTCTTGGATTCGCGTGGTCCTCCAGTTAAGTGTTCCAAGGCTCGAAATACAACTTCTGCCTGCTCGACTGTAGCCAGCAGAATCAGCAGGTCCGGGTCAAATGTCAGTTTGTCCAGCCTGGCAAAAGCAGCATAGTTGACGATTCCCCTGTGTATTTTAGGAAGATAAGTGTAAATTCTGCTGTTGGCGCGGGCTTCCTTAAAGATACTGAGTTCAACCCCGATTTGCCCTGCTTCAGCAAAAGGCGGCGTCTCCACCATGCCCAGTGCCACCGCACCAAAACAATTCTCGTTCTCCTTGGTAATGTAAAATGCGTTGTCGCTGGCCTGGGCCTCACTAATCATTTTGCAGATGGGCATCTTCTTATCGAGTTGCTTCATGCCATCTGGTTTGAAAAACAAAAACTTGACACCCACAGGTGGCCTTTCGAAATTGAGCTTGTTGAGAATAGCTAAATCAGTTTGAGGCGGTTCCATAATGTCCTCCTTTAACAATTACGCTCGTCTTTGGGATATTTGAGCCAGAGAGTTAGACCGCTGCTTACAAATCTCGTCCCCCCTTTCCGCTTATTATATCTACTCATTTAGATATTTGAATGTCAGGTTATTGTTTTAACATGTCTCCTACCGCCCTGTCAACCACTGTGTGGAGCGAGAGGAAATATTCGCGTGGTTTTTGGCAATATGACTTTTGACAAACTGCGTGAGTCATGATATCTTAAGCCCTGAAGGCACAGCCGGAAACATGCGTAACTTGATTAGAGCCTACAAGAGTTTATCCGACGAGACCAGACTCAGGATTCTAAACTTGCTTACGGAGAGAGAATGTTGCGTCTGTGAGGTGATGCAGGCACTGCGCATATCTCAGCCCAGAGCTTCCCGCAACCTGCGCATGCTGTACGACGCGGGCTTTTTGAAGCTGGAGAGAAACGGCCTGTGGTCTACATACTCCCTGGATAAGGAGGGAATGGGGCAACACCTGTCAGACCTGGTAGACAGCGTCAGCAAGGGACTCGATGGAAACGAGGTAGCAGAGCTTGACCGGAAGCGGCTGAGGGAAGCCCAGCGCATCGGACCATCTCGTGCAGCCTCAATTCAATAACAGAGTCCTTGAGTCTATTCCAGGCCGGCGTCCTGCAGGGCGGAAATGAGCGTTTCTTTACTGGGGCAGACACCAACTATCCTAACCAGTTCTTCGACAACCACCGCCGGAGTTGTGGTCAGGTTATACCCTTCAAATAGCTCATTGTGCTCTCTATAGGCAACTATCTCCACCTTGCCGCCAAGTTCCTCTTCGATTTCCTTGAGCAACCGGGACAGAGCGGCATCACCGGGGGTGGCCGGGGTTGACATAAAAGCTTCTACTTTCACTTTGCTGACAGTCCGCTCTCTCTCAGCGCATTGTCCAATGTCGTGCGGCTGGGGCATATCCCTTCAATTCTTATTGTCTCGTTGATGACAACGGCCGGTGTGCAGCCCAGCTTATATTCCCCGAATTTAGCCGTCGCTTGCTTGCCGACAAGCTTGATTACTTCCAGCTTGTCTTTATATTTCCCGGCATACTCATCGGCCAGTGCCAGAATGGCAACACACCCCGAACAGGGTGGTTCTCCGCTGAACACCTCCATTTTGACCGTCATGGCTATGCCCCCATTTCTCTCTGGACTGCTTTTTCCAGCTCGCTCTCAGAGATGACCTCCCCTGCCGAAACAACCTTGTCTTCTATCACCACTGTAGGAGTGAAGAATACATTGTGTTTCTGCCCCTCCTCTGATATGGCGTCCAATTTGGACACCAGTACCTGGCCCGGATATTTGCTGGCTACTTTGCTGGCCCTCTTCTCCACTTCTTTGCACTTGGCACAGGGAGGGGAGGAGCCAAAGACTTTTATCTTTATCATGCTTACCTCCTGCATATAGTATCGGTTCAGCGTCTCAGTTCGATTTCAACCCACCCCCGGATTTCGTCTATTGACGGCACGTAACCCATGCACTTGACCTTCTCATTAACGACCAAAACAGGTGTCATCAAATAGCCCAGTTCCCTGGCTTTATTTTCAACGACCTGAATTACTTGTTGCAGCTCTTTGAGCTTGGCGTCAATCAGGCTCTCATTTTTTTCTTCATCGGCTTTCAATTCATCCAATTCCGCGAGCAATCCGAGCAGTTTCTCCATATCCGGCTTTACCTTGCCCGCTTCTTCAACCTCATGACCATCCATAACCTGCCCGTATTTTCTCGCCTCTTCAGAATGCAGCTCAGCCTTTCTAACCTCTATTTTGTCGGGGAATTGTTGAGCTACTTCTTTGGCACGCTTGAGAGTCGTATGGCAGCGGATGCAGGGTGGTTCTACTCCCAGTACTAAGATTTCCATGTCACCTCCTTATGTTAAGTAACGTCGTCGATAGTCCTTATCCTCTTCTCGCCGGTGTCTATCTTCACCCGTTCATTTCACCTACCTCCGGGCATTCCTTTTGTCAGCCCAAAATAAACCCGGCCACCCAGCCTACCAACGTCCCCAGTACGATGATAGTTGGAACGTAAACCAAAGCTTTCTTCGCTCCAAAAACCTTGGCAATTGCCAGCCAGTTGGGCAGGCTAATGCCCGGCCCGGTCAGGAGCAGGGCCAGTGCCGGCCCCTTACCCATCCCCAGGCTCATCAGGGTATCGACGAAGGGAGCTTCGGTCATGGTGGCAAAATATGTAACAGCGCCGATCAGGGTAGCCAGGAATGACTGGCGCAGCCCGGCGCCACCCAGCCAGGTCTCAATCCACGCCTCAGGCAGAAGGACACCAATAATTCCCACTATGAAGACCCCGGCCAGCAACAGGGGAAAGATGATACGCACAAACCACCACGTCTCTCCCAGCCAGGCTTTAATCCTGTCTTTCTCGATAGCTCTCCATACATAGGTTCCCACCACTGCCAGCCCTACTGCCCAGACCACCACTTTCTGCCAGTATGGTCCCTGCGTCACTATGTAGTTCGGTGCCAGAAGCCAGGCTACAAGCAGCACGAGCAAGACGAGGTCCTTTCGGTTCACAAGGGGGCCGCTGCCCATCTGAATTGTGGAAACGCGGGTACTTTCTTCCTTGCGGAAGGCGTAGGCCATAACAGAGCCAACGACGAAGCACACGACCAGAGCGCTTACCAGCCGGGCCACAACCATCTCAGCACCGAGGATTTGCCCGGTGTAAACCAGAGCCAGGATATTGGCGGCCGGGGCAACCCAGAGCAGGATAAAGGCAGCACCGACACCGGCACCGCCACGGTAGATCCCGCTGGATACGGGAATGACGGTGCAGGAGCAGGCGGCGACGAAAAAACTGCCGCCAGCAGCAATGCTGAAAGAGGTCAGCTTTCGGGCAGCAGCACCGAGGTAGCCAATGATTGTTTCCCGCCGGATAAAGGTTACTATGCCACCGGCCAGGAGAAAGGCCGGAATGAGACAGGTAAGCACATGGTAGCCAATGTAATCCCTGAGGGCATCCAATCCACCGAACAAGACATCAATAATCATTCTGTCTCCCTTCTCAAATTATTCAGGCACATGCCGATGTAGTCGAAGGCTCTGTCGCGTTACTTCGGTATATGCGCTCTTAGCCAAAACCAGGGCTAAACCTCCTCGGACCACTTCTTTCCGGCCATGCTTTGACAGGTATAGGTCGTCTCATTGGTTTAGCCTAGCTTAATAATTATATTCGCATAAACGGTTATAATTTAGCAAACATCTCAGAGAATGTCAATAGTCTGGAGCCCCCGTGCTGCTGAGTATAGAAGCCTCTGAAGTGGGCATAGATGGGCGTAGTCTTCAGGTGTTTCTGCCAGCTTTCATAGCATGGAATCTCACAAGCCACCCTGATGTTCAACGGCTGGGGACATGTGCAAGAACATGCCAATGGGAGCAGAGGCCCTAAGCTTCAGCAAGTGCCAGGTTGACTGCTGCTTCTGCATGGAGCCGAACAGTGTCAAATACCGGAGCATGTATGTCACCGGGTTGGATGAGCGAGGAGAGTTCAGTGCATCCGAGCACAATACCCTCGGCACCTTTATTGACCAGTTTGCTGACAATGTCGGCGCAAACACGACGGGAGGAGGTCTTGATTTCGCCATCACAGAGCTCATCAAAAATAATTTGATGGATAGTATCAATATCATCCTCTTCAGGCACAAGCGACTCGATAGCGAAGCGGTCTCGAAGCCTTTCCTGATAGAAAGGTTCGTTCATCACAAATCGCGTCCCCAGCAGCCCTATTCGGTGCAGCCCTCGTCCCCTGATGGCGTCGCCAGTTACATCAACAATGTGAAGCAGAGGCAGGCCAACCTGCTCCTCTACGCAATCAGCAACTTTGTGCATAGTGTTTGTGCAGATTACAAGGAAGTCGGCACCGGCCTGCTTAACAGCGTTGCCTGCATCGACAAGAATACCGGCTGTGTCATCCCAGAGACCCTGATGCTGAGCCCTATGAATCTCATCAAAATCCAAGCTATAAAGAACCAGGCGGGCTGAGTGGAGACCGCCCAGTCTTCGAGCACAAGACTCATTGATGATTCGATAGTACTCCAATGTCGAATTCCAGCTCATGCCGCCTATTAATCCAATGACTTTCATAAGCTTTTTCCTTGCGCGTCTCGCATCTGGTTCCTAACAGGATTCTGTGCAACCCAGTGTGGCTGAGGCGCGGGTTAGTTATCAATATAGCATAGTCTGATACAGTCCGTACTGTCTTGACTCTAAAGGGGAGAGAGCTTAAATGCGACCCTCGGGTGCACGAAGCGTTAATTCGACTGGAGAGGGCTCGCTACACAAATTGAAATACGCAGTGACTGTTTGTGACGGAAACTGACTTGTATCGTACAAATTGTACAGGAGAGGCTACCAAGAAGAGTTTTGAGCTTGTCTTCCATGATGAAGAGCGTAGAGGGGTGTTCGAAGTCATATTGTTTGAAAGCATGATTGCTCAAGTCCGGGCACCTCTCATCCCGATATTAACACCGAATTGCGTGCTAGTATCTTCTTCCGGGGTCAGCCTTGCTTTTTCATAACGAAGTACACTGAGCTATTACGCTCGGGATTCTGGTTAAACGTATCTAACTCCTCCTGGGCACGGTGAAGTTCTTCAAGAACCTTCGGGTCATCGGCATACTTTATTTGATATTCACCAATCAACCTTTCCAGAGGAGCAAAGTATTCGGTCCACCATGTTTCTTTGCTTAGTATGAAGTGGCCAATCAACGCATAGTCACACTTGGATATCTGTTCGAGTTTCTCCTCAACATCTCCTCGCTCGTCATGAACCACCATGAAGCCGCCTGATTTGATGAATCGCCTCCATTGCCGGAGGCCCCTTTCGAAACCAATTGCGTATATTGAGCCTTCGGCCCAGATGATATCAAAATTCTCGTCCGGGAAGTTCATATCGAATATGGAGCAATTCACCGCCTGGACCCGGTCGCTGAGTCCCGCCTCCCGTATTTGTCTGGCGAATCTATCCAGGGCAGGTTGCTCGATGTCTATTCCCATGACCTCTCCCTGACTCAACCTCGCCAGTTCCAGAGTCGGTATGCCAGAACCACAGCCTATATCGAGAATCCGAGGCCTTTCCATTCGGGGAAGCATCCGGTACGCCTTTCTCGTATACTTAAGAAGGTATTTCCGTATTCTTTCCCTACGGACCTGGAATTGCTCGGCTCTGGTCATCGGTGACTTACAGTATTGTTGCATGATAGCACCTCATTTTCCACACCTGTGAGTTTCTAATTCTACTTTGGTTGCCTCCACAGCCTGGTGATTCCCAGGATAATGTTCATTCGCGGCACTCTTTTCATGTAGGAACGATAGTCGTTTCCGAACTGTTCTACGAGGCTCCTTTCCTCTTCCTTGGCACTCGAATATAGAATGACAACAGCAGGAACGCCCAGAACAGCAAACAGCCAGTGGGGATACAACAGCGGCGTAGCGACGAATATCGAAAGAATTCCCCCCAAATATTGAGGATGCCGGACAACAGCATAGATGCCGCTGTCCACCAGTCGGGTGGTATGCACGAAGGATTTTCCTGTGGGTACACCACCTCGGAGTGGGAACATGATTATTGGCGCCATGACCAGCACCATGCCAATCGCCCAGACCACCCAACCCGCGATGAATGAAGCAAGGTAGAAATCAGGCTCCAATGCTCCTGTCAGAACAAGCGGGTTTATCGGGAAACAGAGGATGCACAGGATTGTTAGAACCGTCATCCAAGGTGTGCGTTTCCAGTTCTTCACATCTACCTGGTTCGGTTGTCCGTCAACTGCCGGTCAACAAGTGGAATTCAGCTCAGACCACAATTCAGCTTGGGCAAGGCGTCGTAGATTTGCATTATGTTCTCTCCGTCATCAGCCAAGCCTTTCTATCAGCCGCTGTAGAGGAACTGCCACCTGATCCTCTTGAACGTGAGGTGAATAACAGCTATCAATCTGAACCAGTCTGGCAGGTGGCATTTTGTTGGCTATGGCAACGGCAAGCTTGTCAATTGTTCCCGATACAATCTCCTCGGATATCACCTGGGCGCCTATCAACGTCTGCGTTTTGCGCTCAGCAGTGAGCTTATACCAGGCGGGCTTGCCACGCCTTGGCTCTCTCAGGTAGGGGGTATTAACCACGGCAGATGTTGTTTCTATCCCTTTCTCCTGAGCCTCCCTCTCGGTGAAGCCCACCACACCCACCTGGTGGCCAAATATCTTGGTGACTAGTGGCATGACCGTGCCTTCGTAGGAAATTTTGTCGCCCAGAACTGCGTTTCTTCCTGCTATATAGCCAGTGCGAATCGCATTGGTAGCTAATTGATGACGTCGCTTGGAACCTGTGATCATGTCCCAATTCTCCATACAATCCCCAACCGCATAAACATCGGGCTCGCTTGTTTGAAGGTACTGGTTTACAACTATACCTCCTGTTTTTCCTATCTCGAGTCCCGCCTTCTGAGCTAGCTCTACGTTGGGTTCTACCCCGGTGGCAAAGAAGACAAAGTCTATTACTAGCTCTCGGTCAGGAAGGGTCACGCACTTTTTCCCGTTCTTTTCGCCTATTCTCTCAATGTTGGCGGGCAAAATCAGGTTCACGCCTCTTTCTACGAGCACCTGCTTTAATTTCTCGGTCATATCTTCGTCGAGATGGGCACGCGCAATATCTTGTCTGACCAGGAGGTAAACCTTGCTGTAACCCCTTGCTTTCAAAGCCTCGGCCACCTCAAGTGCAACAAATCCTCCGCCGATGATGGCAGCGCTACCATACTTTGGAATGGCATCACCTAAGGCTCTGCCATCTGCTATATCTGTGCTCAAGGCAAACTCGCTTCTTTTGTCCAGGTTAGAAAAGCTGGGAACGCTCGGGGTAGCGCCCAGGGCTAGGATTGCTTTGTCGTAGTCATATCTCTTGCCATTAGCAACGAGTTTCTTTTCACCCGTGAGGATATCAGTGACTTCGGTGTTTAGGTGGAGTTCAATATTTCTTTTTTCGTAAAACGATATCACGCGATAGCCACGATATAGGTCCTCCCATTTGCTAACAGTCCCGCTCAGAACCAGTGGAATTTCACAAGGGTTACATCCCAGTTCCGGTCTTTTACTAAAGACGTCAACTTGCGCCTCACTGTTCAGCCGGCGGACTTGTAATGCTGCTATTGCCCCGGCATCTCCCGCGCCGATAATGCAGACTTTCATACCTCCTCCTTCATTTCGTTCCCTCTAATCGGATTTTTTCTGGCTCCGTGTAGTTCAAGTAGTAGTTAAGGTAACCTGTTCGTAATTATCCTGTCTCTCGCACTGCCTAAAACAGGGTGGGCCTTGACAAAAGAGCCTGCCTCGGCTAGAACACGACCGCTGCAGACGAACAATTGCTAAACCTACGTTATCTCGCGGCAAAGTCTTAGCAATTTCCCGTTCCACATCTGACTGTTCACTTTTGTTACCTGGATCCTTCTTTTATCCAAATCCTATGCATTTTCTCACCACTTTCCTCAAAGCATCTGAACCCTATGGAGTCTACCTCCTCCGTCTCTATTTCAAAGCCTAGCTCCTGGTATTGAGCCAGCCAGTTTCTGAAGTGCGCCCCTCCACCAAAATATACCTTTCTCCATTTATTTCCTTGGCGATCGGTTTTTTCCTTAACTGATTCCTCCTGAATTATCTTCTCACGGATAGTCGTTTCTTGGTGCGCTGCCGCTTGACTTGCCTTTTCTCGAGGTGTTTTCTCTATGTCATCCTTCTGCTCATCCATTTCTATACCCGGTGATTGAAATCTAAGCTTAAACCTCTTTGATTCCTCATGGCAAGGGCCATTCTCCTCTAGATCATACCCTGAGCTGCCAGACCCTCCTAATACTCCTAACCTGAAATGTCCGGCTTCATGGTTTCACCCCGAGGTGCAATCTTCTAACCGATTATGGCAAGGATAATATTTGCAATCTGTGTCGATCCCCAGAAACTGTCATTCCCTTAATACCTTCTCAAAATGCCTTGTAGCAAGTCGGTGGATAATTTATTCCTCTTGGGTTTGACTGAAGCTTCGCCCTGAAGATGAACTTGCCCAAGTTCGGTTGTTGCTTCTTACTACAGAAACACCTCCCGGCGTTAAATCAACCCTGTCGCCTTCTATTTCTATGAAATATGAACTCTTGAGGAAG
>JAWOCP010000096.1:0-6130 GCA_046483735.1 Dehalococcoidia bacterium
AGCTTATTGCCCGCACCGGCTACTACGTGGGTGTCGGCCTGGCCAGTTTAATTAACATATTTAACCCCGAGTTGATAGTTATCGGCGGTGGTTTATCGAATATAGGTGATATGCTGTTCGACCCGGCCTTCAAGGTGGCCCGGGAGACAACATACAGGGAGACTTTCCGGGCGGTGCGTTTTGCCGCCGCCGAACTGGGTCGGAACTCCGGCGTGCTCGGCGCCGCCGTCTTTGCCCTCCAGGAGATGAGAAAGCAAAGCACCTGAAACCCGGGCTTTTATGACTGAAGAATGCAGCTATAACGAAGCTTCGAATGAGCAACACAGCCTGAGGAGGGACCAATGAAAAGAATCGGCATATTGACCAGCGGCGGCGATGCCCCGGGCATGAACGCCTGTGTACGGGCGGCAGTGCGTGCCGCCCTGGCTGAAGAACTCGAGATTTTTGGCATCAGGCGCGGCTACGCCGGGCTCATCCGCGGTGAAATGGAGCCTCTGGACAGGAGGGCCGTGGCCAACATTATCCACCAGGGCGGTACGGTGCTGGGCACCGCACGCTCACAGGAGTTTATGACCGGCGAGGGCAGGGCCCTCGACATAGAGAACCTCGAGAAGAGGGGTATCGAGGGCCTCGTCCTCATCGGGGGTGACGGCACTTTCCGCGGCGGCACGGTGCTGTCGCAGGAATGCGACGTCAAGGTCATCGGTGTGCCGGGAACGATAGATAATGACGTCTACGGCACCGATTACACCATAGGCTTCGACTCGGCCGTGAACTGCGCACTGGAGGCCATCGACCGCATTCGGGATACCGCCCTGTCCCACGAACGCCTGTTTTTCGTGGAGGTGATGGGGCGTCACACCGGGTTCATTGCACTGGAGAGCGGCATCGCCGGCGGCGCCGAGGAACTGCTTATCCCCGAGGTTCCCCTCAGCATCGATGAGCTTTGCTTGCACCTGGAGCGGGGTTTCAAATGGAAAAAGAGGAGCGCCATCGTGGTCGTGGCAGAGAGCGGGCAGCCCGGCGACAGCTTTCGTATAGCCCGGGAAGTGAGGGATAGGCTGGGCATAGACTCCCGGGTCTGCGTTCTGGGCCATATCCAGCGCGGAGGTTCGCCCACGGCACGTGACCGGGTCCTCGCCGGCAAGCTCGGCGTGGCGGCTGTACGGGCGCTGGCGACGGGCAAGAGTGGATACATGGTGGGCGAGATTAACTGGAGGACAGCCTATACTCCACTTCAACATACCTGGGAAAAGGAAAAGGAGCTGAACGTTGAGCTTGTCGAGATGAGAGAGCTCCTTTGTGAGTGATTTGAACGAAACCATGAAACGCTCGAAACTTTTTGAAATACGGACCAAGATAGTCTGCACTATCGGTCCGGCCACCAGTTCGGCCGCCGTGATTACGAAGCTGATGAGGGCCGGTATGAACGTCGCCCGGCTCAACCTGTCCCACGGTACCCTCAGGGAACACGCTCGCCATATCCAGACCGTCAGGAAGCTGTCTGAGCGTCTGGCAATCCCTGTTGCCATACTCATGGACTTGCCCGGGCCCAAATACCGTACGGGGAAGCTGAAAGACGGTCAGGTCAGGCTGAAAAAAGGCGCCCACGTTATCCTCACCACAAGGCAAATAGAGGGCGATGATACGATAATACCGGTCAATCTTCCCACCCTTCCCCAGGACGTGAAGGTAGGGGACACCGCGTTGATAGATGACGGCGCCATGCAGCTCAAGGTAGTTGAGAGGCCTGCCCGCCAGGGCCTGTCAGGCGGGCAAGGCACAGAGGTCAGGTGTAAGGTCATAGTGGGGGGGATACTCACCGAGGGCCGGGGACTGGTCGTCCCCGGCATGGACACCTCCGGCCCCTTCATCACCGATGCCTTGCGGGAATGCCTTTCCTTTGCTATCGAGCAGCAGCCCGATTACCTGGCCATCTCTTTCGTCAGGACTGCCGAGGACGTAAACGGTGTCAAGGCCATATTATATGAGAACGATACCGACATCCCGATTATCGCCAAGATTGAAAGGGGCGTGGCAGTCAAGAAGTTCGGCGGCATACTCGCCACCAGCGACGGCATAATGGTCGCCCGGGGAGACCTCGGCGTAGACATCCCTCTGGAGAGGGTGCCGCTGGTGCAGAAGGAGATTATCAGGAAATGCAACCGGGCGGGCAAGCCGGTAATCACGGCTACACAGATGCTGGAATCGATGGTCAACGCTCCCCGGCCGACGCGGGCCGAGGTCACCGACGTGGCCAATGCCATATTCGATGGCACCGACGCCATCATGCTCTCGGCAGAGACTTCCATCGGGAAGTACCCCGTGCAGGCAGTCAAAATGATGGCCAGGATTGCCCGGGAGGTGGAAGACGAACTGCCCTACCAGCACATACTATCGGAAAGAGGCCGGTGGTTGGAGCAGGAGACGGATGAGCTGATAAGTTATAGCGCCTGTCATACGGCACAAAGTCTCGGCGCAGTGGCCCTTGTGGCCTTTACACAGTCCGGCAGCACGGCAGGACGGCTCTCGAAATACCGCCCCCGCGTACCCATTCTGGCCATAACTCCCGATGCTGTTGTGCTGGAGAGATTGATGCTGCACTGGGGTGTTTACCCCTTCCAGACAGCTTCACCCGCATCGGCGGAAGAGCTCTTCGCCACCGGGGCCAGGCTCTCCAGGGAACTGGGGCTGGCCAGGCCCGGCGACCTGATAGTGATTACCGGCGGCATTCCCGTTGAAGCAGCCGGCTCCACCAACCTCCTCAAAGTAAAACGGGTCGAGTAGCCGTCCCTCCCAAATTCAATGCTTACCTCACGACTGCTTAACCGGCAAGACATCAAATGGTCAACCGGACGCAAGGCCCACTGCAATCACCCTCTGCTGCCCAGTTCGGTTAATGTGAATGCGACAGATTGTGGACCGAATCCATCACGTCGATTATGTTGCTGATTCTATTCCAATCCTCGGCGGCATATGCTTTCTTCAATTCAGCTATTACCCATGCATCGGTATCGCTTAAGAAACTGACAAGGTCTTCTTTCAACATAGGCCACGACCCAAGGATGGTGTGTTCAACATTTGACATCTTTCCTTTCCTCCGGGACCATCGATTTCCTGTTATTCCAGATCATCTGTCCTTGATGCATAATCCATCTTATCGTTCACTGACGTCTGACCACTCAGTTCATGCCTTTTAGTGAATCACATCCTCTAACCATTTGAAATGGGGGTCTGACATTACCACGGGGGCAAGTCTCCCTCTTTGCTGTAGCATAGACAATGCTATGAGCCAGATTGTGCGCTTAACTTCCTCAAACCCGGCGGGGTGGGCAGGCAATCGCTAAGCCCTATCAGGAATGCATTGAGAATCAGCTCTTCGCCCTTCGGCGTCTTCTGAGCCAGATTACCAAAGGTGGCACCCAGGCCCAGCAGAAAACACCTAGCCAGATGAGCACAGTGGCTAGGCCTCTGCCAAATGCTGTCAGCCCACGCACCGCCGATTGTAAAGCAGCGGAAGCACTCCAGGGTTCAGTAAGTCCCTTGGTTTCCCGCAAGTTCACTTCGATAAGTGCCGTCTCTGAGGTCCGCTCCAGATATTGTATGCGTCCTTCAATTTGCTCAATCTGCCCTCTCACCTTAGAAATCTCTCTCTGCACCGTCAATACTTCCTCTACGTTCTCTGCTCTCTCCAACAAGGCAAGATACTGGGCTTCGGTCGCTAGAAGGTTGCTCAGCTGAGCGCCCAGGTCAGCATATTCCTCAGTTACATCCTTTGCCGTGGTTGTTTCGTAGGGCACGGCTATGGCCAACTGGCGAAGTCTGGCAAAAGCCTCGTCAAATTTCTCAGAAGGAACCCGGATGGTGATGTGACCTGTAACCCCCCGCTCATATTCATGTTTATATGAGGAAACTACATAGCCGTTGAACTCATTGGCCATCTCAGCAACTTTGTCCATAGTCTCGGCTATATCTACCACCTCCAAAGTCACAGAGCCTTCTCTTACGATTTTGCGGGCTCCCGTTGACTCCTCGGGAATCTCGCTTTCGTCTTGCCCTCCGTCACCAGGCACACTAGGTGCTTCTGATGGCGAAGCACAGCCACTAATTAGCACTAACCCCAGGACCAGCAGTATTGCAGTTGAGACTTTGAGTAGCTTATTCATTTTTGCCTCCTTGATTACTGCCTTCATTCCAGTAACCACCAGAAGCATACATATAACATTATAACATGATAGCCGGTGAAAGGTTGTCAAGATTTAGCTTTTCATTTGAATTCTTCCGGTCTGCTCGGGAAACAGCCTGCGTAGCAAACTTGATTGTAAGCACATGAAAGAAGGCACTGCCACAGTTTCCTGGTAATCTATAACCAGTGCCTTTACACCAGCCAATTCCAGTGTTACTGTGCTGGTTGACCACGTGGCTAACACTGAGGAACATAGTCTAACAAGTCCCTTTTCAACATATTCTATGAGGGCAAGATAGCCACGGCATTGGTGTGGGCGGTTGAAGTTATATTCAATCAGCCAGAATGCTACCGCTTCGGAATCTCAGAAGGTTGGCCATAGCGCGGCTCTCCGTGAATCCCACCACCAACTATCATGGTGACCCTGGTTAACATTGGAACAATATTCTCCAGGGGCGTGCATATTGAACTCACTTGAATCGCCTTAGGTATAGTCATGGCTTCCGACCGCCGTGCGTGTCGAATTGCTTTGCCAGGCCATCAAGTTCGTCGCGGTGCTCAAACAGAGAGCAGGCATAGCGTTGCCGCCGGAGCAGTTCCGGGTGCTCGGCTATCAGGTCGAGCATGTCGTCCCTGAGCAGGGGCTCTCCGCCGGTAAGGACAATCGAGTGAACACCCAGCGTTTCCGCCTCCGTTAACAGTGCGGTGAGTTCGACTCTCGAAAGCTCGTCGTCCTCGGACCGGCCACGCGAGTAACAGCCTGTGCAGTTGTAGTTGCACCGCATCGTCGGGCTAACGGCAAGGACCGAAGGCAGCGAACCATCGATGCTACGCAGTTGGCGTCTATGACGGCGCAGCGCGAGCCAGTGGCGCCAGGACATCCTCAGGAGGAAGACCATACGGCGCGGCCTGAGGCGTGCCCACTTCCACAGCGCGCCGTAGTTCACCTTCCCTTCTCTGCGCATGGGATTACTTCCTGTACTGTTAGTCACATCGTTTCGCGAGTTCATTCTTATCTCTGTGTGGCATGACTGGTATCTAACCTAATCCTGCTGATTGACTGTCTGACTCCCGGCAGGTGCAACAACAACGAGCAGACGTCTTCGTTCTTATTGCTTCGCCAGTTGATCGACTGAAGCTACCGATCGAGCCTATTGTAGCACTTCTGCCCAAGTCCCTGTGGTGGCTGATGGCATGGTAGCACCGCAGAATACATTCTGGAGAGCTCCCCTGGAATACACTCCGTGATAACAGGACAGCCAGGAGATTTGTGCCGACGGCCCAAATCATGCTGAATAAGTCAGCAACTTCAGTTCACACATTTCGTGGTGCGCACTAGATGCAGGCGGCAAGTTCCTATTTCGTCTGCATCAAGTAAAAGACGTAGCCGTAGTATGGCGAATACTTCTTGTACATATCTATTTCCAGCTGACCGTCATCTAACACCATCGATGCTTGCAGATTGCCGGCATACTTATGCCTGAGTTGGTCTATTCGCCTCTGTAACGGGTTGTAGAAATCATCCCACCAGCCGGATTCGGGCAGGACAAAACTGGCCACCTCGTCATAATCAGCTTGCCTGATTATTTCCATGTTTTCAGCGGTGTTCTTGATTGCCGGGTACTGACCTTCCAGATAGGTGCGTAGCTCATCCGGAGCATCTGGCTCGATCCAGCTCAGTTCAGAGACTACCAGATAGCCACCTTGCCTCATGAATGCCTTCCATTCCCGAAGCCCTTTCTCAAAGCCGATGATGAAGATTGCGCCTTCTGACCATATGATGTCGAAGGTGCCCCTGGCAAATGGAAGCTCAAACATCGAACCATTCAATATATCGATTTTGTTGTCAAGCCCGGCTGATTGGGCACGCCTTCTCAAATCGTCCAGGAAGGGCTGATAGTTATCCAAAGCGGTGATTGTGCCTGTGGAAATCCGGGCCAGCTC
>JAWOCP010000146.1:0-21733 GCA_046483735.1 Dehalococcoidia bacterium
TCTCCATGACTCTGGAAAGCGATTGTGCTCCCCTGAATAAACTGGTGCTGCAAATGATGGAGACCTCGTCAAAGATTCATTGCCTGCGTGACCCCACCAGGGGTGGGTTAGCGACCACGCTAAACGACCTTGCGCGACAGTCGAAGGTGGGCATTGTGGTGGAAGAGGCCGAAATACCAGTGAAGGAAGAGGTTAAAGCTGCCTGTGAGCTCCTGGGCCTGGACCCCATCTATGTGGCCAATGAAGGCAAGATGGTAGCCATAGTCGACCCTGTCGATGCCGGGAAGATTCTGGCACGGATGAGGGAAAATAGATATGGCAGAGATGCTGCCATTATCGGCGAGGTGACCAAGGAGCACTCAGGGAAGGTGATAATGAAAACAAAGCTCGGCCCCTCCCGAATCGTTGATATGCTATCTGGAGAATTGTTGCCCCGAATATGTTAGAGGGTTTGACAGTCAAAATTCGCCAGTGCTACACTTGGCCCATCTGTGAAGCGTATTGGTATTCTGTATCACCCCTTATTGGAGAAAGCCCAAGACTTAGCTGAGAAGCTGGAAGAGTTCTTGTCCTCCCATGGAGTCTCTTCGTGGCGATGCTCAACCTGGGAGGAAGATAAAGCTCAACCCCAGGTAGCCGGCACGGAGTTAATTCTCAGCATCGGTGGAGACGGCACTATCCTGCGTGTTGCTCGAATCGTAACCCCACTGGCGGTGCCTATTCTAGGTGTGAACCTGGGCAGGCTGGGCTTCATCACAGAGATAAATGGCAATGAGGTCTTGTCTGATTTGCCCGGTTTGCTTGAAGGGGGAGGCTGGATCGAGGAAAGAGCCATGCTGGAGGCTCAGGTGGAAGGCCAAAGCTTTCATGCCCTGAATGATGTGGTGCTGCGAAGCGTTGCCGTTCGCCTGGTTAACATAGAAGCAGCAATTGATGGCGCAGCGATAGCGACTTACCGGGCCGACGGCATGATTACGGCTACGGCTACCGGTAGCACCAGCTATGCCCTGGCATCTGGGGGACCGATTCTTCATCCGCAGTCCAGGGAGATCATCCTGCAACCGATATCCTGTCATCTGGGCTTGAGTCATGCACTGGTATTGCCTCAGCAAAGCATAATCGATTTGAAGGTAGTCCGCAGAGACCAGGTCGTGCTCAGTATTGACGGACAGGTTGAATTGCCACTGCCGGACGGGCAAGATGTCAGGGTGAAGCTCAGCCCTCACACCGTGCACTTTTTGAGAATGCAGAAGCCGAACTATTTCTATAGCTCGCTGTGGCAGAAGCTACGAGAGGGAGGAAATGGAAGTCGACATAAAGGTTGAAAAGGCAAGGGTGAGCGATGCTGCCTCGATGCATCAGATGATAAGTCATTTTGCTGATAAGGGGGAGGTTTTGCCTCGTGCCCTGTCTGAGATATATGAACATATCAGAGACTACTTCGTGGTCAGAGAAGCAGGTCAGGTTGTCGCTTGTGCTGCGCTGCACGTCACCTGGATTGATTTGGCCGAGATCAGGTCTCTGGCTGTCGATGAAAAGGAACAGAAGCAAAGAATCGGCTCTTTGCTTGTCCAGGCCTGTCTTGAAGAAGCTAAGGGACTAGGCATCCCCAAGGTCTTCTGTCTTGTCCGTAAGCCTGCTTTTTTTGAAAAACATGGCTTCCGGCTGGTCGACAAATTGGAATTGCCCCAGAAGGTGTGGGCGGAATGCTATCGCTGTCCCAAATTTCCCGACTGCGATGAAGTAGCTCTTGTCCGTCACCTTTGAAGCTTTTATCTGGAAGCATAGCGATGCAATTCTAGCTGAAGCGCGAGAGCGATGAAGTCGGAAAAGAAACTAGCTACCCAACAGATTTATCACGGACAGGTGGTAAACATGCGTGTGGACACTGTGGAGAAAGCCGGCGGCGGAAGAACCATCAGGGAGGTGGTGGAGCACAGCGATTGCATAGCTGTAGTGGCCCTTGATGAACAGGGTAATGTCCTCCTGGTTCGCCAATTCCGCTATGCAGTGGGCAAGTCTCTTCTCGAAGTACCTGCTGGTGGCATTGACCCCGGTGAAGAGCCTGTTGACGCGGTGCGCCGCGAGTTACAGGAGGAAATTGGCTATCTCCCTCGCAGAATAGACAAACTGGTGGGGTTCTATTCCACTCCGGGCTATGGCACGGAGTACCTCCACTGCTTCTTGGCTACCGACCTTGTGCCCGGCCACCTGGTGGCTGAGGATACCGACGATATCGAGCTGGTCCGGGTTTCCCCTGACCGGATACCCCGACTTATTGCCTCGGGCGAAATCTGCGATGGCAAAAGCATCGCTGCCTTGCTCATGTTCCTCTTCATGCGCCCGGACTGAACTGGGATCAGATTTGCCTTCCAGCGCTTCGCTCCACGGGATTGCCTGGTCTCGACAAATCGAGATCAAGCAATGAATGGGGGCTTTCCTCGCGGTGACGGAGAGCGGGCACTCCGGGCAATTATGGAGCAGGATGCTTCTCGCGTCGAAAGCTATTCACCGGTGAAGACCGGCTCTCGCTTCTCGATGAGGGCTGTCATGCCCTCTATGGCATCCTTCGTCTTCTCCACCCTCTGCACGTTTTCCAGTTCTATTTTCAAACCCTGGTCCAGGGTGGTCTCAAGTCCCCTGGTCACAGTATCGAGGATGGCCTGCATAGCAATGGGCGCCTTTCTTGCCAGCGTCTTGGCGAATGCTTTGGCATCATCCAGCAACTGCCCTGGCTCAGACATCCTGGTGATGAGCCCGATGCTTAAAGCCTCGGGGGCGTTGATTCTGAGGCCGAACAGAAGCATTTCCAGCGCTTTGGTCTTACCCACCAGCCTGGGCAACCGCTGGGTGCCACCCCAGCCAGGCATAAGGCCCAGGCCAATCTCAGGCAGCCCTATCACTGCGCGCTCCGAGTTAACCATTATCCTGAAGTGGCAGGATATGGCCAGCTCGCAACCACCACCGAGGGCAAAGCCATTCACGGCGGCGATTACGGGCTTGGGATAGCTCTCAATGCGCCTGAATATCTCCTGCCCCCGGGCTGCAGCCTTCTCTCCCTCCGATGTCCGGGCCAGTTTCACGTCGAGCCCGGCTGAAAATCCTTTCTCGCCGGCGCCAGTGATGATTACGGCTCTCACCTCTTTATCCTTTTCCCACTGGGCGAGAACCGTGCCCAGTTCATCTAGCAAAGCCAGATTTATCGGATTTGCCGGCGGCCGGTTCAAGGAGATTATGCCGATGTTGTCCTCCCGCTCCACATTCAAGTTCTCATAAGCCATGAGACCCTCCTTGTTCTGACATTCCGAAATGAGATGTTAGCATCTAGAGAAGCGACGCGTCAACGGCCGACAGGCAACGAGCGTTGATGTTAAGGGGTTTATCAGGTATGTAAGACCTTCATTGCCCTGTGGCATCGGTTGCCACTTGTTCCAGCACCCAGGAGCACCACCTTTCTATCCCCTCGCCGGTCTTGCAGGAAAGTTGGAAAACCTCGGCTGTGGGGTTCAGTCCTTCGATGGAACGGCGAAAGGCGGGAATATCGAAATCAACATGGGGAAGCAGGTCCATTTTGTTTATTAGCACTGCATCGGCGTCGATGAAGATAAGGGGGTATTTAGTGGTCTTGTCATCCCCTTCCGGCAGGCTGGAAATCACCACTCGCTTGTGTTCTCCCAGGGCAAACTCGGAGGGGCAAATGAGGTTGCCTACGTTTTCGATTAAGATTAAATCTATTTTATCAAGGGGCAGGTCCTTCAGGGCCAGTTCTATCATGGCGGCCATCAAAGAACAACTCTCAGGCATATTGCGGGTGTTTATTTGAACGACTGCTTCTGCCTCGCTCTGCACTTTTTCGGCGTCTACCGTGGAAGCCACATCGCCTTCGATAACAGCCATGTTCAACCTGCCTTTCAGCTTCCTTAGAGTTTGCAGGATAAGACTTGTCTTGCCAGCACCCGGAGCTGACATAATGTTTATGGCGACAACCTTGTGCTTACCCAGTAGCTGTTGATTCCGGTCAGCTATGGTGTCATTAGCTTCCAGGATGTTCTGCATGACCTCTATTCTTTTCATTCCACCTCTATGCTTTCGATATAGAGCTCTCGTCCCCTGGCTATTTCCACGCTCTGGCCCTGGCATTCAGGGCAAGCCCATTCGGTATCCCGGGGCTGGAAAACAATGGAGCATTTCCGGCAGCGTAATCGAGCCGGTACTGATTCGAAGTGGAGTACCGCTTCTTGAGCGATGGTATCCTGGCTGAGAGAATCGAAATAGAACTGGATACAATCGGGTACAAATCCTGACAGTTCGCCGATTACTACGTTGATTCGGGTGACCTTCCTGGCTTTTGCCTCACCAGCTTTGGCTAAAGCGATGTCAACGATGTTTTCAGTTATTCCCAATTCATGCATTTGGCGGAGCAAAGCAAGCTGCTACATTGTAAACCAGTCGCTCCTTTGGTTTCAATCCGACAAAGGGTTCAATCCGGATAAGGCGATGCGTATCAAGCATGTTTTCTAGGTTTCGATTCTCCAATCGTGGGAATATATGTTGAACATTTCCGGACTGGCAAAACCTACGAGTGTTATTCCGTATTCATTGGCTTCTTTTACAGCCAGGTCCGTGGGGGCAGCAATGCTTATAACTATCGGTATTCCGCAAAAAATCGCCTTTCTGATAGTAGAAGCTGTCTGCCGGCATGAGGTAACCAGGGAGCTGTCTGCCAGGGCCATTCCGTTTCTGATGGCCAGGCCGATGGCTTTGTCCATGGCGCAATGCCTGCTGATGTCCTCGACGAAAATCTCCTTCTCTCCGCGGATTCCGATAACATGGGTGCAGCCGGTCTCTCTGTACAGGAAACTGTTTTCGTTCAATGCTTCTACCGACTCGAAAACTTCCTTCCTGGTTAACTTCTTCCTGGAATCGCACTTCTGGGGGGTCTTCACTATCTCTCCAGAGACATTTACTTCAAACTCAGTGCTGCCCAGTTTCCTGATCCGGCATGAAGAAGGGTCTGTGCCTCTTGATTTTAGATTGCCAGCTATCATCTCTTCCAGGTCAACGGGAATGCAGTAGAATTTCTGAATCTCGCCGTTGAGGCTGACGGTGACCTCTTCTTCATGGGCCAGCTCGTCCATCTTCTTCCACTCGGCATCTCTGGAAATCCTCAAGATGTCTGTTTGGACACTTCTCTTCCCCATGATTTGTGGAGATCCTTGATATCGTCTATTATGCTTTGGCAAGCGTCGAAAGCCGGCCCTCTGTGAGCGGCGGAAACTGCTACCAGCAGAATGCTCTCTGCTACGCCCAGGAAACCCACTCGATGGGTTATCGCCACATCCTCGACATCAAATCTATCGATTGCTCTGTTTCTTATTTCTTCCAGCTTATGGACGGCGCGGTTGTCGTTGTCAAATTCCAGTCCGAGTCCTTCAGGGAATTCGCGTACGGTGCCTAAGTAAATTGCTATCGCCCCTATCTTGGGGCCTTTCATTTTCTCAATTGTTTCATCGATGGAGAAATCTTCTCTTCTTATCTCAATCATCTCGGCTCACCAACGTGGTCACATGCTGGGCACTCATTTCTACAGGCTTGCCATTCAGCGCTAATTCGAGGCGCTTCGTTTGTAGTTCCGGTTAAATCCGTCAGTCCGGGCTCTACTGGTTTCCCGGTAACGGAGTTACATCTGGCAGGTGTCACAACTTGTGGCAGAGCATGTACCGCAAGACGAACTTCCCCCAATCGGAGTAGATGACCCTTCACCGCTCTTGGAAAAAGAGGCGAAAGAGGAGAATACCCGTCTGGCGCAATTGTTACAACGGGGGCAAGACACGTTTTCGTTCGACTGCGTTTGATTACGCAACAGTTCAAACCTTAAGCGGCAATCAGGGCAAAAATACTCGTAAATGGGCATTTCTATTCCTTCACTTGTCAAAAGCTTTCAGGAATACGTCAGGAACCTGGGGAGCCTGGGTATCCGTCCATGTTTTGAGGCAGGTCAGGCAGCAGAAGGTGTAATGCTCAACCGCCCCCGGCCCTTGCCATTGAGACACCATGAGCCATCCGTCGAGCACCTCGCAAGGCCGCTCCTCTGTGTCATGTCTTACCTGTTTGCCACAAGAGTGGCAGACAAAATATCCCTGGGACATAAGCCTCCTGCCTGATTCGTTCTTGTCCCGTCATGGGAATACAGCCCGTGGATCAGACGGCCACCACCTCTTTGACTTCAGGCACCTGTTCCTTGAGCACTCGCTCAATCCCGCCCTTCAAGGTCATACTTGCCATGGGGCAGCCACCGCAGGCACCGGTCAACCTCAGTGTCACCACTCCATCCTTGACATCTATTAGTTGGACGTCTCCTCCATCGGCCAACAATGCCGGTCTCACTTGGTCGAGAGCTGCTTGTACCTTCTCTCGCATTTTTAACCTCCTTCTGTTGTCGTATGCTGTTCAGTTTCTATTCTTCCATTCAATTGTGGTCATTTTGGAAGGCTTTCACCTCGATATTCTCGTAGTTGCCTGATTCATCAGGCTCTTCTCGCCCAATAAATTGGGCCACTACACTCCTAAACAGCCTCTTATCGTCTTTCTGAATCCCCCGGCCACTTAGAGCCTCACGGTTCAATATTAGAGCTAAAGCTGGGAATTGTCAAATCAGACACGATTTGTGCGAAGGACCGCATACAATAACAGCCGGCAAGTTGGTCTGGGGGACAAAGATAATCTATAATACGGTTCCGAGAGTTCAGCGCATGATTTCTGTGGAAGAAGCCCTGGAGAAGATTCTGAGTTATGTTGAGGTTCTCGAGCCTGAACGGAAGCCTATCCTGGACTGCCTGGGACAGGTTCTGGCTGAGGACGTCTACTCTACGATTGATGTCCCTCCCCTGGACAACTCCGCCATGGATGGCTATGCCCTGCGGGCCGAGGATGCTCGCGGTGCCGGTGAATCGTCGCCCAGGTATTTAACCGTTGTCGGAGAGCTTGCTGCCGGGTCTATGCCCACAGAACGAGTCAGGCCGGGGACGGCTATCCGCATTATGACGGGAGCACCATTGCCTGAAGGGGCTGATACCGTCGTTCGATTTGAGGATACCGATGAAGTCGGCCGCAAATCGTCAGGGGGTGACCTTTCGCAAATCGGAATATTGTGCCCGGTGAAGAAAGGAATGAATGTCCGGCGCAGAGGCGAGGACATTGCCGGGGGCGACTTGATTCTGAGGAAAGGAACGGTGCTCCGCCCCCAAGAAATAGGTATGCTGGCCTCTCTGGGGCGCTCAACTGCGCTGGTTATCCGTCGCCCGGTTGTGGCTATCCTAGCCACGGGAGATGAGCTTATCGGTGTTGACCAGCCATTAGCTCCCGGCAAGATTTATGACAGCAATACCTATACCATCGCTGCCGAAGTCTCTCGCTACGGTGGAATTCCCAGAATCCTGGGCATAGGGCGCGATTCTGTTCAGTCCTTAACCGAGAAGATCGACAAAGGTCTGGATGCGGATATGGTCATTACCACCGGAGGGGTGTCTAAGGGGGATTACGATATGGTAAAAGACGTGCTGGCAGAGCGGGGGGAAATCGGCTTCTGGACGGTTTGTATGAAGCCCGGGAAACCCCTGGCTTTTGGGACCATGACGAAGATGGAAGGGGGGAAAGAGAAGAAGGTGCCCCATCTGGGATTGCCGGGCAATCCCGTCAGCTCCATGATTACATTTGAACAATTCGCCCGTCCTGCCATACTGAAAATGATGGGGAAGAAGAATTGGGCAAAACCGGCTATCCGGGCGATTATCGAGGATGATATTGTGAATACCGATGGTCGCCGCATCTTCGCCAGGGTGGTCGTCACCAGGCGTGACGGTCAATATTATGCCTCTCTCACCGGCCCCCAGGGTTCGGGAATCCTTACCTCCATGGCAAAGGCAAATGGTCTGGCTGTAATCCTGGAAAGCAGCAAGGGGGTTAAGGCTGGAGATGTGGTCGATGTGCAGATGCTGGATTGGGCAGAGGAATAAGGCGAGGTGAAAATGGTGCCGATTGTTTCCATCGTGGGCAAATCGGGGTCCGGCAAGACAGTCCTCATGGAGCAACTTATTGCGGAGTTCAAGAGAAGGGGCTACAAAGTGGCTGCTTTGAAGCATAGTCGGGGCGGAATCGAAATGGACCATCCCGGAAAAGATAGCTGGAGGTATTCTCAAGCAGGCAGCGATGCTGTGCTCGTCAGTGCGCCCGGCAAGCTTGTCTACATTAAGAATCTGGACCACGACCTCGATATCGAGGAGATTATGCCTATCCTTGACGAGGAATTCGACATCGTCCTTGTCGAAGGGTTCAAGAAGAGCCGGATTCCCAAAATCGAGGTGCATAGAAAAGACATGGGAAATGACTTATTGTTTACTCCCGGTGAGCTCTCGGCCATTGTTACGGACGGGGCATTCGCCACCGATGTAGCTCAGTTTTCACCGGGTGATACAGCAGGAATAGCCGATTTCATGGAAAAGAGTTTTCTGAAAGCTGTAAGCTGAGAGCTGTCGGAGGTGAAGAGAATGTTTACCGTAGGGATATTGACCATCAGCGACAAAGGAGCGGGAGGGGAGCGCGAGGACAGAAGTGGCGAGACGATTCGCGAAATCCTTTCCGGCATGGATGTTAGCATCGCGAATTACGACATCGTTCCTGATGAGAAAGAGCTTATAGTTGAGAAGCTGGTGAAGTGGGCAGATGAGGAAGGTTTGGACGTGCTTCTGACTACGGGTGGAACAGGACTTACGCCCAGAGATGTTACCCCGGAGGCAACTCTTTCCGTGGTGGATAGAGTTGTCCCCGGTTTTGCCGAGGCGATGCGGGTTGAGAGCCTGAGGAAAACTCCAATGGCCATGCTCAGTCGAGCTGTTGCGGGGACCCGTGGAAAATGCCTGATTATCAACCTGCCGGGAAGCCCACGGGCGGTACGCGAATGCCTGGAAGTGATACTACCGGCATTGCCACACGCTGTGGAAACGCTTAAAGGCCAGGCAGGCGAGTGCGGCACGTCTGAAACCGGAAGTCAGGGATAGACGAAGACACAAGTGGTCAAAGCCCGAATGTCAAATGACAAAGCTCAAATGTCAAATCCCGGACAATTATAGAAATTCAAAAAATCAAAATGACAAACCAAAATGAAAAGCTTTCGACGTTTGCTCTGGCATTTTGCGGTCTTATTCTTGTTTTTTGCATTTTGGAGGGGTTTGTTTCATAACCTCCCTTAATCCCCCCTTATCTTAAGGGGAGACACTGGGTTCCGCAGCCCAAATGACGGATTTGTCTACAGATTACCCCTCTTAGGATAAGAGGGGTAAGGGGAGTTACGAAAGAGAGGATTGGGCCTGATAAATCAGGCAACTACAAAATGTCAAGGGCCCGATGAAATCGGCATTTGGGCTTTGGTGCTTTGAGTCTCGAATTTGACCTATAGATTGCGGAGCCTGTTCCGAGCCCCGATTTGTCGGGACGAGGAATCCCGCTCTGAGATTGCTTCGTCACTCCGTTCCTCGCAATGACAAAGGGGAAAGGATTCCTCGCAATGACAAAGGGGAAAGGGTTCCTCGCAATGACAAAGGGGAAAGGGCTCCTCGCAACGACAAAAAAGCAGTGTCGAAGGCTTGATAATTTCCGGCGGATAATGATAATATAGAAAAGTACATCTATATAAAGATTTTGACGAAACTGAGCTTACAGCTAATGCAGGCAGTTTTGAAATAGAATCCTTCTCGCAAGAGAAGTTGTTTTTACGGTAACTTAATGAGGTTTCTGGTTACGACGGTAGTCGCTTATCTGGTTTACCTCATCTTTACTATTGGCAGCGGTAGCGTTCTTCTCTGGAGTACCGCCGAGCTCGTCATCGGGGCCGTGTTCGCCGTGGTGGCGGGTGCCCTGCTGAGAAACCGGTTCGTGGGCAGAGACCTGCGCATGCTGAACCCGGTGCGGTGGTTCCTATTCCTCGTTTATCTGTTCCCCTTTTTCTTCGCCATGGCCAAGGCCAACTTTGACGTGGCCTATCGTGTCATCACCGGCCGGATTAACCCGGCCATCGTGAAGATAAATCCCAACCTGAAGAACGACCTGTCACTCACCATCCTGGCCAATTCCATCACCCTGACGCCTGGGACGCTGAGCGTGGACGTTGATGAGAAGACCAACGAACTGTATGTTCACTGGATAAACATTGACCCCAGAGTGCTCGAGGATATGCCGAGAGATTACCATCCGATATGCAACGGTTTTCCCGACTGGGCGAGGAGAATCGCGGAATGAACTGGTTTCCGGCAATCATAGCCATGGTGGTGTTTATTATCATCGCCGTGGCACGCATATTCATGGGGCCGGGAGCGCCGACGAGGCTGGTAGCTTTTGACACCGTCAACACGCTGGTGGTGGCCAGTCTGGTCATTCTGGCGATGATGTTCGACCACGCGATTTTCGTTGATGTAGCCATAGTGTACGCTTTGCTCTCGTTCGCCATGACGCTGTATGTGGCCAAATACATTCAGGGGGGCAAGTTTTAGTGGAGTCGCTGTACCCGTTAAGCTACGTATTCATAGGAATCGGCCTTTTCTTCAATCTGGTGGGGGTTTTCGGTCTCCACCGTTTCCCCGACATGTATACCAGACTGCATGCCGCTACCAAGTGCACTACCTTTGGCGCCATTTTCCTCATCCTGGCGGTAATAGTGCAGTCTGCCGGAATATGGTCAATGGAAGGGGCCGCTTCCTCTCAGTCTGCAATGACCATCCGTGCGGTATTGGCGGTGGTGGCGCTGCTGGTCACCAATGCCACCGGTGCTCATGCCATTGCCCGGGCTGCACATCGCAGTGGGGAGAAGCCGGCCGGAGCAGTGGTAGACGACCTGGAGGCGAAAGAAGAAGAAGAAGATGATTGAGTCCGCTGGTCTGCATATAGTTGTACCGCTGGTGCTGGTGGTCTGTGCCGTATTTGTGGCTATATTCCGGGACCTGCTGTACGCCACCGTGGCGCTGGCTGTACTGAGCCTGCTGCTGGCCTTTCAGTTTTATCTTTTGAAGGCCCCCGACGTGGCCATTGCCGAAGCAGGAATCGGGGCGGCTGTGACCACGGCTATTTTCATCATCGCCATAAGGGCGACTAAACGTATGGAGTAAATGATGAGACGAGTTCTAGGCCTGGTTTTGTTGCTGGTTCTGGTAGCCTTTCTGGTGTGGGGGGTGTTGACGATGCGGGACTTTGGCTACCCTCCCTCCGTCATGGACGACTATATGATTGAGAACGCCCAGGTCGAAACCGGTAGCAACAACGTGGTGGCGGGCGTGCTCCTGGACTACCGCGGGCTTGATACGCTGGGAGAAGTTTCGGTGTTGTTCACGGCGGTGACCGGGGTGCTGCTACTGTTTCGGACACTGAAAGGCCGGGAGGAGATTTCCTGATGCTATCCAGGATTGTGCGTACTGTCTCCAATCAGTTGATATTGTTCATCCTGATTTTCGGTTTCTACCTCCTCGTGCATGGCCACGATTCGCCGGGGGGAGGCTTCCAGGGTGGAGCTGTTGTCGCTTCCGGCGTGGTTATGTTGCTCGTGGCCTTCGGGGCAGGCCAGATTATCAAGTCACTGAAAGTGAGCAGGCTTACTGTGGTGGCCTGTTGCGGTGCCCTTGTATTCATCGTGGTTGCGCTTGCGGGCACGGGCACCACGTTCTTTTACAATTTTCTGCTTGGCACACCGATTTTCGGGGAGGTTCCACCGCCAGGCCCCGGTCATAGCCATGTCTGGTCAGGAGGAATCATTCCTGTGATGGAGATTGCCATTGGCTTCGTAGTTATGGCCGGCCTTTCAGCAGTGGCTCTGGCTATGGCGAAAGCTTCCAATCGCGAGGAGATAGAAGAATAATGGAGTATGTTCCTCTCAACTTTCCCTTTCTGGCGGCAGTGCTGCTGGTTGGGATATCTCTTTACATAATAATCTTCAAGAGGAATTTGATCAAGCTGGTTATGGGCGTTGCCATCCTGTCCTCAGGTATCAATCTCTTTCTCGTGTCACTGGGCTACCGAGCAGGAGGCGTAGCCCCAATCTACACCGACGTGCCGGAAGGTACTATGGTGCTGCCGGTGCCCCAGGCGCTCACCCTGACCAACATCGTGATTAGCGTTGCGGTGTTGGCCCTGATGCTGACCCTTGTAATACACATTTACCGCCACACCGGGGATATTGATGCCAAGAAATCAAGGATATTGAAAGGATAGAAGGTTTGGATTATCTGGTTACTCACTCGCCGGCTTTGATTGTGGCCCTGCCACTGCTGGCAGCCTTCGCTATACCACTCATCAGCCGGGCCGGGCACAGGGCTAGAAACACGTTTAGCCTGGTCATTTTCGGCCTGGTTGCCTCTCTGATCGTCATCCTGGCCAGGGATGTCTACGCCGTTGGCATCCGCGTCTATACCTTTGGCGCCACGGTGCCCGAGATGGCCCTCCCCGGGGGGTACATGGTGCCGGTGCGCATCATGTTTCAGGTCGATGGCATGTCCATCTTCATGGGCATGATAATCACCACAGTCGCCATCGCTGCACTGATATATTCGCTGAAGTTCCTGAAGGGGCAGACAGGACAGGCCCGGTTCTATTCCCTCATGATGCTCTTATACGTGGGTATGATGGGCATCGCATTCACCGGAGACCTGTTCAACCTGTTCGTTTTCCTGGAGATAGCGTCAATTGCCGGCACTGGGCTTGCTGCATACCGCACCAATATGGCTGACGCCGTGGAGGGCGGCTTCAAGTACATTGTCATTTCGGCCATAAGCGCAGTCATGGTGCTCTTGGCCATCGGCATACTCTATGCTCAGTACAACGTCCTCAGTATCGCAGCACTGGCCCATTACATGCAGTACACCGCGCTGGACATGCTGGCGCTGGGGCTACTGGCCAGCGCCTTCGTGATGAAGCTAGCGGGCGTCCCGCTTCACATGTGGGCGCCGGACACCTATACTGTAGCGCCGGCGGGCACCACGCCCATGATACTGGCCGCAAGTTATACGTCCATGTATGCCCTGTACCGGGTGGTCTTTACCCTCTATGGAGGACACATCGATACCACAGCTATTGGCTGGGTGGTTATCATTGTGGGTGTGCTCAGCATGTTCATCGGCGTCATGATGGCTGTGTACCAGACCGATATCAAGCGCATGATGGCCTACCACGCTATTTCCCAGGGTGGCTACATGCTTCTCGGCGTCGGGGTAGGACTGGCGGTGATTGCCGACCCGGTGGCTCTGGCCAATTACGGGCGTGATGCTATAAATGGAGGCGTTTTCCATATCATCAACCATGTCTTCTATAAAGCACTGCTCTTCATGACAGCAGAAGCAATATTCTTTCGTATCGGGACCAGGGACACCAACAAGATGGGTGGGCTGGCTCGCAATATGAAATGGACGGCGGTTTTTTATGTCATTGGAGCACTGGCCATTGCCGGTATTCCGCCATTCAACGGGTTCGCCTCCAAGCTGCTCATTTATCAAATGGTGTTGAGTTTCAACCCCGTCCTGTCGGTCATTGCCATGTTCGTTTCTCTGGTAACGCTGGCCTCCTTTGTGAAGGTATTTTATGCCGCTTTCACCGGTCCGGAGATGCCTGCCTATAAAGAAGTCAGGGAAGTGCCCAAATCCATGATTATCGGCATGGGTATCCTGGCAGCATTTATTATATTCTTTGGCATCTTTCCGGGGCTGATAGTGGACACCATAGTGGCTCCGGCAACCGAGGCGCTGATTAACCAGGGAGCGTATATCAACGCTGTGATGGGTGCCGTGCCATGATAAATCAGGATATATTGACGATATGGAGAGGGTAATTTGTCAGTTTTGAGTTACGGATATGCTGTCTGGGCTCCCATAGTCTGGATTATCGCCCTGGTCGTCATCGGGGCTATGGTTCTCGTCTGGCGCAACCGCGGCCAGAAAGGCTATAAGAAAGGGACGGCCCAGACCGATATCTTCCTGTCCGGTATCAAGGTTCCCCCCGAGGAACAGCGGCATGTTAAGTCGGAGAACATATACTGGGGTTTCTTCGAGGCACTGAAAGGACTTTACGACAGGATGATGAGGCCGCACACCGGAATAGTAAACGACTATATCCTCTGGTTTGTCGGCGTAATGGCGATAACTATTCTGATACTGGTGCTGGCAAGTTGAAAGTGAAGGATGGATTTGGAGTAGAGCGATGAATTTGAAAGCGTTCAACCGGTCACTGTGGGTTTATCATTTGAATACCGGCTCCTGCAATGGCTGCGATATTGAGATTCTGGCCGTGCTCACCCCCCGCTATGATGTGGAACGCTTTGGTATCATGCTGGTGGGTTCTCCCCGCCATGCCGACGTGTTGCTGGTCACCGGGCCGGTGGCACGGAGCATGGAAGATAGCGTAAGACGTATCTATGCCCAGACCCCCGACCCGAAGGTGGTGATAGTGGTGGGGAACTGCGGCGCAGAAGGAGACGTCTTCCATGAGGCCTACAGCCTGGTAGGGCCCATCGACCAGATTATTCCCGTGGATGTCTATGTCCCCGGGTGTCCGCCGCGGCCGGAGGCCATTATCTACGGCGTGGTCAAGGCCTGGGTCAAGCTGGAAAAACTGGCCAGGCAGGAGGTGGTTTAGTGGAAAGGCTTAGCCCGCAGCAAATAATCGATAGCTTCGGCAAAGAGCTGGGCGATGGCTTTATTGCCGGCTCGGTTTACGAGCGCGAGGTCGCCGTCAAGAAGAACAAGTTCCGCAGCATCTGGGTCGAGGTGAAAAAGAGCGCCCTCCGCGACGCTGTCGAGCATATCTGCCGCCTCCAGGAATACCCTCATCTGGCCATTATTTCCCAGAGTGACCTGGGCGATGAGGTGGAGCTCATCTACCACTTCACCATTTACTATGGCCATCACCTGGAGGAGTTGAGCCTGGGGCTGCGGGTAAAGCTGCCCAAGAATGACCTGAAGATACCGACGGTTACCGACCTCATCCCCGGCGCCATATTCACCGAGCGTGAGACCCAGGAGATGATGGGGGTGGAGGTGGTGGGCATACCGGATGGCAGGCGGCTGTTCATCACTGAAGAGCTGCCGGAGGGTGTTTATCCCTGGCGAAAGGATGAGACCGGACCGGAGAAGTTCTTGAGGGTGCTGCCGGGCAGAAAACCGAAGGGAAAGGGCGAGGAGGAATAGAGAGGAAAGGACAAAAACATGGCAGTCGACGAGACGAAAAAAGAGACCTACACCATACCGGTCGGCCCCATTCACCCCGCTCTCAAGGAGCCGATACAGTTGATGCTGGAGGTTGAAGGGGAGAAGGTGGTCGGCACCGATGTGCTGGTGGGGCAGGTGCACCGCAGCATCGAGTGGCTGGGGATGAACCGCAACAATCCCGTGCAGACGCTATACCTCGCCGAGAGGATATGCGGCATCTGCAACATCTGTCACCCGTTCTGCCTGGCCATGGCGGTGGAGCAGGCGGCCAATATCACAGTGCCCGACAGGGCGGAGTATATCCGGGTTATCGCCGCCGAGATGGAGAGGATTCACTCTCACATACTGTGGGCCGGGGTGGCCGCCCACGAGATTGGCTTTGACACGGTGTTCTATCTCAGCTGGCGGGTGCGGGAAGAGATAATGGACCTCATTGAATACGTCTTCGGCAACCGGGTGACCAAGGCGGTGCTTCAGTTCGGTGGGGTGAGAAGGGATATTACAGCCGACCAGCTACCGCGCATAAGAAAATCGCTGGATTATTACAAGAGCATTTTCGAGCACCTGAGACGGGTTTTCCTGGAAGACAGGACGGTGCTGATGAGGACACGGAACGTCGGTATACTGAGCACCGAGGACGCGTTGAAGCTGGTTACTGCGGGGCCTACTACCCGTGCCAGTGGCGTTGCCAAGGACGTGAGGCAGGACCAGCCCTACAGCGCCTATGCCGACCTCAATGTGAGGGCCATTACTCCCGATATTGTCACCGGCACGGTGGTGGGGGACGTCTACGACCGCATAATAGTCCGGCTGCTTGAGGTCAAGCAGTCGGTGGAAATCATCGAGGAATGTATTGCCAGAATGCCCGAAGGCCCGATCATGTCCGAGCCCAAGATGCCCAGGCTCCTGCGCCTGCTCACTGACGCCGCCGGCGAGGGCGTCGGGCGGGTCGAGGCACCGAGGGGCGAGGACATCCATTATGTCCGCCTGGAGGCGGGACAGAGCACAATGGCCACCTGGAAAGTGAGGGCGCCTACCTATGTTAACCTGGTGGCAGTGCCCACTATGCTCAAAGGCATGCAGATTGCCGATGTGCCCATTGCCTTTGCCTCGATTGACCCCTGCATGTCCTGCACCAACCGGACAGTGGTAACCGACAAAGCCACGGGCAGGAAGTCGGTGCTGGGCTACGAGGAACTGCACAGGCTTTGTCTGGAAAAGACGAAAGAGGTCGAGCTATGACCGTCGCGGCAGAGAATATCTGGTTGAACGCCGTGGTTATCATTGTTGGCTCCGCCATACTGGTGTTCATCGGCGGCGTTTTCGCCATGCTCTACCGCGGCATTGACCGCAAGCTGGTGGCGCGTATGCAGGGGAGAGTGGGGCCGCCCATAGTGCAGCCCTTCCGGGATGTACAGAAGCTGTTGATGAAAGAGAACATCGTCCCCGATGGGGCTATACCCTGGCTCTTCAATGCCGCGCCGTTCCTGGCGCTCATCTCCACCGGCTCTCTGTTGCTGTTCATCCCGCTGTTCGGAAATCCGGCGCTGCTGGGGAGATACGGAGATGTGATTCTGGTGCTTTATCTGCTCATTATCCCGTCGCTGGCTTTTGTGGTGGGCGGGTTTGCCTCCAGTTCTCCTTATGCCACGGTGGGCGCACAGCGGGAGATGATAATCATGATGAGCTACGAAGCGCCCCTGGCGGTGGTGGTGCTGGGCATCGCCTGGCGAATCGGCCAGGTTGCCGGCGTCGCCAACCCGTTCTTGATGTCTACCATCGCTCAGTATCCTATCTGGAGCCTGCTGGGGCCGGTGGGCGTTATCGGGGCGCTGCTCATGCTGGCTACCCTGGTGGTGGTCACCGTGGGTGAGGCAGCCAAGGTGCCCTTTGACATCGCCGAGGCGGAGACCGAGATTGCCGGCGGACTGCTGGTGGAGTACTCGGGGAGAAACCTGTCCCTGTTCTACCTGTCCGACGTCATCAAGGCCTTTGCCATGGCCGCGCTGCTGGTGGCGCTATTCATACCCTATAATCTTTCTCCGGCGCTGGGCATTCAGAGCGCCTACGGGGCGGGTATCGTCGACGTGCTCTTTTTCCTGGTCAAGGTCCTGGTAGTAATGTTCTTCAGCATCAGCCTGATACGTGCGGGCATGGCTAGATTCAAAATCAGCCAGGCCAGCACAGTATACGTGGTAGCGATGACCGCGCTGGCCCTGGTCGGCATGTTCCTGGTCTGGGTTGATGCCAGAATCTGGGTGTAATATGTGGGAAGCAGCCATAACTATACTTAAACAGCTTTTTCGAAAGCCGGCGACTAACATCTTCCCGGCCAGATATGCTCCTGAGTCCACGCTGGCCTTTCTGGACAGTGTAGCCAGGCAGGAAGTGGAACTACATCCGCCGGTCGCGGTACCGCCCGGCTTCCGCGGCAAGATTGCCTATGACCGGGAGAACTGTACCGGCTGTCAGCAGTGCTACAAGATATGTCCCACCGGGGCCATCGAGTTGCTGCCCGAAGAAAAGAAGATCAAGGTGTTTATCTCACGCTGTTGCTTCTGTGCCCAGTGTGTTGACGTCTGTCCGGTGAACACGCTGGCTATGACGGAGGAATTTCTGCTGGCCACCTACGACAAGTACGCCGACGAACTGGTAATC
Organism: Dehalococcoidia bacterium; assembly: GCA_046483735.1. Taxonomy (GTDB): domain Bacteria; phylum Chloroflexota; class Dehalococcoidia; order GIF9; family AB-539-J10; genus RBG-13-51-36. The sequence goes on from JAWOCP010000146.1 coordinate 17,895, forward strand.
ATCGACAGCGGCGAGCTGCCGGGCTCGAAGAAAAGAAAGAAGACAGACCCCGAAGCCGCAGAGAAGCCAGCTGAACAGCCGGCCGAAGAGAGCTAACCCACTGACGCCCGGAATTTCAGGAAACCCCGAATCTCAAGCACCAAATCCCAGACAAAAATCAAAGGTCAAAAATCAAAGGTCAAAATTACAAGTCAAAATGCAAAAACTGAACAGCCTGAGATGTCAAAATCCAAATGCCAATTGAAATCCAAATGCCTGAATGTCAAAATGATTATCGGCCCGATAAATCGGGCAACTACATTCTTCTCATTTGACCTTTGGGCTTTGTAATTTGTTTGACATTCTGGCCTTCGGGCCTTCCGGCCTTCGCCTTTATTCCAGCAGCGGGATTTCCTTTGCACGGCCTTCCAGAATAGCCCCGGCCAGCTCCTCCACGCCCTTGCGCACTGCTTTCGAAAGGCGGCTGCCCGTTTCCACCTGCTCAGGCTGCACCCCCACGAGCAGGACCTCTCCGCAGAATTCCTGTACATAAGATACGAGTGCGGACAGGGGCATGTGGTGGGTGGAAAAGGACGGGACGCTGATTTTCTCCGGCGTGATTATGCGCAGGGCGCCGGGGGGCAAACCCATATCGGCGGCGTCCACCAGTATCAATAAGTCAGGCCGGCGCCGGCGGACGACCGAGGTGTAGCTTTCCGGAGCAGGCCCGGCGTCTATAGCCACCAGCTCATATGGGGGTAGGGCCTTGCCTCCCTGCTGTCTCCGGTTGAGTATGTCCACGACACCGGTGCCGGCGGCGTCGTCGCCACCCAGACGGTTGCCGATGCCCAGGACTACCGTACCGCTCATCCGTTGTCCACCTGTTCGTACTTGCCAATAGTATAAAACTTCGGCAGTTCCCTTTCAACGACGGAAAAGGGATCTCGGTGGATGAGGATGGAGTTTGGGAACTCCAAGAAGACTTGACAATGGCGGGTGATGCGTGATGTACTGTCGGGCGGGGAACATCGGAATTGAGCGGCATCCTGCAAAGCGGTTGTTCAGGAATGTAGTGCGAGGCTTTAGCCTCGTGCCGCACGACCCTAAAGGGTCGCACTACAAAATCCGGAGGGTTTGCCCAATTCATTGGGCTGCCCCTTGTGTCATTGCGAGTCCTGACTATCGGGACGAAGCAATCTGTGGGCGGGGTTGTTGAGTGTGGAGATTGCCGCGCTTCGCTCGCAATGACAGGAAGTGAAGTGCCTGCAATGGCAGAAAGCCAGGATGTTGGGAATAACCCCCTATATCCCCCTTATTTTAAGGGGGAGCGGGAAGGGGGTAAGGCCTGCTTGCGCTAAAGCTCCCGCCTGCCAAGCCTTGGCGGGCAGGTCAGCGAAGGCAAGGGAGTTATGAGATTACAGGAGGTAACAATGAAGAAGAGAAGGATGCTCCGGGCAGCTTTGCTGCCTGTAGTCCTGGTCCTGGGCCTGATTCTGCCTGCCGCGGCAGCGGCAGCTCCGACAGCCGTGTCACTGCCGGATGACCTGTCTATTATTCAGTCGGTGATGGACAGTCCCGGCGCCGATTTCATGATGACCCTGAACACAGCTGAGGGGCCAGCCACGCCCATGGTCGCCGCAGGGCATGACCACACGGTGGGGCTGAGGGCCGACGGCACCGTGGTGGCTGTGGGAGATAACAGGTTCGGGCAGAGTAACGTCGGCAACTGGACGGACATCGTCCAGGTGGCCGCTGGCAGCTATCACACGGTGGGGGTCAAGGCCGACGGCACCGTGGTGGCCGTGGGGAGCAATATCCACGGTCAGCGTGATGTCGGCAACTGGACGGACATCATGCAGGTGGCCGCTGGCTCAGACCACACGGTGGGGTTGAAGTCCGATGGTACCGTGGTGGCTGTGGGAGACTGCACAGTTGGGCGGTGCGATGTCGACGACTGGAGGGACATCGTCCAGGTGGCCGCAGGTTACGGACACACGGTGGGGCTGAACACCGATGGAACAGTGATTGCCGTCGGATACAGCGGCAGCGGGCAGAGCGACGTTGGGGGCTGGAGGAACATCGTCAGGGTCGCCGCGGGCAGCCATCACACGGTGGGGCTGAAGGCCGATGGCACAGCGGTTGCCGTGGGAAGCAACGCCTTCGGGCAGCGCGATGTCGGTGAGTGGACGGACATCATCCAGGTCGCCGCCGGCTCCGACCACACGGTGGGATTGAAGTCCGACGGAACGCTGGTCTCCGCAGGTAGGAACAACTACGGGCAGAGCGATGTCGGCGGCTGGACGGATATCATTCAGGTCGCCGCCGGCAGCTATCACACGGTGGCGGTGAGAAACGACGGCACGGTGGTCGCTGTGGGGCTTAGCTATTACGGGCAGGCCGATGTCGGGGGCTGGACGGACATTGCCCGGGTCGCCGCAGGCTGGGGTCATACGGTAGGGCTGAGAAACGACGGCAGCGTGATCGCCGTGGGATACAATGCCCACGGGCAGCGCAATGTGGGCAACTGGACGGATATCATCCAGGTTGCCGCAGGCTGGGGTCACACGGTGGGGCTCAGGGCCGATGGCAGCGTGCTCGGCGTAGGGGACAACGAATTCAGGCAGTTGAATATTGGCAACTGGACCGACATCATCCAGGTCGCCGCTGGCATCTGGCACATGGTGGGGCTGAGGGCCGACGGCACCGTGGTGGCTGTGGGGGAGAACGAAGACAGGCAGTTGAACGTGGATGGGTGGGCGGACATGGTGCAGGTCGCCGCTGGCTGGCAGCACACGGTGGGGCTTAAGGCCGACGGCACCGTGGTGACCGCGGGAGATAACACCTACGGGCAGCGCAATGTCGGGGGCTGGACGAACATCGTTCAGGTCGCCGCCGGCTGGCAGCACACAGTGGGGCTAAAAGCCGACGGCACGGTGGTGTCCGCTGGGTCGAACATCTACGGGCAGAGCGACGCCGGCGGCTGGACGGGCATCATCCAGGTCGCCGCAGACTTCAATCACACCGTGGGGCTTAACGCGGATGGGACGGTGGTGGCTGTGGGAGACAACTCTTACGGGCAACGCGACGTGGGGGACTGGACTGATATCAGCCGGGTCGCCGCCGGCAGCTATCACACGGTGGGGCTTAAGAACGACGGCACGGTGGTCGCCGCAGGCCCTGAGATTGAGCTTGCCACATGGGACCTGGGAGTTGTCGAGTATGACCTTATCATCGCCAGCACCGCCGGCGGTTTGGTAACTACTCCTGATGAGGGGTCGTTCAGCTATAATGCCGGCTGGGGAGTTCGCCTGGTGGCCGAGCCCGAGGAGGGCTACCGCTTTGTCAGCTGGACCGGTGATGTGGGCACCGTCGCCAATGTCAGGGGCGCCACGACCATCATCACCATGCAGGGCGACTACGAAATCATCGCCAACTTCGAGGCAACTCCACCCAACTGGCCGCTAATCGGCGGGATTATAGCGGCAGCGGTGGTGGCGGCGGGACTGGCCGTTTTCTTCCTGCGCAGGAAGAAGGTTGCCCGGGCGAAGAAGAAAAAGAGAGCTGCCCGAAAGAAGAGACGCTGAATCAAGCCTTTCTCCCTCTACTTCCGCCACTGCACTTCGTTAGCCTCGCAATGCTTTTTGTGCCGTGATTTCCACGAAATGTCAGAAGCAATGAAGGTCCGGGGCTGGGTTTAGCACCTTGAACTGGATGCACTGATGAAGAGGGTGGTGTGATACACTATGGTCAATCAACAGAGAAGAGAGCCATCGAATATTCCTGGATAACTACTCCGTACAACTCTCCGGTATAACTCAACTCTGCTCTTAACGCCCAGTTTTTTATAGATGTTCTTGATA
>JAWOCP010000036.1:0-4260 GCA_046483735.1 Dehalococcoidia bacterium
CACTCTGTGGCAGACCTTGGAGTCTGCCCCTTGTGCCTTACAACCCCAGGATAGCTTAGGATCCAAGTCCACTGAGCTACCCTGGTTTGGGCTGTTCCCCTTTCGTTCGCCACTACTCAGGGAATCTCGGTTGATTTCTCTTCCTCAGGCTACTAAGATGTTTCAGTTCACCCAGTTCCCCCTCCGATATAATCGGAGCACCTCGATTTCGTCGAGGCGGGTTGCCCCATTCGGGAATCCCCAGCTGAGCTAGCTAGACAGCTGACTGAGGCTTTTCGCAGTCTTGCCGCGCCCTTCTTCGGCTACTGATGCCAAGGCATCCACCCTATGCTCTTTCTCCCTTGACCCACGCCAGGCAGAACACAAAACGTATTCAATTGTTAACGTGCAAAATTATTCTCCAACAGGAGAACGGACATTATACAACACGGCTTTTTTGTTGTCAAATTGACCTTGAACGTGGGGGGCGCCGACTTTTCGAGTTTCCGGACAAAATCGGTCAACAGCGCTTATGGTAGGGGCGTGTTATCTATCAACCTGGTCTTGCCTATCCTGACGGCCAGGGAAGCCAACGCCGGGCGGTCGACAGAGCGTAGTTCCTCCAGTGTCCCGGCATCGGCAACGCTGACGTAGTCAATCCGGGCCAGAGGTTCTTTTTCTATAAGCGAGGTCATTTGCCGGCGAATCTCATCAGCATCCCTCTCCCCGCGCCGCCCCAGTTCGCGGGCCAGGGTCAGGGCCTTGAACAGCACCGTCGCTGCCCGGCGTTCTTCAGGGCCGAGGTAGACATTGCGACTGCTCATGGCCAGGCCATCGCTCTCTCTCACCGTGGGTACAACCACGATTTCCAGCCCCATGTTGAGGTCAGCCACCATGCGCTTGATGACCGTCACCTGCTGCGCATCCTTCTGCCCAAAGTAAGCCCTGGTCGGCTGGACAATGTTGAATAGCTTGGCCACGATAGTGGCCACCCCCCTGAAATGCCCCGGGCGGGATGCTCCCTCGAGTCGCTCCGTTACTTTCTCCACATCTATCCAGCTACTGAATTCGGGCGGATACATCTCATCATCGGAGGGCGCAAAGACAATATCGGTCCCCTCTCGCTGCAACAGCTCCAGGTCGCGATCGAGGTCTCGGGGATAACTGGCAAGGTCCTCCCGGGGACCGAATTGAGGCGGATTGACGTAGATACTAACGACAACTGCAGGATTCTCCGTTCTGGCCCGCTGTACCAAAGCCAGGTGACCCCGGTGGAGATAGCCCATAGTGGGAACGAAGCCAACTGTGCCGCCGAGCTGCTGCCTCAGTGCCCTCATCTCGGGTACGGTCTTTACTATCTGCATTGTTATTCAAGCGGAGTGAAACTCTTCCCCTTCACGGAGCTTGCCCTGCGCATTACAAGATCCTTCGCTCTGCTCAGGATGACAAAAAGCGAAGGGTTCGGGGTCAGAATAACACAAGGCCGGGGATGTTTGTTACTTGCATTTGGATTGCTTCGCTTCGCTCGCAATGACATTGATGACGCCTTAGGCTTTAAGCTGTTTGATGATGCTTTCATCCATGGTGTAGCCCTGTTCCGCAGTGGGGAAAGCGAGAGACTTAACTTCGGACATGTAACTGGCAACAGCATTCTTGATTTCTCCGGCTAACCTGGCATATTGCTTGGCATGCCTGGGTACGAAGTCGGTGAAAAGGCCGAGAATATCACTGATTACCTGGACCTGACCATCGCAGCCGGGCCCCGCGCCGATGCCAATTGTGGGGATAGTCAGCTTCTGAGTAATCAGCTCGGAAAGAGGTGCCGGAGTGCATTCCAGAACGATGGCAAAAGCGCCGGCTTCCTCCAGAATGACGGCATCGTTGAGCAGCTTCCTGGCTTCCTCCACCGCCTTGCCCCGTACCTTGAATCCCCCCAATTGATGCATCGATTGCGGGGTAAGCCCGATATGCCCCATAACCGGGATGCCGCAGTCAACAAGGCGTCTGACTGTCTCGGCAACTACCTCGCCGCCCTCCAGCTTCACCGCCTGTGCCCCTCCTTCTTGAATAAACCTTGCAGCATTGGACAAAGCATCGGACACGCTGATATGGTAGGTCATAAAGGGCATGTCGCCTATTACTAGAGCTTTCTTAGCCCCTCTCACTACAGCTTTGGTGTGGTGGACCATCTCATCCATGGTTACCGGGATGGTTGACTCATAGCCCAGCATCACCATCCCCAGGCTATCTCCGACCAATATCAAAGGTACGCCCGCTTCATCGACCATCCTGGCTGTCACATAGTCGTATGCTGTAAGCATAGGTATCTTCTCTTTTCTTTGCTTCATCTCTTTTATATCGGTAATAGTAACCCGCATGGCCTCTCTCCTTAAAAATCAAAGATAAAAACTCAAAATGACAACTCAAAATGGAAAACGTTTTGCATCTTAATCTTTATGTTTACATTGCCCGTCCCGTTAGACGGACTATGGGCGAGGACTCAATGATTCTGTTCTGACTATCCACCCGAACTATGCATGGCGTCATGCCGATTGCCTCATCGTCGGGAACCTGGCAATAAGAGAGGATGATAACCATGTCGCCCCTCGCCACCAGTCTGGCGGCGGCACCATTGATGCCGATCACCCCCGAATCTGCCTCGCCTTCGATAGCATAAGTGCTGAACCTGGCGCCATTATTGATGTCCAGCACCTCCACCTTTTCGAAGGGCAAGATGTCGCTGGCATCCATGAGCGACCTGTCAATAGTGATACTGCCCTCGTAATCTAAATCGACTTCAGTAACCCGGGCTCGGTGGATTTTACTCTTCAGCATAGTTCTCATTTTCTACCTCCTCAAGTGTGAACACCTTGTTCGGTTTTGCGCCAGCTTTGGGCTCAGATTCGTGTTTGCTATCCTGGGAATTTTTCACCTCCAGCTTCTGTAGTGCGACCCTTCAGGGTCGCGCAGCACGAGGCTGAAGCCTAGCACTACATTTTCATTCACAATACTTCTCATTTTCTACCTCCCTGGACATGAACTTCCTTACCTCTCTTTCGAAGAGAGCAGTGCCTTCATTTCTTCTGCTTTCCGTCCGTCAACTTTGCCTTTAGCTAAAGCAATCGGAATAGTCTGAAGGGCTAATTCCTTATAGATAGTGAGCAAAGAGGGGCTTTGGGCCTCAAGGGCGCTCAAGTGTCTCTCGATGGTGCCCAGGTCCCCACGGGCAACAGGACCGGTGAGGCAGCCGGGCAAGCCGATATTCCTGATATTATTTGTCGTTCCTTCGAGCAAGGGCAGCAAGGCCCGGGTCGCCTCTCTTGGCGACACTCCGAAATCCTGCCACAGGTCGAGAGCCAGCTTGACCAGGGTCACCAGATAATTGGAAGTGAAAACAGCTGCTGCGTGATACAGAACTTTGTGCCCTGGCTTAAGCTCCACCCAGCTGCCATTCAAGAGAACAGTCAGCTGCTTGAGCGTCGATAATAGCGGCTCTTCGGCTTCCAGGGCGAAGGTCGAGCCCGGCAAATTCTCCGTGGCCTGGCCGACATCGGCAAAAGTCTGCAACGGGTGAAAGGAACCCACAGCAGCTTCGAGTTGCTTTGCCGGTTCCAGAATATCCACTGAATGAGCACCACTACAATGTACTACGCTCTGGCCTCCACGCCACTGGACTTCGCTGCACACCCGGCTTATGGCATCATCAGGTGTGGTGATGAAGACCAGCTCAACGGCATCCACCAGCTCCTGGGCTGTATTACAAACCTGGCAACCCGTAACCAGGCCGGCCAGTTTTTGTGCCGAGGACAAGGTTCGACTGTATACAGCCACCACAGGCCATTTCTTCTGAGAAAGCCTCACTGCCAGAGCAGTGCCCGTCGTTCCTGCACCGATAAAGCCTGTCTTCAGCATTTGACTGCATCCCTGGCTGCTGGTACACCAGCCAGAGTCTCTGCTTTCTGGATTGCTCTGACTATGGCTTCGGCTACGACTTCGGCAGCCATTGCTCCAACGGCACTAGTGTCAGCTTCCTTTTCACCCAAGGAAAGAGCAAACAAAGTGTCACCGTCGTACATGGTATGGCAGGGGTCAATAGTACGAGCAATGCCAGCCTGGGCCACGCGGGCCAATCTGCCCAGCACAGCTTTGCTAAGCCTGACATTGGTAGCTACTACCCCGATTACGGTGTTAAATGGTGGAACTACTTCCCGGGGCCCGGTTCTCCACAGCCGGGAGGTGGATAAGAATCCGCTTCCGTCTGGCTTGCGAGGTCCGGCCAGA
>JAWOCP010000077.1:0-5806 GCA_046483735.1 Dehalococcoidia bacterium
TCCTATCATAGATAGGCATGCCATCCAGTTCAACGTTGCCTTCTACCCTGGCCCCGTTGATAATATCGTTCATACGGTTAAGAACGCGGATGAACGACGATTTACCGCAGCCGGAGGGGCCGATAATTGCCGTAATCGCGCATGTCGGGATTTCCAGTGAAATATCTCGAAGAGCCTGGAAGTCTCCGTAAGAAAGGTTCAGATTACGGATAGCGAGCTTACCACCTACACAAGCACCGTTGTATAGTGTCACTTCAGGTTGCACCTCTCATTTTTCTCTGATAACGGTTTGAAAGCCAGTTGGTGAGGGTGTTGATGACTATTATCGTGATTATCAGTACCGCTCCAGTGGCCATTGCCTTTTCAAAATTCCTGGTCTCCATGGCGAGATAGAAGACGTGTAGAGAAAGAGTTCTGCCCCCGGACAGAAGCGAGGTCGGCATGGCGGCACTGCCCCCCATTGTAACATAGAGGCAGGCGGTCTCCTCGATAGCCCTTCCGATGCAAAGGATGACAGCGGTAACGATGCCGGGCAGGGCTGTGGGCAGTAGCACCCTCGATATCATCTGCCAGCGCGTCGTGCCCAGTGCCAGTGCAGCTTCCCTATGAGCATAGGGTACCGATTTTATTGCCTCTTCGGAAGTGCGAATCATGGTGGGTAACAGAAGACAGACAAGAGTCAGGGCTCCCGACAGGATGGAGAAATTGAAATGCAGAGCCGTGACAAAGAGGGCAAAGCCAAAGAGTCCGAATATGATCGAAGGTACACCGGCCAGGACTTCCACGCCGTAACGGATGAATCGGGTGAACCTGTTATCCGGCGCGTATTCCCCCAAATAGACGGCAGCGCCGAGACCTATTGGGACGAGGATGACAATTGTCAATGCAACAAGATAGACGGTGCTGACAATAACCGTGGAAATGCCACCTTCTGCTGACAAGCCACCCTGTGGGGCTGTTAGCAGAAAATCAAGGCTGACCTCTGGTATTCCCTGCACCAGGACATAGCCGATGACAACAAGTAGGATCAGCACGGTGACGATACCACCTCCCCAGACGTAAGCCATGGCTATTCTCTGGGTCACTTTAGGTGAGAGTCTGCGCATGGACTCCTCTCTTCAACGAAATAACGGCGATGCTGTTTATGATTAGAATGAAAACAAAGAGGACAATGCCGGTAGCGAAAAGAGCGCTCCTGTGTATCCCTGCGGCGTAGTTAATTTCTACGGCAATATTGCCGGTAAGAGTACGAGCCGGAGAAAGTGGGGATGTTGGGAATATGATAGAATTGCCAATGACCATAATCATGGCCATAGTCTCCCCTACAGCCCTACCCATTCCCAGTACAATGCTGGCGCCAATACCGGAACGGGCTGCCGGCAGTAGTACCCTCCGAATTGTTTGCCACTGCGTAGCCCCGAGAGCAAGTGCCCCTTCTTTGTAAGCAGCCGGCACTGCTCTGATGCTGTCCTCGCTGATACTGATAATGGTTGGCAAGACCATTGCCATTAGAACTATTGAGGCAGCGAGCACACTGAAGCCATTGCCGCCAAGCTCACGCACCGCTGGAACCAGCAGCACCAGACCTACCAGTCCGTAGACGACTGATGGAATACCTACCAGCAGCTCCACTGCGGGTCGCAAAACCTGTCGAAGTCTGAACGGGGCAACCTCAGCCAGCAGAATGGCGCAGGCAATACCCAGGGGAACTGCTAGGAGTAATGAGCCGGCAGTAACCGCCACGGACCCCACTATCATGGTAAGAATGCCATATTGCTCTTGCCCGGGCCGCCATACCGTGCCGAACAGGAAGTCTAGGACACCTATCTCCTGAAAAGCGGGCAATCCGTCTCTGAATATGAACACCGCAATTGCCAGCAGTACCACAAAAGATACGGTGGCACTGATGAGCACCGCATACTTGGCCAGGCGATTAGTGAAGTAGCGTGACAAACCTCAAACTCCCTTCCGCTTGGTTAAGGGACTGGCTTAAAGGTGCCAATCCCTTAACTCATATTAACAAGAACACCTAAATCACCGGGATGTAATCTTCGGCCACAATCGCCTGACCCTCTTCACCCAGGCAGAAGTCGACGAACTCTGCCACCTTTCCTGTGGGCTCATCCAGGGTGAGGAACAAGAGCGGGCGTACTACGGGGTAAGTCTCATTTATGCAGTTCTCAACGGTAGCGGCTACACCATCAATATCGAACGCTTTGACGGTCTCATCAAGGTAACCAAATGAGAGAAAACCAATAGAGTTCGGGTCACCGGCAACAGCGGTTCTGATTGCACCGTTAGAAGGTTGAAGTATAGCAGTGGCTGTAATGACATCATCACCCATCACCATCTCCTCGAAGGCGGCTCTGGTGCCGGAACCTTCTTCCCGGGCTATCACGGTAATGGTTGCATCAGCCCCTCCGACCTGGCTCCAGTTGGTTATGTTGCCGGCGAAGATTTGCCTTGTATGGTCTATGGAGAGATCGGTGACATTCTGAGAAGGATGAGAGACTATGGCGATGCCATCTCTAGCAAGGATGTGCACTACCAGCCCCAGGGTCTCCTCTTCGGGCTTAAGTTCGCGAGAAGCCGCTCCGATGTCCACTGTACCGTCAGCCACCGACTGGATGCCTGCGCTTGAGCCACCGCCCTGGACTACTATGTTAACATCGGGATTATCGGCCATGAATGCATCGGCCAGCTCTTGAGCCAGTGGTTGGACAGTAGTCGAACCGGCCTCAGTAAGAGTTGTTGCCGGTCCCCCACAGCCGGTGAGGGCAACAGCTACAGCGAGTACTGCTGCTATTGCCAGTGTCAATCCTTTACTTAGTTGTTTTGTGTTCAATTCTTTCCTCCTTGTTGTTGTTTCTGTTTATCAGGCCAGGGTTTTTCGCATTCACATCACCTCCTTTCATCTTATTTCTCCCATCATAATTAGTAGAGATTAAGGTGAATTTAAGGTGATGTTAAAACCACGTAAAACTTTTCCAATCATGAAAGTCTTCCAGCCAACTCAGCGACCCTAGCCTGAAGCTCGTCCCTTATCTCTCTCACTTTCTCGACAGGTTGACCTTCCGGGTCTTCCAGTTGCCAGTCTTCGCTTGGAACAAATGTAGCTGGGCAGACTTTTTCCGTGCTACATCCCATAGTTACTACGCGGTCAGCATTTTCCAGCATCTCCGCCGTGAGAAGTTTTGGCTTCTTATCTCCGATTTCTATACCGATCTCACGCATGGCACCTACTACCGTGGAATTGACCTGGGATGCCGGCTGGGTTCCTGCCGAAATGGCTACTGCTGTATCTTGTGCTATTTGATCGAAGAAGGCTTCTGCCATCTGGCTCCGCCCCGAATTGTGCACGCAGACAAACAATACTTTTTTCATCGCCAAATCAAAAAAAGCCTTAAACCGGCCTCTGGTTCGTCTACCATAAATGTAGCAGGCAAACTTTAAGGGCGGTTTAAGGCTTTGTTAAAATCTGATTAAATTTTTGGTATCTACTTGGGCTCTGGCTGGAGCGGCAGACTGAAGCCGAAGGTTGACCCTTTGTCCTCCTCACTCTCCACCCAGATACTACCGCAGTGAACCTCGACGACATGCTTGGCGATAGCCAATCCCATGCCGGTACCTTCTCCAGTGCGGGCCTTGTCTCCCTTGTAGAAACGCTCAAAGACGCGGGGCTGGTACTCCCTGGGGATGCCTACCCCCGTATCGGTTACTTCGAGGCTGACTGCTCCCTGCGGCGCTCTCGTACTGATCGTCACCGTTCCCCCAGCAGGGGTGAATTTGATGGCGTTGTGAACCAGATTGGCTATTACTTGCCGGATTCTCCCTTTGTCGGCAGGAACGGGGGGTAGCTCAGCGAAGAGTTCTTTGGAGATAGAGAGCTTTTGCCGCTCCGCCTGAGGGCCGAACTGGGTGATAACCTCCTCCGCTAGCTGGTTGAGGTTTACTGGCTCTTTTCTTAGCTCAGCTTCGCCTGTCTCAATGCGGGAAAGCTCGGTCAGTTCGGCCACCAGCTGGGTCAAACGATCTACCTCGCTATCAATCCTGGCGAGAAAATCTCTGGCGGCTTCCCCCTCATCAACAGCGCCATCGCGCAAGGTTTCCACCATTGCTTTGATGCCGGCCAGCGGCGTTCTGAGTTCATGGGATATATTGCCGATGAGTTCCCGCCTCGTTGTTTGCAGGTTTCTCAGCTCGGTGAGGTCCTGAAACAGGAGCAGGACGCCCCTATCGGTAACGGGGATGGCGATAGCCCGCAGATACCGTTTTGATAAACCGGATTCATACTGGGCAGCTTGCGTCCGGCCTGTTCTCAGGCACAGTTTCAACAGCGCATCCACCTCGTAGTCTCGAACCGCCTCGATGAGCGGCTTGTCCTTGGCTTCCTTGAGGTTGAATAGCTTTTGGGCTGTTCTGTTGGCCAGCGAGATGTGCCCTTCAGTGTCGGTCATGATGACACCGTCGGCCATGCTGTCGAGGATGGTCGCCAGCCTGGTCCTGTCCTCAGAGATCGCCTCCACGAGTTCCTTTATCTTTGCGGACATTTCGTTGAATGCATAGGTCAATTCCCCCACTTCACCTTTGGCTTCTATGGCTATTCTCTGTCCCAATTCCCCTGAGGTGATTCTGCGGGAAGCAGCGGTAAGCTTTCGTATCGGCCTGGTGGTGGTGCGCGCGATGATCCAGGCGGCAAGAATGACCGACCCCGTAGCCGCGGCCATAGCGATAATGATAGTCACCGTAACTTGATGCACGGCGCTTTCCACGGTGGTCAGTGGCAGCGAGACACGGGCTATACCCATGGTTTCATCGTGGTACGAGATGGGAACTGCCACATACATCATCCTTTGCTCGAGGGTGGTGCTGTATCTTGTGCTTTCCCCAACCCCTGTCGCCAGGGCGTCCACAATTTCGGGACGCTCCGCATGATTTTCCATAGTGGAGGGGTCTTCCTCAGAATCGCCCAGCACGGTGCCGTTGAGGGCGACAATAGTGACCCTGGCATCAATGTCTGTGCCTAGTTTCTCGGCCAGGGTAGCGAGATTGACCGGCTCAACCGTACTCAAGAAACCAGGCAAACTGGCCTCAGCGGTAATTCTGGCCTCGTTCTCCAGCTGAGAGCGCAGGCTGTCAAGCTGAGAGTCACGGGTGGAGTTCACCAGATAGACGCCAAGTACGCCCATGATGATAAGCACCACCAGGATGAACGAAATGGTTATGCGCCGTTGGATGCTGCGGAACATTCCTAGCCCTCCAGTTTGTAGCCGGCGCCCCTGACGGTCACCAAGCGGTTGGGCTTTGCAGGGTCGCTCTCTATCTTTTGTCGCAGCCAGCGGATATGGACATCGACGGTCCGGGTGTCGCCGACATAGTCGTATCCCCATACCTTATCTAATAGCTGGTCCCGACTGAACACGAGCCCCTTGTTCGTGGCAAGGAAGGCCAGCAAGTCGTACTCCTTCGGAGTGAGGTCCAGTCGCGAACCTCTACAAAAAGCCTGGTGGCGACCGAAGTCTATCTCCAGGTCACCGATTTTCACGGTCTTTCGCTCACTGGCAAGTTGCAGTGCGGCCATGTCGGCTCTACGAAGCATGGCTCCTAAGCGAGCTAACAACTCTCTCATACTGAAAGGCTTGGTCATGTAGTCATCAGCCCCAATTTCGAGCCCGACCACTTTGTCAACCTCTTCGTCCTTGGCGGTAAGCATCAGGATAGGAATGATCATCTCCTTCCTCAGGATGCGGCAGACCTCAAAACCACTCAGTTTGGGCAGCATTATATCGAGGATGATCAGGTCGGG
>JAWOCP010000080.1:0-13202 GCA_046483735.1 Dehalococcoidia bacterium
TGGAATTTGGGCCTTGAAAGAACGGATTTGAAGGGCACGACTCTGGTTATTTGCAGGAATAGACAGGCCAGCAGACTGGTCAAGAAAGCGGCTGAAGAGGGTCATATCAGAATACACAAATGCAGCCAGGAGCAACTGGTCCAATCGCAGGGGTATCACTTTGAGGAAATGATCAAGAGAGGCTCCAGGGAGACCGCTGTGAAATCCGCCGGTTCTCCAAGCATGGCAAAGAGACTGGCTAACCTGATGGTACACCCGGTCTTAGCTTATCACGTAGCACTCGATATACTAGGACCCATATTGAGGAAACCCAGGTGTTTTGTTAACGGGCGTGTAGCTGAATTGAAAGCTGCACTAAATGAATGCAAACGCTCAGTTGTTCTATTGAGAGAACCCGATCACTTCACTTCTACCTATGCGTTCTGCAGGTTGCCTGTCATAAGCAGGTTGCTGAGGAAGTTTTTCGCCGACAGGGTTCTGATATGGCACTGGAGGGAAGAGAGAAAACACATAAATTTCGGAGACTATATTACTGAAGTACTAGTGAAGGAGTTTGGATATAAGACCCTGAACTACTGCAACGCGAGTGCATTGAAGGCACTGCCCACCTTTGATTTCTGCCTGCTTATCATTGGCTCGGAACTGCACAGGGGTATGATGGACCACCTGGATGTTGCACAGTTGTACGTATGGGGCCAGGGCAAGGGGCATGGTGAATACTTCGATATCACGAGGGAGCCATATTCCAACAAGGTCAAGATTTTTGCCGTTAGAGGGCCTCACACTATCAGGCAACTGAATCTCGATGAGAGGACGCCGATCGGTGACCCTGCCCTGTTGATGCCCCTGTTTGTTCACGTCAAAAGAAATCCCGCTGAATACAAGATAACATATATCCCCCACTGGACAAATAGAGCCAATTGGGAAGCTAAGAAAGGTAAACTTGGAGCCGAGAGGTTTGTTGATATAATGTGTACCAGAAGAGGGTTTTGGTCAAAGCTTAGCGAAATAGTATCATCAAAATTTGTTCTGACAAATAGCTTTCATACGGCTGTTGTCTGCCATGCGTACGGAACACCCTGGGCATTATGTCTGGCTGACGGAGATGAATTAAACTTCCCGGATAAATGGAGAGACTTTTTTGAGTTTCTGGGTGTCCAGGACAAACCAGTGGCTGTAAGAAATTATGCGGAAGGTTTGCAATGGTGGGATGAGATTGGGTCAAGAGCCAAGACGAGGGATTTATTGCCACTGCTGGACTCCTTTCCGTTGCCCATTAAGAACAAGAGGGTCCTGACTACTATCAGCAAGCTGAAATCTAGCCAACACGTTGCAAACGAATAGAGCCATGGAGCAAAATTCTCTAGTTTCTGTCATAGTACCCACCCATAACCGCGCAGAATTGCTAACTACCAGGGCTATCCCATCTGTACTAAACCAGACTTATCAGCATCTCGAACTAATTATCGTCGCTGACAATTGTACCGACAATACGAAGGAGAGAGTTCAAAAGATAGAAGATCCGAGAGTAAGATTTGTAGAACTTACAGATAGACCCCCACTGCCCGAGGATTTGCACGCCCGCTGGCGGGTGGCGGCGGCTGCGCCCCGCAATAAAGGCTTTGAAATGGCTCAAGGTGAATGGATTACTCAGTTAGACGACGATGACGAATTTACACCCAATCATATTGAGATACTATTGCAGAGGGCGCTGACGGGCTATGATTTCGTCTATGGAAACATTTTGGCCATAAAACCAAATGGCGAACAGGTTATGATAGGAAACTATCCTCCGGAATACGGTCAGATTAGTACACAGTCTTACCTTATTAGCTCAAAATATAAGAATATCAAGTTCAACACGGACGCTACAGCCACCTGGGAACCTGAAGACTGGAACTTCTGCCGCAGGATAATAGAAGCAGGAGCTAGAGTATCCTATATCAACGAAGTCGTTTGTATTCAGTATTTGCCGCTACGTGATTATCAAAGACTATTGGAAATGGAATGGACAGGCGAGAGGTTTCTGCCCTGGATAAAGGGGTCACAGATCCACTATGAACACCTGCACAGGTATACTTTTGCCGCTCATTTTGTCAAAGGCAGGAAAGTGTTGGACCTGGCCTGTGGCGAGGGTTATGGCACATATATGTTAGCCAAGGAAGCCGCTTACGTTGCGGGCGTGGAAATCGATGGACCCACTGTCGAACACGCCAGAAGCAGGTACGCAAGAGACAACCTGGAGTTCATAGAAGGATCTATGCTCGACGTGCCCATAGAAGGTGAGGGGAGGTTTGATGTGGTTGTCTGCTTCGAAGCCATTGAACATGTAGCAGAGCATAACAGGCTTCTCTCCGAGGTGAAGAGGCTACTCAAAGAGGACGGCTTATTCATAGTCTCAACGCCCAATAGGACCACCTACACAGACATGTCCGATCATCGTGATCCCTTCCATATGAAAGAGCTCAATTTTGATGAATTCAGAAGGCTTCTGGGGCAATACTTCACTCATATACAGATGTTCGGTCAGCGGGTTCACGTTGGCTCGAATATGTGGAGCATAAACCAGCACGAATCCCACGGTTACATAGAGGCGATTATCAAGAAGGGAGACATGGAATTCTATTTCGCTGAAGGAGATAGTAAGGAACCTGTCTACTTCATAGCTCTGGCTTCAAAGGCGAGCCTGAAGCCATTGACATCTGTCACTGATAGCTGGCTGACAGATGCTTCAAACTCGCTCTTTAGTGATTATGAGCAGCAACTGCAGGGCAAAGATGCCCGAATAGGTTCTCTCGAGACAACCCTTCAAGAAAAGGCTTCTCAGATACGTCGCTTGGAATCCCGGATACGTGGCCTGGAATACCAGCTACAACAGATTCAACAGAGCATACCCATGCGGCTTGCAAACCGCTACCAGAGGATTGTGGACAGGCTGCTCCATCGCGGCACCCGTTCTCGTCATTACTACGAGCGTGGGCTCAACGGCATCAGGGTCATCCTCAACGAAGGCTTGGGCACGTTCTTCAGGAAGACATGGAACAAGCTGGCTCACAGGTCGGCGCAATAGAGGCCTCCTCGTCACCGGCGAAACCGTGAAAATGGGAATAGAGGTGGAGGAAACATTCCGAACGTGTAGTTATGAGACTTCACCCCGACGTCACCAGCCTTCAAAGGCTGAAACTGTATTCAGGTGGCTCGTTGCTAAACCATCGCAAACTTCACTATAATAATACTTTGCAGCCATATCGAGACCATAAATGGAAGTTGTCGTAATAGGCGTTGGGCGGATCGGGTCGGTCGCCGCCTGCTGTCTGGCAAATGCAGGTCACATTGTAACCGGCATTGAAGTCAATCCCAACAACCTGCAAATAATGAACTCGGGGGCAATTCCTTATCATGAGCCAGATCTCGACGGGTTGCTCGATAGCGGATTGGAGACCAGTAACCTGAAGTTCGCGGCAGTCTTGCCCGGCTCGTTCAAAGCCGATGTCGTAATGATAGCAGTTAACACTCCAGCAATGGCGGACGGTAGTTGTGACCTCTCATACATACATGCCGCTGTGGCACAGGTGAGAGATGCCCTGGATGGGCCAACCATAATGGTGATGAAAAGCACTGTCCCACCGGGCACAGGTATGGGGCTCGTCAAAGAATATTTGCAGGGGACTGCAATCACCTATGTCTCCAATCCCGAATTCTTGCGCGGCGGGCGAGGTGTTTATGACTGGAATCACCCTGACCGCATCGTCATTGGAGCCGATGACAATCGGGCAGCCGACAAGGTGCGTCTTATGTACTCGGGAATCCAAGCGCCTGTGCTGCTGACAGACATCACCTCCGCGGAGATGATAAAATACGCATCGAACACTTTCCTCGCTACTAAAATCTCTTTCATCAACGAGATTGCCAATATCTGCGATGCTGTGGGAGCCAACATTGACGATGTGGCGCGGGGCATGGGGCTTGACCCGCGCATCGGCCCAGCCTTCTTACAGGCAGGTCTGGGATACGGAGGACACTGTTTGCCCAAGGATGCTGCAGCGCTTAATTGCCTGGCTTCAAGCAAAGGTTACGATTTCAGAATACTCAGGGCGGCCATGGAGGTCAATGCCAGACAGCGAACCATCGTAATAGACAAACTCAAGCAGCTCCTGGGTTCTCTCAAAGGCAAAGAAATTGCCCTCCTGGGTTTAGCCTTCAAGCCCGGCACCAGTGATGCCAGCGAAGCTCCAGCTCTAGACATTGCCCGTCAACTCATCACCGAAGGGGCGAAGATACGTGCCTATGACCCAGCCGCTACGGAGAATGCCAGGTCATTACTGCCTGACGGCGCGGGCTTTGCTGAAGATGTCTATTCAGCCGCGGCCGGTGCCTGCGCGATAGTCCTCACTACCGAGTGGCCCGAGTTTATTGAAGCGGACTGGACCAGAATAAAGGACGCCATGGTGGAGCCCTATGCTATTGTGGACGGGCGCAATGCGCTGCCCTCAGACAGGCTGGTTGCTGCTGGCTTCAAGTACTCCGGAGTAGGCAGAAAGACCGCTTAGCTGGCCGTGCCACCGGGGATCCACGCGCCGGCTGCTGTCCAGATGATGGAAAGGGTGACTTATGACTGAGGAACCGAACCAGCTGCGTGTCGTATATCGTGGACTCCGATGGTTTCTGCGGAACATACGCCGCGTATTCATACTACTTCGGTGGCTGTGCACCGGGCAATTCAGCCGGGCTGCTAATGCGTTGCTCCCTTTCTATTGCCGCTATGTCCCAGTGCGCATCAAGGCGATGGTCCCAGACAGACTGCGAGAGACGGTGGGCTATAGGTTAGAAGTCGAGGCAGCGAGGGATCAGGCCAGGCGCGTACCGACCAAAATCACGATATTGCCTGGCAACAGGCATTGGAATCCGAGTGCCCGTACCGTCGTAGTCTGCAGTCATATGGCAAACGAGCGACTATTCGGAGCCGAGCGGAGCTTTGTCGATCTGGTCGAAGGGTTAGCGGAAATCGACCTAAATGTGGTTGTTACCCTTCCCCAGTATAACAAAGAGTACGCAAGGAATTTGATACCATTCGCCTGCGAGGTACGAATCTTCCCCTATCAATGGTGGACTCAGTATCATCCTATCGACGAGGCAGTTGTCCGGCTGTTTGGCAGAACCCTGAATGAAGTCCAGGCAGATGTCATTCATGTGAATACCATTACGCTGCGAGAGCCGATAGTTGCTGCGAGACGTGCCTCGATACCCGTAATAGTCCATGCGCGGGAGATAATCCAATACGACCACTTTCTGGCTTCTACGATTGGGGAAAGCGTCGAGACAATCGCCCGTAAGGTCAGGGAGTCCGCAGACTATTTGGTTGCCAATTCATACGCCACAGCTAACAGCTTCGGCAATGACGAGCGAGTGTTTGTCGTTCCCAACGTTGTCGACGCCGACCAACTGGATGTGCCGAACGTGGTTGACCCGGCCTTAGTCCACTTCGGCCTTATTAGCAGCAATACCGAGAAGAAGGGCGCCGAGGACGTCATCGAGTTGGCGCGGTTGTGCAAGACCGAAGTGCCGCAGGCACATTTTGTTCTAATTGGACCACGTTCGAAGTTTTTACATGAGCTGCAGAAGCAACGCAAGCTGCCAGACAATGTGCGCATCACCGGCTACCGGCGATCACCTCACGAGGCAATCTCGTTAACAAACGTGGTCCTCAATTTTTCACACTTTGCAGAGTCGTTTGGGCGGACTATCCTGGAGGGGATGGCCGCGCAGCGCCCTGTAATCGCCTATGAATGGGGCGCCCTGCCAGCGCTTGTGGAACACGGCAGAAATGGCTTTCTCATACCATTCCGTAAGCCAGAGGCAGCAGTGCAGTATGTCAAGCGTCTTGCTTCTGACCCCGAGCTAATCGCCCGGATGGGGGCAGCAGGCCGCCAGATAGCAATGGAACGGTACTCAAAGAATATGTACACGCATAACCTCAGAACGGTCTATGACACCGTATTCAAGAACAAAGGCGAAAGGAACGATCAGCCAGCCGGCAAAGCAATCAGAAGTCCCTATTCCTCGCGGGCCGCAACTACCGCAAAGATTTCCGTAGTGGTACCAAATTTTAACTACTCCAGATATCTCCAGGAAAGACTGAACAGTATATTCTCGCAGACCTTACAGCCGACAGAAATAATATTCCTTGACGACGCCTCAACAGACGACAGTCTTGAGTTCGCCAGAGCCTTGCCGGAACAATCACCAATACCCTGCAGAATAATCGAGAACAAACAGAATATGGGCACATACCCTCAGTGGCTAAAGGGGATCGCCGAAGCGAAGGGCGACTTCATCTGGATAGCGGAAGCCGATGACACCTGCGAGCCTGAGATGCTCGCCACGCTCGCCGACGCGATGCAGGATGAACGCATCGCTATTGCCTACTGCCAGTCGAAGCGAATCGACGAGAACGGTATTCTTAGCGCGCCGGACAACTTGCAGCACACTAATGACATTCACTCCTCACGGTGGCGCCGCGATTACCGGGAACTGGGAGTGCGTGAGGTGGTGGACTACTTAATCTATCGAAATACCATTCCCAATGCCAGTGCCTGCCTGCTACGTAAGAGCGCCATCCGGGGCATCGAAGAAGAGCTGTCCACATTCCGTTTCTGCGGCGACTGGCTGCTATATGCGCACATGCTCAAGAGCGGAGACATTTCCTACTTCGCACGGTCTCTTAATAGTTTCCGCCGGCAGAGTGGTAGCGTCACCAGACGTTCAGAGAGAACCGTCGGGTTTCTGGAAGAAGTTGTCAAGGTCAGAAAGTATATCTGCGAGAATTTTCCCATTCATTCCTCCCAGATACCACGTATGGTACATTTTCTGGATAAGGACTACAGGGTAGAAGGAGTGGACAAAAACTCGGAATTTCCGCTGGTAAGAACCACGCTGGATGTAATCGCTGCGCGGGTAAGGCAAAACCGCCGATTTGCCTTTATCACGACCAACAATGCTTCCTTCTACGGCGGCAGCGAAGTGTTGTGGCGGGAATGTGCCAAGCGACTCCGCATACTAGGACATGACGTGGTTATTTTGATTAAGAGGTGGGACCCGCGGCCACCGTTTCTTGATGACTTTGACAAACTCGGCATCAAGTCGTACTTTAAAGAAGAAGAGGGATTCAAGAGCGTTATCAGCTTTAAGCCCGACTTGGTTGCAGTGTCCGTGGGTGACCAAGATGAGGGCATTGAGTACTACGGTGAACTGCAGCGGAATGGTATTCCGTATGTCATCATAAACCAACTGACGAAAGAGCCCCGATTCTGGCCGATCCGGAAGGACCGCAATGATAAGGTGCGTGATGGATACACTTCAGCGGAAAAGGTATTTTTCACGTGCGAAAATGCCCACCGCATAATGGAGCAACGGTTGAAATGCGCGCTTCCCCGATGGGCACGACACTATAACCCTTGCCATACGGACCCCTCGGCGGTTTTACCGTTCCCACCTGTGTCCGGGGGGTTGAGTCTGGCGGTGCCCGCGAAGATTCTCTTCGTGCACAAGGGACACGACCTGATTGTGGAGGTAATGAAGCAGGACAAGTGGAAAAGTCGTGACGTTACCATCAATCTCTATGGCGTGGGCCAGGACGAGGACCGCCTCAAGGAAATGGTTAAGAAAGCTGGCCTCGAAAAGAAATTCGTCTTCCACGGCAATATCGTTTTCATCGGACGTGAGCATGAAATCTCGCACATTTACCGGCACAACCAGGCAATTCTTCTGCCGTCACGAATGGAGGGCTTGCCCATCATGTTGGTCGGCGCCATGCTCTCAGCACGCGTTCCCATCGTCACCGCTATTGGGGGCCACACTGAGGTGATTGAGGACGGGGTGACTGGCTTCATCGCCTCGGACCCTACGCCGGAAGCTTTGGACGAGGCTATGGAACGCGCCTATCAGCGTCGCGACGAGTGGGAGGAGATAGGCCAGCGTGCCAAGCAGGCTATGCTAAACTACCTGCCACAAGACCCCGTAGGCGACGCAGTCAACAAGATTCTCGAAGTGGTCGGACTGGAGGCAGCAGGCGTCGCGTAGTATCCCTATCTACGATAAGTAGCGTACGCGTCTTGCCGAGTGATGTCAAAAGTCGGGGCTCGACTATGAAATAGACCGCTTCTATGAAAGTATCTGCTCCGAAGGGAGGGCAGATCTTCGTTCTGTCTACTATGCATCCATATATCCAAACATTCTGAAACGGATACGACTGATGGGCACAAAGATGCGTTATTGTTACCACCTTATGGTGACTGGCATCAGAGTCATCCAGAATGACGGCTGGCGCAGCTTCTGGGAAAGATTCAGAGAATGGCTGCTCCAAAACACGCCTCTCGCACTCAAGCTGTTATGGTGGCGGGGTGCCGGGCAGCTCAGCCGGGCAGAGCGGGCTTTGCTCACCTATTGTCAGCGCTTCGTCCCGACGCCTATCAAGCGTATTATTCCGGACAGACTACAAGAGGCGGCAGTTCAGCGACTGGCAAAGAGGCCAGAGCTCTTTTCTCTCTTGCAGTATGCTCTCAGTTTGGGTAAGTGCGGTAACATTGATCGCGCAAAACAAATCTGCGATGACACGCTAAGTGAGTTTCCGCCAATCGCGCACGTTCCCATTTTGCGCACAAAGGCAGTAGTCGAAATTGACAACGCGCTCTTTGATGATGCCCTTAGCACTATTCGTCATTTGGCGCGTATCAATCCACGTGGGAATGCAGAGGCTAGATTTTTGATTGCTTTACGGGAACAAAAGGTTCACAAGCAGGCGCTTAGACTTGGCTCCAACGAAGAAAGGCTTTCGGACTACTGGAACACACGCGCGAACTTCGTCTATCTACACGTTTGTAAGCGACTGATAGATATAATTGGGCGATCCGCGTCTGTAGTTGCGGACATCGGGTCTAACCGAACCCCCCTTCTCGACTTCTTCCCCGGTAACCCAGTCAAGTATTCAGTTGATCCTGCAACTCCCTACTCCGGTGAAGGAGTTACGGCGGTACGGGAGGATTTCTTGCACTGGATCCCACCTCAAGAGATACAGTTCTGCACTTGTCTTCAAGTATTGGAGCATGTCCCGGATCCCAGCGCATTCGCGAAAAAGCTGCTTGAGGTGTGTGAAGTATCATTGGTATCGGTTCCATATAAGGAAGAACCCGGGGCTAACGTCAGTCATATTAACAGTATGATTGACTACCAGGTAATCTCGAAATGGTTTGGGCGCGAGCCGAACTTCTTCTATGTTGCAAAAGAGCTTGGAAACGAAGAGCGTATCATATGCGTATTCGATCGAACGACGCAGGAGAAATTCAAAACACTCAGCGAAAGTTGCATCAACGGTCTGAAATACCGTTACCGATGGTCCCTCGCAGGATCGGGATTTGAGGACATTGGTGAGTAGTTTCCTGAGAATCGACCGGGGCCTAGCGACTCCGCGGCAGCAGGGTGATCTTTGATGCTTCAATGGTCAGTACACTCATTGTGCTTCAACGGGTGTGGACAGAACCAACTTCTGGAAAAAATGTTACACTACTAGCATATGCGCGCCAGGTCAACGATGCCAACATGTGGAACACCTTCGGGCAAATTGTTAGATGATGAAGTGAAATGACAACGTGTCTAATACTCGGGGGGAATGGATTTATTGGCTCGCATCTCGCAGAGAGATTAGTCAAGAGAGGGTATGATGTCAGAGTTCTTGACAGTTTCCAAACCGGTATGACGAACCTGGAGGAGATTAAGGGCAAAGTTGACATCATAAGAGGTGATTTCCTCAACCCTGCGGATGTGGGCCGGGCTATGCAAGGCGTGGACTACGTTTTTCACTACATCGGTACCACTGTTCCGGCAACCGCTATCAAGGACCCGATTTACGACGTCCAGACAAGCATTATAGGGTCAGTAAGGCTGCTGCAGCTTGCAGTTGACAGCAACGTGAAGAAGGTGATATACCCATCTTCTGGCGGAACAATATACGGCGAACCGGCGAGTCTGCCGGTGTCGGAAACCCATCCCCTTAACCCCATAGACCCCTATGGTATATCCAAACTCGCCATCGAAAGATACTTGAACTACTTCAATCGTGCTTACGGACTGGACTACCTCATTCTGAGGTACTCAAACCCTTACGGGGAAAACCAGAGCCCGCACGGCCAACAGGGAGTCATCCCCGTATTCTTAAACAGAGCCAAGATGGGAGAGCGCCTCGTAATCTATGGGGACGGTTCCATGGAGAGAGACTACATATATGTGGGCGATGCCGCTGAAGCAACGGTCGCGGCCCTCGAAAAGCAAACACCACACAAAATATTCAATGTAGGAAGCGGTGCAGGCACCCCCATCAACCGGTTGGTTGAGCTAACGTGCGCCGTAACCGGCAAGAAGATAGAGCCAGTCTACACAGACGACACTGCCATTCGGGTGCAGAAGATTGTCCTCGACATTTCGCGAATCCATGACGAGGTCGGTTGGAAACCAAGCACGAGTCTGCAAGAAGGGATAGAAAGGACCTGGCGGTGGCTCACGCGTTTCTAGCGGACAATTTGCTTTCCGGCACTCCTTTGCTCCCGGCTGCCCCATCGGGACATCTCGTTTCTTCGACTCTTCCTGGCAACTAAATGCCCCGCAAACTCGGTCTTCACGCGGTCTTTACGGTGCCCTCTGATTTTGTTATAGCCCTGTCTGTATAGTGCAGCGCTTCAACATCCCCTTTAGTGACATAAATCCCGACCGTGTATTCGCCGTCAGGTATTTTCCGTGCCGGAATAAGAGCCATGAATCCCGAATGGTCCAAGTTCAAGCCTAACTCCTCAAAATGCGTGGTAACATCTGGCCGCGCGTGTCTCATAGTATCAAAAACATATGCCCCGCTACTTGATTCTAAGACTACATAGACTTCGTTGTTCTCAGAGTTCTCACCTTCGATGAACGCCCAGCCCATCACTTCGACCGTGGTGCAACCGTCGGTTCTGAGTTCATCAATGTAGCTCCTCATACCACCCGTTTCAGCAGGCAGGTGAAGCTGGTGGAGCTGTGCCTCGCCAGATATTCTCTCCAGCCCATCGAAGAGAGGCTCGGCCACGAAGATTACAAGCAGCACAAATCCCACGATAATTGCTGTGTGGGTGATTATGTGTTTCCTATGAGACTTGAGCCAGCTTCCTGTTGACATGGCTAATCACTACTCCTAATCATTCTCCAGCAGCGGATAATCGGCGTTGAAGTAGTGGTTGAATATCAGCCGGAATGTGTTCACCGGCGAGATGGAATCTGGGAGTTCGCCGTAGTCCAGGCCGGGCAGATACATGGCATTAAGTATCTTTTCCCATTCGTCAGGACCCACACCAATGCCGGTATGATGCGGTCTAAGTCCGTGGTCTGACTGCAGGATGATAATGGGGGGGATATCAGATTCTTCAAGCAACGTCTCAACCACTTTTTCTATCTCTCTCGAGATGAAGATATATTGCCCACGATAATACTGCCCGTCTTTGTGGTTTTTCCAATTAGCAGGGGCAACAAACTCCGCGTCGGAACCAAAAACATAGGGTGAGTGGGGACACATGAAGTGAACAAAGATGAACTTTGGCCCTTCTATGTCCGGCACCTTTCTTAGATGCTCAAGCGTGTTAAGCACCCCGCTTCTATGATAGATTTCATACTGACTCCCAGTAATGTGGTGGTAGAAAGGTCTCAACATGGTGGTATTCCATAGTATATCCGCAAACTCAGTCACCATGGTGCTGCCACCAGATTCACAATAGTTGAAGTACAGGTCAGCGCTCTCTTTCATGTAGTGGTCGTATCGTCCGACGGTATACCAGTTTCCGAATACAATATACTGGTAACCTTGTCCCATGAGGAATTCTGCTACATTATTATGGCCAATCATCTGATGCAGCATCTTAGTCCACGGGACATCATCGAAGTCTTTGGCTTCGCCAGATGTGCCTTCCACATACGTCCTGCGGGTTTCATCCCAGTAGTGGGCTTCGGTAACGTACTGCATATTCAGGACCGACGCCATCACTTCGCTGCTATTTGGCGTCCGCGTTTTGCTATCGCTGGCTATGAAGAAACCTTTGTCCTCAAGGCTGGTGATAAACTTGCTGTTATCATAGTCGTAGTATTCCTTCATGGTATCCGGGTGGGCATACTCATCCAGAATGATGAAATAGACATCGGGCAGAGTAATGGGGTCTGCCGGGGCGACAGCAATCTGCTCCGCTGAATCTTCTAGTACGCCGTCACTCGACCTGGCTAGGTGAACTTGATAGTTGGCGACATTGAACAGATTGATGGCAACGAGCACCACCGCTGTTACGTTGAGCCACCTGGTGGTGACGTGAAAGTCCCTTCTTGCCCGTCCGATGAAATAGACGGAGTAGCCCCAGATGAACAGCATAGATGGCAACAGGTATGCATGCCTGGGCATTGAGCCCCAGTCCACCAGTACGTCATAGAAGCGTCCGTAGGCGAAAAACAGGACCAGGAATATGGCTGTGGCAAACCCCGCCCTGGCCAGGCTGCCGAGTCCAAGACTTAAGATCGCCCACAACACTAGAGTAGCAGCCACTGAGATTACGATCGGTAGGAAGAGCTCGCTCGCGGACGTTTGGCTTATGTTGTGGACATAAAGAAACAGGATAGGGAAAACAGCAAACAGCAGGGGGTAAAAGACTACCGGCCCCTTGAAGATATTTTTCAACCTTTGTTTCATCCGAGTCTTGCCAGCTTCCCGTCAAAACGGCTAACTACTGGCGTTAATCGTTTCCCAGCAGCGGATAATCGGCGTCGAAGTAGTGACTAAATACCAACCGGAACGTGTTCACCGGCGATACGGAATCTGAGATTTCAGAATAATTCATGCCCGGCAGATACATGGCGTTGAGTATCTTGCGCCATTCATTCTCGCCAATCTCAATACCTTTGTGATGCGACCTGAGTCCGTGGTCCGACTGTAAGATGATAATTGGAGGATTTTCAGATTCTTCAAGCAACTCGTTAACCACCTTTTCTATCTCCCTGGAGATGAAGATGTACTGCCCCAGGTAGAACTGCTTGTCTTCGTAGTTGGCCCAATTTACGGGGGAGACATGCTGGCCTTCCGGCCCGAACACAAAAGTCTCATGCGGGCAGAACAAATGCGCTACAACAAACTTGGAACCTTCCAG
>JAWOCP010000109.1:0-10444 GCA_046483735.1 Dehalococcoidia bacterium
CAGTGAGCAACAAGGTCAGCCTCCAGAAAACCAGGTTTGTTCTCATTCCACTCACTGAAAGTCTTGATCGGAATTGCATTCTTTAGCAGTGTCCCTGGTTTAGTAGTGCTTAGACCACGGCGTGTACCCCTCACACGCCAGCGCCGCAGAAGACGGTCTATCGTGGATGGGCTCATCCTGCAAAGCTGAGCTTCCGTCTCCTCTGTCATGCTAAGCTCACCGCATCTCTTCAAAATCCCGACCAGTTCCGGCAGAAAGGGCTGAAGACGCGTGGAGCACAAATAGTCGCTAGCTTCCCAGGTCACTTTCAGTACTGCTATCGCCTCATGTCTATATATCCTCGGACGCCCTCTCTTCTTCTGTCTTGAAGATCTATCCCTCCGATTCAGTAACCTGATCACGGCCTTCCTGTGCATCCCCGTCGTAGCCACAAACTCGTTCAGTATCCCTGTCTTTTCCTGCTTACAAACCCGGGGATAACGCCCCCGTACTGCCGTCGCGTATTCTACTATGCTGCGTCGTGTCACCTTACCTCCTTTCGGTAACACTAATTCTGACATATCGATACCCCTTTCGGTAACAATAATTATGACGCAATTCGCCCCCTTGACAAACCGTTGAGTATGTGCTAGCATAAGATTGTCCCAAGTAACCGAACAGGTACCTGGCAAGTGAGGAGCTAGCCGCCGAGTAAGTGGAAGCTGAAAGGTGCCGGGAGGTAAAAGGCTCGGCGCAAGGTAAGTGGAAGCAGAAAGGCCGGTGGGTGGCGAGCCAAGGAGTGTAAGGTTACTTGGGGCGAGTTTTTGTCCGCGCATTCTCTGCATCTGTTATCACCGGAACCATAGTAATCGCCAGGGAAGAAGAAGCTAGGCGGGATTTCTTACTGTGGCTCTTCGCTTGTGATTAACCCCGGGTTGAGGATGCCAATAAAGGGCAAATTACGGTATTCTCCCTTGTAGTCCAATCCATAACCCACGACAAACTCATCGGGAATTTCAAAGCCTACGTAATCAAGAGGAACATCTACCAATCGACGTGCTCTTTTATCGAGCAGGGTACAAACATGAAGACTGGCAGGATTGTGGGCAGCGAGATGGCCGAGAATGTAGTTTAGTGTCATGCCAGTATCTACAATGTCTTCAACCATGAGCACATGTTGCCCTGTTATGCTGCTATCAAGGTCCCTCGTTATCTTGACCACCTGGCCATCGCCTCCATAGTATGAGATAGCCATGAAGTCCAAGGTTACCGGAAGCGAGAGGTGTTGCATCAGGTCAGCCATGAAGCAGACAACACCCTTCAAGATACCTATTAGCACTAATCGCTGACCGGCGTAGTCGCGGGAAATGTGCCTGGCCAAGGTTCTCACCCTTCCCTGAATTCGGCTGTGGTTGTACAAAACCCGATCGACTCCCTCCACCTTTGCTTCGCCCAGAGGCCCATAACCGTATTTGGCTAGCAGTTTCAGAAAATCACTTTTGGTTAGAAGTCTGACATTGATTTCAGGGTAAAGCTCCCTGAGCTGCCGTACCTTGCGATTCTTCTCCGTTATCAGATTTTGTTTCAACGTAGTGAGTTCAACATAAAGGTCTAACTCGGGTAAGTAGAAATCGGGCGTGAACATCTCTGCTATCTTATCACCTTCCCACCTAAGAGGAAACGAACGAGGTTCATACAGCCACTCAATACAGTAAAAGTCCAGAAGTCTGGCAAAATCCTCTTCGCTGGGATGAGCGAAAATAGTCGGCCTCAGTGTAGTAGTCACGACTTGTCGGGACGGAGATACTTGAGACAATTTTCTTCGCCTCCCACCAGTCTTATAGTCCTGCTCTAGTAATTGAGAAAGCTCTGCTCTCTCAAAGATTACAGCACATACGTCAGCAACGCTGAGGAGAAAGCTCTTGTCAGCTTCAGAGAATTGGCGATGTTCACGAGTATAAATCCGAATTTCACCGATAGCTTCTCCCTTTCCAAGTATAGGAACCCCAAGTATAGAAGATATTCCTTGCGCCAGTGCTACTTGGGGATGTTGGACTCTTTCATCTTTAGCAGCATCGGCGATGAATACCACTTTCCCTTCAAGGATATCTGGAAGGCTTCTGCGGGCGTCAAGGGGACCCTTTTTCAGGTAGAGGTCGCTCAAACCATATGCGCCGACAGTGATCAAATACTCTTTTTGGGCATTAAGCGACAAGATGCGGCAGCCGTTTGCCTGCATTGCCTTGGCCGTACTTTTGGCTATAGCGTTACAAATCTTCCTTAAACCAAAAGTCGAATTGGCAACTTTGGTTATCCGCTTAAGAGCTGAATAGTAACTACCTCGCGAACTACCCACTTTTCTCGCACCCTAAGAGCACTTGGTAAAACCACAGTCCAGACAAATATTGCAGCCTTCCTGGTGAATCAAAGAGCCACCACAATCGGGACATTGTCCGGCCCAACTCTTAACCATCTCAGAATTTCTGGAGGGACTATCTGACCCAGTAGTGGTCTTCTCTTTGACGTACTTCTCCAAAACGGTGGCGATGGCATCGGCACAGGACAGGACAGCATGTCCCTGCTCCCATACAATCGACGGGCACCTGATGCCACGCAGGTGCTTTACAATAGAATCTATATCTATTCCAGACCTCAGAGCCAGCGACGTTAGTCGGCTGATAGCCTCAAGTTGTGCTGCGGCACAACCTCCAGCCTTGCCCAAGGTGGAAAAGACCTCGGATATTCCCTGACTATCAAAATTTACTGTGACATAAATGTAGCCACACCCGGTGTTCACCCTCTCAGTAACACCTCTGGTAACCTTCGGCCTCTTCCTGGGACTCAGCTTACCCTCAGCCTTTTTTACCCCCTCGCCCACAGTGAGAACCTGACTTTCGCGGCTCCTATCCCGGTAAATGGTTATCCCCTTCAATCCTGCCTGGTAAGCCAGCATATACACCTTAGCTACATCACCGGGTGTCGCATCGTAAGGAAAATTGACCGTCTTGGATACAGCGCTATCGGTAAATTTCTGGAATGCCGCTTGCATCCTAACATGCCACTCGGGAGATATGTCATGAGCGGTGACGAAGAGCCGTCTTATTTCTTCAGGAACTTCTTCCACATCTCTTAGCCTCTTACCTTCAGCTAGCTGTTTCATTAGATCCGGGGAATGAAACCCTCCACACTTGGCCATCTCCTCAAAATAAGGGTTCACCTCCAGGAATTCTTCGCCTTCCAGGATATGACGCACATAGCTTAAGGCGAACAATGGTTCAATGCCACTGGAGCAATTGGCAATTATGCTCAAGCTGCCAGTAGGAGCAATGGTAGTCCGAGAGGCATTTCGAAAACGATGGCCATCGGGCATATCATAAACACTTCCCTGGAAAGCAGGGAAAACTCCCCGTTCTTGAGCCAGCTCTATTGAGGCTTTGTCTGCCTCTTCAGATATGAAACCTGCGACTTGTTCAGCCGCAGCAAGCCCTTGTTCACTATCATAAGGGATGCCAAGCTGAATCAGCATGTCGGCAAAACCCATCACCCCAAGACCAATCTTCCTGGTATTTTTTGTCATCTCAGCGATCTCCGGCAAGGGAAATTGGTTGACTTCGATAACATCATCAAGGAAACGCACCGCCAGCTTGACCGTTTGAGATAGCTTACTATAGTCAATCTCTGGTTGACCATCTTTGTACATCACCATCCTGGACAAATTTATGGAGCCCAAATTGCACGACTCAAAGGGGAGCAGAGGCTGCTCGCCACAAGGATTGGTGCTTTCTATTTTGCCCAATCTAGGCGTCGGGTTATGCCTGTTTATCTCGTCAATAAACACGACACCCGGGTCGCCGGTACGCCAGGCCATGTCAACTATTCTGTCGAATACCTCTTTCGCATTAAGCTTGTCCGTCACCTTCCCACTTCGCGGGTTCACCAGATTGTACTCGGTGCCCTTTTTCACCGCTTTCATAAACTCATCAGTCACAGCTATAGAAAGGTTGAAATTGGTCAGAGCCTCCTGGTCGTCCTTGGCTTCGATAAATTTCAAAATATCGGGATGATCGACATTGAGTATCGCCATGTTGGCTCCGCGCCGCATCCCACCCTGCTTTATCACATCGGTGGTGACATCAAAGGCCCGCATAAAAGAAACAGGGCCACTGGCAATACCACCGGTAGAACCCACCCTATCCCTTTCTGGTCTAAGTCGAGAAAAGGAAAACCCCGTTCCGCCGCCACTCTTATGAATCAAAGCAGTGTACTTCACTGCATCAAAAATGGACTCCATAGAATCCTCAATAGGTATAACAAAGCAAGCTGATAATTGTCCCAGTTCGCGACCGGCATTCATTAGAGTAGGAGAATTGGGTAAGAACTCCAGGTTTGCCATCAACTGATAGAATGCGTCCTCCCAAGACGAAGCGTCTCCTTGGGAATCATAGCTAAGTTCGGCTGAGGCAATGTGCTTTGCGACGCGGCGAAATAGCTCTTGCGGTGTCTCAATAATCCTCCCCTCTCCGTCCTTTGTCAAATATCTCCTTTCCAGGACCCTTAAGCCATTATCGCTAAGTTCGATTCCAGAAATGACCTGGCTGCTGGCCTGGGGGGAGAATTCATCTGCAGTCAGTATTCTCTTGACCATCGCCCGAATTTGGGAAGGCGACACAGGCTGTGCATTTCTTTCGGAAACAAACTCTTCCATCCCTGGAAAAGGCTGAGCTACCTCTAAGCGTTGGCTCACCTGTTCTGTAAACTTCTCCAACAATTTCCTATCACTCATACCCATGGACTCGGCAGCAGCGAAAACAGCTCGGGCTATTCTATCTCGACCAACAGCTTTTTGATTGTGTTTTCGACCAGTTTTAGACATTCTATCTCTTCTTACGAGCAATCGAAGAATTCGCCGCCTCGGAAGATGGCAGCGGTAGCTGGTTCGCTGGCGTCAGTTCTCTTCGTACCGCCAAGCTATCCACTTCTTGTTTCAAAACGCCGATATCAGCAAATTTCCGATAAACGCTGGCAAAGCGAATGTAAGCAATATGGTCCAATTTCTTCAGCCCTCCCATAACCAAATCACCGATATAAGAACTGGGAATCTCGCGCCTGCCCATTTCATAAAGGTCGGCCTCAATGCCGTCTATGAACTTATCAATTGCGCCCGCTGGCAGAGGACGTTTCTCACAAGCTTTGCGAATACCCAGGGAGAGTTTATCCCGGCTGAACTCCTCACGCCGCCCGTCCTTCTTGATAACGAAGATGTCATGAGGCTGTATGCGTTCATAAGTGGTGAAGCGAGCACCGCAGGCCAGACATTTCCTTCGGCGCCTGACCACTTCATCCACGCCCCGAGAATCTATCACCCTTAATTCCTGCCTGCCACAATTAGGACAGTCCACGGACATCCCCTAAAGATTGTAGTATACGAGTATGTTACCACTAAATGTAGTAAAATGCAACATCATTTTGGGAAAAAAGGGCACTCGAGTCTCTTTATTGCCGGGGCTCTACACTGGTCCTCGGGAGATTCAATGTTCGGAAAGGGACGCTACAAGCTTGGCTTACAGACTTGACAATTTCGACCCTGACTCTCTATAATGAAAATAGATTCGGGTTTGCTTCGCATTTAAAGGTCAGTCTGCAAGATTTAGCATTCCTTATACTCTTGTAACGAGCAGTGGCTAAGTACATTTTCATTACTGGCGGCGTAGTTAGTTCTGTAGGAAAGGGAATTTCAGTAGCCTCTATAGGCAGAATATTGAAAAGCCGCGGCATATCTGTTTCTGCGCAGAAACTCGATCCTTACCTGAATGTTGACCCGGGGACCATGTCCCCTTACCAACACGGTGAAGTATTTGTTACTCGGGACGGTGCCGAAACTGATTTGGATTTGGGGCATTATGAGAGATTCATCGGAGTGGAGTTGACGCAAGCTTCTAACGTTACGTCAGGGCAAGTCTATTCTTCGGTCCTTGCTCAGGAAAGACGAGGGGATTTTCTGGGAGGCACGATTCAGGTCGTTCCCCACGTTACCAATGAAATAAAGCGGCGAATAAGGGAGGCAGTCGAAATATCCCGGGCTGAGTTGATGCTTGTTGAAGTGGGCGGCACTGTGGGAGATATTGAAGGGCAGCCCTTCCTCGAAGCTATAAGGCAGATGAGAAAGGATGAAGGCAGGGATAATGTGCTATACATTCACGTCACTTTCCTACCACACATCGCTGCCACTGATGAGCTTAAGACCAAGCCCACTCAACACAGCGTCAACGAGCTAAGGAGAATCGGTATTCAACCGGATGTTATACTGTCTCGCAGCGATAAAGAGATATCTGAAGGGATAAAGGACAAAATATCGCTGTTTTGCGATGTAGACAAAGAGGCGGTGATCTCCCTTGTTACCAGCGAAACCATCTACGATGTGCCCTTGCTGCTCGAGGATGCCGGGTTAGGGGAATTCATTGTCCAGAGATTGGGATTAAGCGCCCAGCAAAGCAGTTTAGACGAATGGCGAGGCATGGTGGCCAGGCTGAAAGCCCCCAAAGAGCCCGTGATTATTGGATTAGTGGGCAAATACGTGGAGCTCCGAGATGCTTACTACTCTGTGCGGGAAGCATTATGTCATGCTGCGTTAGCTCACAATCGCGAGGCGAAGATAGAATGGCTGGATTCAGAACAGTTGGACGGCATGGCGGCTGATAAGCTGGGGCAGATCCAGGGCATAGTTGTTCCTGGTGGTTTTGGCTACCGGGGGATTGAAGGCATGATAAAAGCTGCCAAATTCGCCCGGGAAAGGGAGGTCCCTTACCTGGGCCTGTGCCTGGGGCTGCAAACCATGGTCATTGAATTCGGCCGTCATGTTTTTCATACTGACAAAGTAAATTCCACCGAGTTTGATGCCAGTAGTGCCTATCCTGTCATCGACCTTCTACCTGAACAGCATGGCATAGAGCAAAAAGGAGGTACTATGAGGCTCGGGACTTATCCCTGTCACCTGGTCCCGGGAACAACAGCAGCTCGTTGTTACGGTAGCGAAGTAGCCTATGAAAGGCATCGCCACCGTTATGAATTCAACAACGATTTCCGCCAGGCGTTAGAGGAAGCCGGTCTTGTGTCTTCCGGGTTATCTCCGGATGGGAAACTGGTGGAGATTACCGAATTGCGAGACCATCCCTGGATGGTTGCCTGCCAGTTTCACCCCGAGTTCAAATCTCGCCCCGACTCCCCCCACCCATTGTTCTTAGGGTTTGTTGGGGCAGCCAGGGAAACACTGGTCGAAGGTACTCAGACGAGCCTCCCTTTGAACATAGAAAAATGAAGATATTTTTGGATACTGCCAATATAGAGCATATTCGCCATGGGGTTAGCCTGGGTGTGGTTAAAGGAGTGACTACCAATCCCAGCCTTATATCGAGAGAAGGCAAGGTTGATTATCGAAAATTGGTCAAGGAAATCTGCTCGATTGTCCCCGGCCCAGTGTCCACTGAAGTATTGAGCCAGGATGTTCAGAAAATGGTAGCCGAAGCCAGAGAGATATCTAAGTGGGCGGAGAACATCGTGGTTAAAATACCAGCCAGCCTCGAAGGATTGGAGGCAACCTCGGTGCTCGCTGGTCAAAACATAAAGGTGAATTTGACTTTGTGCTTCACTTTGAACCAGGCTTTGCTGGGAGTAGCAGCAGGAGCAGCTTTTGTGAGCCCTTTCGTAGGCAGATTAGATGATATTGGCGAAGATGGTATGAAAGTGGTGGCTGATATTGTAGAATACCTGGACTATTATCAAGTGCCAACCCAGGTTATTGCCGCCAGTATCAGACATCCTCAACACTGCTTGATGGCAGCCGCGATTGGTGCACATATCGCTACCGTGCCCTATGAGGTGTTACTACAAATGATACGACACCCTCTGACAGATATCGGTATCAAGCGTTTCAGGGATGACTGGAAAAAGGTGATGGCAAGAGATGAACTATTGTAGAAGCCCCCGCAAAACCACGCAGGTATAGAAATCATAAAAGAAGAGGTACTTAGAAAGAGGCTACTATGTCAACCATGGCAGAACTTGAAAGCAAAAATCGGGATGAATTAGAGGCAATGGCCAAGGACTATGGCATCATCGGCTACTCTGCCCTGAAGAAGCCCGAGCTTGTTCACCGCATCCTGCAAACGGAAGCAGAAGAGCAGGGAAATGTGTTCGTAACGGGCATCCTGGAAATCATCAGCGAGGGCTACGGTTTTCTGCGACAGGATACTTTCCGGCGCGGCGCTAATGATGTGTATGTGTCAAATTCCCAGATCCGTCGTTTCAACTTAAGAGACGGCGACGCTGTTTGTGGTCAGGCCAGGCCTCCCAAAGAAAGCGAGAAATACTACGGCTTACTCCGAGTAGAAAGTATCAATGGACTTGACCCTGAACTAACCAGAACACGCCGCAATTTTGGCTCGTTGACGCCCACCTTCCCCAACAAGCTTATCAATCTGGAAACAACATCAAATGAGTTATCGACCCGCCTGATTAATCTTGTGACACCTATAGGCCGGGGGCAAAGAGGACTTATTGTGTCACCCCCTAAGGCAGGCAAGACCGTGCTTCTTCAGAAAATCGCTAATGCCATAACTACCAACTACAATGATATTCACCTTATGGTTTGCCTTATTGGAGAAAGACCCGAAGAGGTCACTGATATGAAGAGGTCAGTTGATGCCGAGGTTATCGCTGCTACCTTCGATGAACCGGTGGAAAGCCAGACTAGAGTAGCGGAACTGGCGCTAGAGAGAGCAAAGAGGCTGCTGGAAATGGGCAAGGATGTGGTCATACTACTTGATGGCATTACCAGGCTTACAAGAGCTTACAACCTGGCCCTGCCCCCTAGCGGGCGTACTTTGTCCGGCGGCATAGATTCAACTGCCTTGCATCCCCCGAAGCGCTTCTTCGGCACTGCCCGCAACACCGATGAAGGCGGAAGTATCACCATCATTGCTACTTGCCTCGTAGACACCGGCAGCCGCATGGATGACCTCATATATGAGGAGTTCAAGGGAACCGGTAACATGGAACTCCACCTGGATAGAAAACTGTCCGAAAGGAGAATCTTCCCGGCTATAGACATTATGCCCAGCAGCACAAGGAGGGAAGAGCTTCTGCTGGATGAAAATACCTTGAAGCAAGTATGGCTGCTCCGGCGCGTAATTAGCATGATAGACAGCGATTCCCCCAACCATGGTGAAGCCACACACAGGATACTGGAGCGGCTGGCCAAGACGAAGAATAACGCTGAATTCTTAGCCACCCTGTCTAAGGACATCTAGCGAATAATATTGCCCCTGGCTGCGACTCTGAACCAAGTGAAGAAGCGAAGCAACCCCAGTTGGATAGACAAATTCAAACTCAGGGTCAAAAGGAATCTTGGCATGAATGTCTTCCTTTGTGACAGCTGTAAATGGAATTGGAGAACCGCTTGTCACCACCCTGCACGCCCCAATGCCACCTGGTGCCCTGATTACGCGAAGAAGGGCAAATAACCGGATTCCTGGCTGATGCGGGGCCGATGAATTCCTGGGCAGTGCGGCATCGGACTGGCGCTTAGCTTCCTCAGCATGACATCGGCAAAGGCTCTCTTACGGCCTGATTGACATTATAGCTGCTAACTTCTAAAATCAAGCAGGTGACTGATAAGTGACTGGTGACGAACTTAGACAAGCCTTTCTGAGTTTTTTCCAGGATAGAGGACACAAGATTATCCCCAGCTCCTCATTGGTGCCTCATAAGGACCCCACTTTGCTGTTGACCAGCGCCGGCATGGTGCAAATCAAGCCGTATTTCCTGGGATTGGAGACCCCGCCCAGCCAGCGATTAGCCTCCTGCCAGAAATGCTTCCGT
Organism: Dehalococcoidia bacterium; assembly: GCA_046483735.1. GTDB lineage: Bacteria > Chloroflexota > Dehalococcoidia > GIF9 > AB-539-J10 > RBG-13-51-36. The sequence goes on from JAWOCP010000109.1 coordinate 9,856, forward strand.
ACCACCGATATAGATTCGGTGGGCGATAGCAAACACCTTACGTTTTTCGAGATGCTGGGCAATTTCAGTGTCGGTGATTATTTTAAGAAAGAAGCTATCATGTGGGCCTGGGAGTTCGTAACCAAACACTTGAAGCTGCCCGAGGAACGGCTCTGGATAACTATCTATATCGACGATGACGAAGCCTTCACCTACTGGCGAGAAATTGGCGTCCCTGCCGGTAGGATATTGCGGTTCGGCCAGGAGGATAACTTCTGGGGGCCGGTCGGTGATTCCGGTCCCTGCGGGCCATGCAGCGAGATTCATTATGACCTGGGTGAGGAGCTTGGCTGTGGCAGACCCGAATGCAAGCCCAATTGCGACTGTGGCCGCTTCTCCGAGATCTGGAATCTAGTATTCACGCAATACAATCAGGACCAGAGTGGCCATCGTACTCCTTTACCAAAACCAAATATAGATACCGGCATGGGACTGGAGAGGACTCTGGCTGCTATCGAGGGCAAGCCCTCACCTTATGAAACAGTTTTGTTTTCCCCCCTGGTAGGCCGCATTTGCCACTTATCCGGCAGAGCATACGGGCGGGACGAGG
>JAWOCP010000135.1:0-9366 GCA_046483735.1 Dehalococcoidia bacterium
GACCTCTCCCAGCGGGGGTTCTTGGCAAAACCAGCGCAATGCCCCGGACTGGGCATCGGTTATGGCCTGTTTGTAGCTGCGCCCTGCTGACCTCTCGGAGGCAGCTAGGGCGGCGATTTCAATCCAGGGGTGATTTTTGAGGGCAACGAGAAATTGCTGACCAACTATGCCAGTCGCTCCGACAATTCCAGCTTTCAACATGATTTCCCTCCGCTCTGTTTTTATTCTTCGGAGTAGACACAGGCAGCTTTCAATCGCTTGTACTGCGTAAATCGGGGCGAGAGGATTTGAACCTCCGACCTCAGCGTCCCGAACGCTGCGCGCTACCCACTGCGCTACGCCCCGTTGGTTGTGCTATTATATGATGTTTAACTATGGTGAGCAAGGGTGAAGTAGTAACCATTCACTCTGTTGTCATTCTGAGGAGTCCCGACATGTTGGGACGACCGAAGAATCTTCGAGACCCTGCGGGGAGACTGTCCTGAGCGAGATTCTTCGCTACGCTCAGAATGACAAGAAGTGAAGGGCTCAGGGTGACATGGGGGTAACTGGACCATAGCATGAAGTACTGCGTGTTGATAATTGATGGGGCATCAGGCTGGCCTTTGACTGCTCATGGCGGGAGGACCTGTCTGGAGCTGGCACACACTCCCAACATGGATGCTATGGCGAAGGCGGGTGCAGTCGGGCTGATTCGTACCGTCCCGCCGGGAATGGAACCCAGCAGTGCCTGTGCCTGTATGTCCGTGTTAGGATATGACCCCAAGGTGTATTATCGAGGACGGAGCGGCATTGAGGCTGAAGGAATGGGCATTCCTGTTGAGGAAGGAGAGGTCGTTTTTCGCTGTAATTTGGTAGCTGTTCGCGACGGGACCATGTGGAGCTATAGTTGTGGACATATCAGTACCGGCGAGGCCCGGGCCCTGATTGCCAGTTTGAATGAAGAACTTGGCAACGATGAAGTGCATTTCTATCCTGGCGTGAGCTACAGACATATATGCAAGATAAAGGGGAGGACAGATGCCCTCCTGGCCAGTTGTACCCCGCCGCATGACATCCCCAACAAGGCTATCGATGAATTTCTGCCCCAAGGGCCCGGGAGCGACCTGTTGAGAGGTCTTATGGCACAATCTGAGCCTGTGCTTCGTGACCATCCTGTGAATGTGGAGCGAAGAACACGAGGCGATGTTCCGGCTACTATGATATGGCTTTTCTGGGGTAGTGCCAAAATACCTGATATGCCAGCCTTCAGAAAGGTCTATGGACTTGATGCTGCCGTGACATCAGGGGTCGATATTATGCGGGGCTTAGCCCGAATGGTTGGTATGCAGGTGCTCGATATTCCTGGTGTTAGTGACGGCATGGATAACAATTACGTGGCTCAGGCCATTGGTGCCCTGGAAGCACTTGGAGAATCCGACATGATAGTTATTCATGTTGAGGCAACCGATGAGGCAGCTCACGCCGGTCTGGCCGAGGACAAGATAGAGGCTATCCAGATGGTAGATAAAGAGATTGTGGGTCGGCTTCGTACCCGGGACAGGGAGGAAGCACTTCGGGTGCTCATTCTGCCTGACCACTCCACGCCGATCGAGGTTCAGACTCATGTTGCTGACCCGGTCCCATTCATGCTCTGGGGGCCGGGGTTTACCCCGACGAGTCGGCGTGTGGCGAAGAGATTCACCGAGACGGAGGCCGAAGGCACAGGCGTTCTTGTCGAGGAAGGGTATAATATTATGAGCAGGCTTATAGAGTAAATGAAGGCGAAGAGATGGCACTGATAGTTCAGAAATACGGTGGCAGTTCAGTGGCTGATGCGGAGAAAATTAAGAACGTAGCTCGCCGTGTCGCCAGAGCGAAAGATGAGGGAAATCAGGTGGTGGTTGTTGTTTCGGCCATGGGAGACACCACCGATGATTTGATTAAACTGGCTTACCAGGTCAACGAACAGCCTGCTGACAGGGAACTCGATGTCCTTCTGTCTACCGGGGAAATAGTCTCCAGCACCCTTCTGGCACTGGCTTTGAAGAGTTTGAGTTACAAGGCAGTAAGCCTTACCGGTGCTCAGGCAGGCATCCAGACTGATTCCAGCTACAGTCGGGCCCGGATTCTCCGCATCGACACGAAACGAGTGGTTAGTGAATTAGAGAAGGGCAATATTGTCATTGTGGCCGGGTTTCAGGGCGTCAACCAAGAAATGGATATTACCACCCTCGGTCGCGGCGGGTCCGATACGACGGCAGTTGCTCTCGCTGCCAGCTTGAACGCCGAAGCATGCCAGATATATACTGATGTTGAAGGCGTCTATACTGCTGACCCGCGCCTTGTTTTCGCAGCGAAGAAACTGAAGGAAATTGGCTATGAGGAGATGCTGGAACTGTCCAGCTATGGAGCCAGGGTAATTCATAGCAGAGCGGTGGAATTGGGAGAGTTGTATAATGTGCCCATACTGGTGGCTTCCAGCTTCGGCGATAGCCCGGGTACCAGTATTCGTAAGGAGGCCTCTATGGAAGTGAAGAACAAGGTAAGGGGTATTGCGCATGATACCAATGTGTCCAAGGTCACCGTCGTGGGTGTCCCCGACCATCCTGGTATCGCAGCGGCAATCTTCGAGCCTTTGGCCAGAGCAAATATAAGTGTAGATACCATCGTCCAGAATGCCAGCATCAATAATATTACCGACCTCACGTTCACGGTGGCTCGGAGTGATTTACTCAAGGCGATGTCCATCGTGGAGCCGGTGGTTAGAACTGTGGGTGGCGAGCGATGTGTAACCGATTCTACGTTGGCCAAGGTTAGCATCGTGGGTACTGGGATGCAAAATGCACCGGGCTATGCTGCCATGATGTTTCGCACGCTCCATGAACAGGGCATTAACATCCAGCTGATTACAACTTCAGAGATACGGATAACCTGCATTATCTCTGAGGCCAGGGTTAGGGATGCTGTTCAGGCATTGCATCAAGCTTTTGAGATGGAGAAAGGGACTTGACAATCTTGGCATAACATCCTAAGTTAACGGAATGGAAATGTATATGGGGGCCCATCAACAGCAAGGGGAAGAGAAAGCTCGATTAAGACGAGAACTCAGCAAGGAAGCTGTAGACCTGGCGCTTCAGGGTAGGTGGGAGGAGGCCGAATCGATAAACAGGAGCATACTTGAACAATTTCCCGTTGATGCCGAGACTTACAATCGTCTTGGCCGAGCTTTAACAGAGCTGGGAGATTTTGACGGAGCCAGGGAAGCCTATTTCAAGGCTTTGGAGCTCGTTCCTGACAATGCTATTGCCAGGAAGAATCTTGCCCGTTTAACCAGTTTGTCAGAGTCTATGGCGGCCCTGAGCAACAACCGTCAGAAAGCTTTGACCTCGAAAGGCCAAGCTCGAAAGGTTGCCCTTGACCTTTTCATAACTGAAATGGGCAAGGCCGCGGTGGTAGACCTTCAGAATGTGGCTTCGGGTGACGTCCTGGCCAAGATGGCGTTTGGTGACCAGGTGCAGTTGGAAGTGATAGGGCAGCGGCTGATTGTGAAAAGTGAGGATGGAGACCGTTTGGGAGAAGTAGATCCGAGACAAGGATTGCGGCTCGTGCAGCTAATGCAGGGGGGCAACAGGTACGATGCGGCAATTCTCAATGCAGGAGAGAACAAAGTGCAGGTAGTTATTAAAGAGATGTATCAACATCCTAGTCAAGCGGGACGCCCCTCTTTTCCTGTTAAAGCCGAAGAGCACCTGCGCACGCGCATTAAGGAAAGCCTCCTCAGACGGGGAGCCATTACCGACGAAAGCGAGGCATTGCTGGAGCTCGGAGATTTTGAGGAAGACGAAGATTCTGGCGGCGAGGAAGAGTCTTTGCCTGAAGGTTTCAGTGTTGTTGGTGAAGATAGTGAGAGAGGAGTCTGAGATTTGACGGAAGCGGCAATCATAAAGCCTATTGACATCGAAGAGGAGATGAAAAGCTCCTACCTGGACTATGCGATGAGCGTCATCGTCTCCCGGGCCCTGCCTGATGCGCGTGATGGGCTGAAGCCGGTACAGAGACGTATCCTGTTCGCCATGGATGGCCTGGGGTTACGGCACAATAGTCCGTACAGAAAAAGCGCCCGTATTGTTGGTGAGGTTCTGGGGAAGTATCACCCGCATGGAGATGCCCCGGTATATGAAGCCATGGTGCGCATGGCTCAGGATTTTTCTCTGAGGTATCCCCTGGTTGACGGGCAGGGCAATTTCGGGAGCGTTGACGATGACCCGCCGGCGGCGATGAGGTATACCGAAGCTCGTCTTTCCGAAATTGCCGAGGAAATGTTAGTCGACATCGAGAAAAATACCGTCGACTTCGCCCCCAACTTCGATGACTCTCTCAAGGAACCCACTGTCTTGCCTGCCAGGTTGCCTAACTTGTTAGTTGGTGGTTCCTCGGGCATAGCTGTGGGAATGACGACCAATATTCCTCCTCATAACTTGAGCGAGGTCTGCGATGCCATCGTCTATCTGGTTGAGAATCCCCAGGCCACCGTAGAGGAACTAATGGAATTGGTGACAGGCCCCGATTTTCCCACTGCCGGCATTATCTGGGGCAGAGAGGGCATAGACAGCGCTTATACTACAGGGCAAGGAAAGATTGTGCTCCGGGCTAGAGCCAGCGAAGTGACCAGCAAAGGGGGCAAGAGACAGATAATTGTCACCGAGCTTCCTTATCAGGTGAACAAGGCGGCTCTGGTAGAGAGAATAGCTGAACTGGTCAAAGTGAAGAGAATTTCAGGGATATCCGAAGTGCGTGATGAATCGGATAGGGAAGGTATGCGTATTGTCATAGAGCTCAGAAAAGAAGCACAAACCCGCCAGGTGCTTAATAACCTCTACAAATATACCGCGATGCAATCTGCCTTCTTTATCAATATGGTGGCTTTGCTCAATGGACAACCCCAGGTAATCGGACTTAAAGAGGCGCTGACTTCTTACATTGCCTTTCGTTTTCAGGTCATTACCAAGAGGTCTCAGTTTGAACTTGATAAGGCCAGGGACAGGGCTCATATCCTCGAAGGCTTCAGAATTGCCCTGAACAATCTTGACCAGGTGATTAAAATCATTCGACAATCTCAAACGGTGGAGTCCGCTCGTGCTGATTTGATGGCAGCTTTCGCTCTGTCGCAGATTCAAGCGCAAGCTATCCTTGATATGCCGCTTCGCAGATTCGCCAAGCTGGAGCAGGACAAGATAACCGAGGAATATGCCGCTGTGATAAAGAATATTTCCTATCTTGAGGACTTGCTGGCTAATCCTCGGAAAGTGTTCTCACTGGTCGCTCAGGATGCCCAGGAGCTCAAGTCCAAGTATGGTGATCCTCGGCGAACTGTAATAGAAAGGGAAGAAATCGAGGAATTTCGTACGGAAGACCTCGTGCCTCATGAGGCAATGGTAGTGACCCTGACCAGCGGAGGGTTCATTAAGAGGATTTCTGCCACCACTTATCGGTTGCAACGCCGTGGCGGTAAAGGCGTTATCGGAATGGTAACCCGGGGGGCTGATACAGTGAGCCACATCGTGGTAGCCGACACTCATGATAATTTGTTTTTCTTTACCAGCACCGGTAAGGTTTACTGTCTCAAGTGCTACGAGATTCCCGAGGACTCATCCCGCACGGCCAAGGGGATAGCTCTGGTCAATTTGTCACCTATTGACCTGGAAGACGAAGTAACTGAGGTATTAGCGCTGGCCAGCTTTCCGTCCGACAAGTTTCTGCTGATGGCTACCAGGGGCGGCGTGGTAAAAAAGACTACGCTAAGTGCATTCGCCTCCATAAGGCGCAATGGCATTATTGCTATGGGGCTGAGAGACAAAGATGAGCTGATCTCAGCCGGTGTAGTTGCCAACGTAGATGAGGTCATACTGGTGAGTCGCAATGGGCAGGCTATGAGATTCAAGGTTGAAAACCTGAGGACTGCATCTCGGACCAGTGGCGGCGTTCGTGGTATTCGTCTTGTTGATGATTATGTTGTTGGTATGGGCATCGTCTTTCCCGATGCTTACGTGCTCACCGTAACCGAGAAAGGTTTTGGCAAGCTGACTCCGATAAAGAACTATCCCATCCATTATAGGGGAGGCAAGGGAGTGCGGGCCTACAGGGTTAACTCCAAGACGGGCAATCTGGTTGCGTCCAGGCTTGTTTCCCCGCAAGGCTCCCTGGTGATGTTATCAGCCAGGGGCCACGTGGTGAACATTCCCATGGAGCAGGTTTCCATTCAGGGCAGGGGTGGCCGGGGAGCCAGGCTAATGGGGTTGGCCGAAGATGACAGTGTGGTTGCCGTCACCTGGGTCTTCCGGCAGGATGAAATTCTGTGACCAGAAATCACCATTCGCGTTCTTGCCATTGCGAGCCCCGATTACATCGGGGCGTGGCAATCTAATCCCTTCGCTAATGCTCAGGGTGGTAAGAAACACCTCAAGGCTATTGACATATCCGTGGTATATAATATAGATTTACTAGCCAAGGAGGTGAATATGTTTTGTCCTAAATGTGGAACGGAAAACCCTGAGGAGGCCAAGTTCTGTGCCAAGTGTGGTGGCGGGCTTGGCGCTGCGGCAACGCCGGCCGAGGGTGGAGCCAAGCCTGAAGCGGAGAGTAGCACGGGTTTGTCGGCCAATGTCGCCGGGCTTCTTTCCTACTTGTTTGGGTGGATAACGGGGATAATCTTCGTCGTCATTGAAAAGAAGAGCACCTTTGTCAAATTCCATGCCTGGCAATCCATCATGGTCTTCGGCGTGCTGACTATAGCCCAGATTGTCTTCTCGGGAATTCTAGTTGCTATCGGTGTTGCTACCTTTTCACCCGGGCTAATTGCTTTCGCCGGAGTGATTGGTACTCTTATCTGGATACTGACGGTGGTATTGTGGATTATCCTCATGATCATGGCAGGAACAGGCAAGATGTGGAAGGTACCCGGAGCGGGCAACTGGGCTGAGAAACAGGCCAATAAGTAGAATTCTTGCGGACATAGTGTGCCGGGCCTGATGAAGCACTCGGCCTTCGCTAGTTTTCTTGGCGTCGCCGATGGAGAGTTCTTTCCTCGGCGACCTGCCGCTCCTGACCGCGTTGTTGCTGGAATCCGTTCGAGAGTATTTACGTCCCCTGAAGTGCCCAGGGCTATGCCGGCTTATGTACTGTCTGGCATCTCGCTCTCGTAGCATATAGCACGTTTGCTAATGCGAATACCAGGGTGCTAGCATAAAGAGGAGCTAACTGTTTTCCCGATGCCAATATAACCAGGACAAGAGGTGCGGTATGCAGGAATCTTCGATAGAGCAGAATCGCTATTTCGTGAAGGATAGTGTACGAAAAACGGTTGATTTCTCAAGAACCGGTCAGAGCCTGGGAGTTCCTCCGCCATCCATTGAGAAAGCATATTCAACCGACGCCGAGAGAATCGGTCTGATTCCCCCAGATGAGTTCCAGATATTGCCGAGCGTAGATTTGCTATTCGCCATCGCGAATCGCCGGAGCCACCGACAATTCAGTGGAAGTGCGCTGACGCTGGTGGAGTTATCATTCCTCATATGGGCAACTCAAGGCATACGAGAGCATTTGGGTGCCGGTCATGCTCGCAGGACTGTCCCATCAGCCGGAGCCCGCCATGCGCTCGAGACCCATATATGCGTTCTCAATGTCAAAGGTCTGGATACAGGGTTCTATAGATATCTACCACTTGAACACCAGCTTCTAGTCGAGTACAGGGATGGAAGAGCAGGAGAGAAGGTAGGACGAGCAGCTTTCCAGCAGAACTGGATGGCCAGTGCTGCGGCAGTGTTCATCTGGTCGGCAATACCGTACAGAATGGAATGGCGCTATGGCTTGGCTGCTCACAGACTCATTCTCCTCGACGCGGGGCACGTATGTCAGAATCTATATTTGGCGTGCGAAGTGGCAAACGCCGGTGTCTGTGCAGTTGCTGCCTATGACCAGGAGTTGATGGACCAGCTATTGAGAATCGACGGCAAGAATGAATTTGTCGTATATCTGGCAGCAGTGGGAAAGGTGAACTGAAGGAACAGGGCCGCTGATGGATGCTAAGACGTAAGTTCAGCCCATCTTGTTCGAGGTGATCACCATTCATGCCTCCGGCGAAAATCTCAAGAATATCTCGAACCAATGGTTGACAGTGCAGGGTGGCTCGTGTAGCATGGGCCGCGGTTCTGGGGAAACAAGCTGCTGCAAATCTATATGCAGGTCGAAGCCCGGCAGATGAGCAGCGCCATTTGAGCGCATTACAGCCATCTCCAGGGAAGAACCTCCGAGGGTAACCAGAATGAGTGACTCTATAGATAAGCGTGATATTACAGGGTACATAATTCAGGAGGTAACTATCCCGGCACGAGAATATCTTGCCTTGACCATTAGAAAGGGACAGCGCCTGCGGCTAATTGACCTGGAGGGTCAACAGGTTATTGACGTTATTTTCTTTAACCTTAATGACTCCGAGGAGAGGTCATCTTGTGTAGTTACTACACTGTTTAACAAAACTCTGCATATAACCAAGGGACACCACATTTTTTCACAGAAGGGCAGAAGGATGTTTGAGATAGTTGAGGACACGGTGGGCACACGTGGCCCCACCGGGGGTTTCACAGGCGGTTATTGTAACGACGATATAAACTATGCCAGGTTTGGCATCAGAGGGGCACGAAACTGCAGGGACAATTTTGCTATGGCTCTGGCCCCTTACGGATTGACAGGGAAGGACTTCAGTGAAGACTGTTGTGCTTCTCTATTCATGAACCTGTGTGAGGATGATAATGGCGTATGGGAGATTCGTGAGCCGATTAATAAGCCCGGTGACTATATGGAGTTGTTGGCAGAGACAGATTGCCTTGTGGCAATATCGAATTGTCCTCAGGACCGGAGCCCGTGCAATGGCTTCAATCCAACCCCAATAAAGGTTATTGTATATGAAAGCTAAACCTTAACCGGGAGCGGATGGGCAATGCATTTCTCTGTCTAGCCCCTCAGGCAGATAACCCAGGCGACGCACGAAAATAAGGATAAGTCTTAGATGAAGCGGGTTTATGCCCCGCTTCTCCTGCAAAAGCTGCCGGTTTGGACACCCCAGGTCTTCCGGAATTGATTTTGAGTGGTCTGCATTCGGTGCCGCCTGGCCAAAAGAAGTTGAAAAATAAGATTGCAGCGGATCTTCCAGCCGGAATCACGTTCAAACAGCCTCAGGTTATCTCGAGAAAGTGCACACTAATAATTATGGGGAATAACCCTTGACAAATCTCCTGTAATGTATTATAGTGTGGACACGATGTATATCGATACAGGCTACTCCACTCAGCGAGGTAAGCGGTATTATCGTCACCTACTCCGAGAGTC
>JAWOCP010000025.1:0-19768 GCA_046483735.1 Dehalococcoidia bacterium
GCCTGATGCTGTTGCTTATGCCTGGCCAGCTGCTCTATGGTATCAAATTCAATCGCGCAGGTAACACACTTATAGCGCATTTCTCTCCTCAGGGCATTCTCAATGTCCAGAATCGCCCGGCTGCCAGAGCCATTCTCTCACCATTATAGCATGGTATTCTTCACTGACGAATAATGCGGGGCGGACTCAACAGGACGCCTTTTTTGAGATTCTCAATTAACGTACCGGGCTTGTCGGAGTTCACCTGCTCAACCGGATTGTGGCAAAATACCAGGAAGGCGAATATAGCTGGATCAAGCTACCCTTCGTGTATGGTAACTCGTATCATGACGTCGCCATTCTCAAGACTCTCGAGAACGTCCATTCCCTCAATCAGTTGACCGAATACTGAGTGCTTACCGTCGAGGTGGTGCTGAGGAGTATAGGTGATGAAGAACTGCGAGCCATTGGTATTGGGGCCGGAGTTGGCCATCGACAGCGCGCCGGCAATGTGGGTATGCTCGGTGATTTCATCGTCAAATCGGTAACCGGGGCCGCCGGTCCCGTCTCCATTGGGACATCCCCCCTGAGCGACGAAGGGGGAGGGTTCACGAACAACACGGTGGAATGTAAGGCCATCATAGAATCTCTCACGGGCCAAGAATACGAAGTTGTTGACCGTTATCGGAGCATCACTGGCGAACAGCTCCAGTACCAGATTTCCGTTTTCGGTTTCAATGGTGGCAGTATACTGCTTGCTCGTGTCGATCATCATCGGTGGCGGTGCCGAGTAAGTTTTCGGCTTCGACGGTATTGTAGCTACTATCACTATCAAGACGATGACAGCCACCGCACCTATTCCGATTAGCAGCTTCTTCTTCGTTGACAGGCTGCTCATCTGTCCTGATTGCGATTTTCTGCGGCTGGTCGGCTGCCGGCCCTTAGCTCCTCGTGACATGCTTCTGTACCTTCCTCATAAAGCGCTTACTTTCCTTCAATATAGCATAAGTCGTCTGGCGCGTGCAGCCACATTTCAGTATCCGCACGGCGCGGAACGATTCGCCAAATTGCCCACGTGCACAAGATGCAGAACCTGACCTAGTCCAGATAGATCGGTGGCACTTTGTGTGTTTGCAGCATTCGGCAATAACCTTCCGTGTCATTGCGAGTCCCGACTTGTCGGGACGTGGCAATCTCATGCCCCGCCCCCAAGATTGCTTCGTCGCTACGCTCCTCGCAATGACAAAAGAGATGTATCACTAAGGTACTGAACGAGTGGAGAAACTGGCTTGCCGGCTCGAGCTTTGATAGAATTTGACTGCACAATGATTGTGGACAGCGGCATGCCGGCACTTCCGGCAGTATTAACCCTGCCCGCGCCAAATGTGTAGCCTGCGAGCTTTCCTACAGAAGTACGAAGCAATTGGGGCATGGATAAGGTTCTATGAAAAAGAAATGGGGTATTCACCTCAAAGCGTTCATCCTGCTTCTCGATGAGATACTCATAGCAGTGGTCATATTCCTTGTGCTCTGGAGATTGGGTGTTCCGATCCCGTTCTGGGCCTATATCCTGGCCGCCGTGGCATGTGCAGCATTGTACTGGTTACTGTACCGCATCGTCTTAGACCAGCGGAAGAAGTCACCCGTCGGCTGTGACAGCATGATAGGGCTGACAGGGAAGAGCATTACGTCACTGAACCCTGAAGGCCTGGTTCGAGTGCAAGGTGAAATATGGCAAGCTGTCTCCAGATGCGGTGTTGTTGTAGAAGGGGCAGAGGTCGTGATTGAAGATTTACAGGACCTGACACTCGTGGTACGAACCCGGGTCGAATCTGAATAGCGGTTACGCTGGCAAGGTCGGAGTCAGCGGCTGCAGTGCTCAGTTCAGGTGACTCGGGCTATCGCCGGTATTTCCATCTTGTTCCTTCAGGAGTGTCTTCCAGGGCTACTCCCAGGCCATCCAACCCTTTGCGAATCTTGTCGGCCAATTGCCACTGCTGGTTTTGACGCAAATCCTCTCTGGTGGATACGAGGAGATTGATGAACTCTTCTGCGTCGGGCGTAAGCTGTCTCTTCTCCTTTAAGGTGAGACCCAGAACACCCGCCAGCTTCAACAGAGTGTGCTGCGCCTCAGTTGTATTTGCACCTTGTTCGGCGCCGCGGTTTATTTCCTTGGCCAATTCGAAGAGAACTGCTATTGCCTGCGCAGTATTGAAGTCGTCGTCCATAGCTTCGATGAACTGTCGCTCGAATGGCTCAGCGCTGAGTATAGCGACTCCTTCGTCCACATTGACTCGATGGGTCAATGCTCCGCGTAATCTTTCTGCGCCCCTCTCACTCGCTTCCAGCCCCTCCTCACTATACGTAAGCGGACTTCTATAATGCGAGCCAAGGATGAAAAGGCGAATGGCATCGGAGCTGAAATGGTTTAGTGCGTCTTTAACACTTACCAGGTTACCGGTGGACTTGCTCATTTTTTGCTTGTCCTGCTGCAATAAGCCGTTATGCAGCCAGTATCGAGCAAAGGGAACCTGCCCGGTGAAACTCTCCGATTGTGCAATCTCGTTCTCATGATGAGGAAAGATAAGGTCCTGTCCGCCACCATGAATATCTATGCTGTCGCCGAGGTGCTTCAAGGCCATAGCACTGCACTCTATGTGCCAGCCCGGCCTGCCCCTCCCCCAGGGGCTCTCCCAGAAGGGTTCACCCGGTTTCGACGCCTTCCATAAAGCAAAATCCAACGGATATTCCTTCTTCTCTTCATGGATGCTTGTTTTGGAGATCATGTCCGATAAGTTCCTGTGGCTCAGCTTGCCGTAGTCGGAGAAATTCCTAACGCGGAAGTAAACGCTCCCTTCAGACGCATATGCATAACCGCCGCCAAGCAGACCCTGCACAATTTCGATGATTTTCGGTATTTCCTCGGTTGCCCGGGGATAGCCATCGGCCCGCTCCACGTTTAACGCATCCATGTCGGCAAAATACCGGTTAGTGTAGTTATTCGCCAGTTCCAGAGGTACCATCCCTAACTGATTGGCACGCTCTATGATCTTATCGTCTATGTCGGTGAAGTTCTGCACGTGCCTGACTTTGTAACCTTTGAATCTCAGATAGCGCTTGATTACGTCAAAGATTATGTATGTCATGGCGTGCCCGATGTGGCTTTCGTCGTAAGCGGTAATTCCACAGACATACATGGTCACCGCTTCGCCGCGGGGACGAAAGTCTTCCTTTTGTCGGGTCAGGGTGTTGAATATTTTCATCTCTGTATTACTGTGGTTGCCTGATTTATCGGGCTTCTCCGCATTTTTGTAGTTGCCCCGATTTCATCGGAGCTCTCATGGCCCAATAGATTGGGCAACTACATTTTCAGACAGCCTCCAGCTAATTTCTGTAACTTGACAAGTTTATCACCCTTTGCTATTATAGACCAAGTTGAGTATTATAGTCAACAATAAGGAGTGGTCAAATGAAACTTTCTACCAGAGGAAGATACGGACTGAGGGCATTATTGGATTTAGCTATTCACCAAGGCGAAGGGCCCGTTCTGCTCAGGGATATTGCCCGGCGGCAGGAGATTTCACTGCCCTACCTGGAGCATTTGATCACTCCTCTTATAGCCGCCAGCCTTGTGAAGAGCAGGCGAGGAGCTCGTGGAGGTGTGTTACTGGTTAAGCCACCTTCGGAAATCAAGCTCAGTGAAGTGTTACAACTGCTCGAAGGCTCCGTCGCGCCGGTCGAATGCGTCAATAATCCGGCATTATGTGACCGCTCTGCTGTTTGTGTTAGTCGAGAGGTCTGGAGCGAGCTGCAGAAGGCAATGATTCAAGTTCTGGATTCCACCACCCTGCAAGACCTGGTAGAGCGGCAGAGACAGAAAGGACAAAGTGAAACAAAGATGTATTACATCTAGAGTTTTTGTCCCACGAAATACATTTGCAAATTACAATCAGGGGGGAAAGCAAAATGGCAAAGCTAAGTCAAAACGTGGAGAGGCTCAAACATAAGACGATAGAGATACCGAAGCTAACCAGAGGGATAGCCAGGGATTCTACGGAGTTGATCGGAAATACACCTCTGGTGAGGCTGAATCGAATAACGGAAGGAGCAGGTGCAGAAGTGGTGGCTAAGCTTGAGTCTTTCAATCCCCTGGGAAGCGTAAAGGACAGAATCGGGGTATCGATGATTGTCGATGCTGAAGAAAAGGGGCTGCTCAACAAAGATACGGTGATTGTCGAGCCCACCAGCGGCAATACCGGGATCGCCCTGGCTTTCGTCTGCGCTGCCAGAGGATACAGGCTTATCCTCACCATGCCTGATACCATGTCTTTGGAACGGAGGCAGCTTCTCTCTATTTTCGGAGCCGAGCTGGTCTTGACCCCCGGAGCGGAGGGCATGCCGGGAGCGGTCAGGAAAGCGGAACAGCTCGTGGCAGAAAATCCCGATTGCTTTATGCCCCAGCAGTTTAACAATCCAGCCAATCCCGAGATACACCGACTGACTACGGCGGAAGAGATCTGGCGGGATACGGATGGCAAGGTGGATATTCTGGTCTCCGGCGTGGGGACGGGAGGGACAATCACAGGCGTAGCCGAAGTGATTAAGAAGAGGAAGCCTGAGTTCAAGGCCATTGCTGTAGAGCCGAGTAATTCTCCAGTCCTTTCCGGGGGCAAGCCCGGCCCGCATAAGATTCAGGGTATTGGTGCTGGATTTATACCCCAGATTCTGAGGCTGGATTTGGCTGATGAAATTATCGGGGTCACCAATGAAGATGCCGGAGCAATGGCCAGGAGATTAGCCAAAGAGGAAGGCATACTGGCCGGCATATCTTCAGGCGCAGCAACCTGGGCAGCTTTGGAAGTGGCCAGAAGAACAGAAAATCGGGGCAAGCTTATCGTGGTGGTTCTACCGGACACCGGCGAGCGCTACCTATCTACATGGCTCTTCCAGAACCTGTACCAGACGGCATCAAGTCCCTAGAAAGCGAGGAGGGCGAGCATCTTGTTTAAGAGCTTGAGAGAAGATATTCAAACAGTTCTGGCCAGAGATCCAGCGGCAAGGAGCACATCGGAGGTCATCTTCTGTTATCCTGGCCTCCACGCCCTCTGGTTTCATCGTTGCGCCCACTTCCTCTGGCGCCACAGGTTACTGTTCCTGGCACGTTTCCTCTCCCACATCAATCGCTTCCTGACCGGCATCGAAATTCACCCTGGAGCCAGGATCGGCAGGAGGTTCTTCATTGACCATGGGGCAGGCGTAGTCATCGGTGAGACTGCCGAGATTGGAGACGATGTCCTTTTGTACCAGGGGGTTGTCCTGGGGGGAACAAGTTTGAAGAGGGGCAAGCGACATCCCACCGTCGGTAACAATGTGGTGATTGGGACAGGCGCAGTGGCCCTGGGCGCTATCACGATAGAGGATGAGGCCCGAATTGGTGCCGGCTCGGTGGTGGTGAAGTCGGTGCCGTTTGGTGCTACAGTAGTGGGAATTCCGGGCAGAATAATGGAGGACCACCGAACGCCGCTTATGGTTCTAGACCATGGTACTCTACCCGACCCGGTAGCGGACGCCATCAGGTTCGTCTTAAGAGAACAAGACGAACTGGAGGAACGTTTGCGAGTCTTGGAGAGTGTTAGCGGAATAGCATCTCCCGAAGAAGCGCTACGGGAGAAGATAATAATAGAGGCAGTCTTCAGCCAAGGAGGGGGAATATGAGATTTGAAACCATGGCCATTCACGCCGGGGATAGACCGGATAGAGCATTTGGTGCCGTATCCACGCCTATTTACCAAACATCAACCTTTGTCTTTGAGGATGTCGGTAAGACGAAAGGCTATGATTACTCCCGCACGGCAAACCCGACGAGGAAAGTTCTGGAAGATACCATCGCTCAGCTCGAGGGAGGAAAAGCCGGCTTCGCCTTCGCCACTGGTATGGCCGCTGAGACGACGGTTATGCACCTCCTGAAAGCAGGCAACCATGTAATTTCGGGGGATGATGTCTATGGAGGAACCTACAGCCTATTTCAGGATGTGATGCAGGACTTCGGGTTGAATTTCACATTCCTGAGAATGGATAGCAGGCAAAGGGTCGAGGAGGCAATAAGGCACAATACCAGAATGTTATGGCTGGAGACCCCCTCCAATCCGCTGCTCAATATCACTGACCTCGAGATGATGGTTGAAATCGCTAAGAAGCATAAGTTGCTGACAGTAGTAGATAACACCTTTGCCACTCCCTATTTCTTAAGGCCCATTGAATACGGAGTTGACATTGTCGTCCACTCCACCACCAAATATCTCAATGGACACTCTGATGTTGTCGGTGGCGCTGTGGTGACCACCACCGATGAACTAACTGAGAGGGTACAGTTTTTGCTTAATGGTATGGGGACATGTGCCTCACCCTTTGACTGCTGGCTGGTGCTTCGGGGGATCGAGACTTTGCCCCTGAGAATGAGACAGCATGAAGAGAATGCCCTGGCCGTGGCAAACTACCTTAAAGGGCATCCCAGGGTAAAGAGGGTGCTCTATCCCGGGCTTGACTCTCATCCCGGACACGAAATTGCCAGGCGGCAGATGAAAGGCTTTGGTGGAGTAGTGTCCTTTGAACTGGGAACTGGAATCGAGGGCGCCAATACCTTCCTGAGAAAGCTCGCGGTCTTTTCTCTGGCCGAATCGCTGGGCGGGATTGCTTCTCTTGCTGAGCATCCAGCTTCTATGAGCCATGCTTCAATGCCCAACGATTATAGGGAGAAGGTGGGGATTACCGATGGACTGGTCAGGTTGTCGGTTGGCCTGGAAAATATCGCCGATTTGATTGAGGATCTGGAGCAGGCGCTCAATTCCCTGGAAAGGAGGTGAACGAGATGGCAGAATGGCTCAGGCGACTGTCTGGTGGACACAGCAGCCGGCAAGAGACGAAGGAGAGTGGTAAGACGGCAAGGGACCCGGTGTGCGGCATGCAGGTGGATATCAAGAAGGCGGCAGGAACGTCGGAGTATAAAGGGAAGAACTATTACTTCTGCGCTCCCGGCTGTAAGAAGGCTTTCGATGAAGACCCGGAGAGGTACTTGAAATAAACGCCTGGAACAAGGCACCCAGGACATCAGGAGAGTTACAGGAGGAAATAGAGACTTGTCTTACGCCAGAACTTTGCGTTGCCGAAAATGCGGGCGGGAATATACGCTGGAAGCTCTCAATCTATGCGACTTCTGCTTGAGTCCTTTAGAGGTAGCCTACGACTACAAGTCTATAGCCAAAGTGATAAGTCGGGAAAGGATTGCTGAAGGCCACCCAGGAATGTGGCGCTACCGAGACCTGTTGCCCGTTGAGGGCGATGTAGTGGATATCGGCACCGGGTTCACTCCACTGGTTAAGGCCGATAATCTGGGGCATGACCAAGGACACAGGATATAATTTCAGACGTTGTTCGACCCTTTGTTATCCAGCCCAGTCTTGAATCATTCGCGGAGGTGCTTGGAGTGTGAGCTTGAGGCGACCAGCTATGCGCCGTGCTATACTAATTCGACCAAAATGAAGAAGGCCGAGATGACAACGAAACAGGTAATGTTTACCTTTCCCCCGGATTTGATCAAGGAGCCTATCATTTACAGGCTCGGTCAGCAGTTCCAGGTAGTTACCAATATTCGTCGCGCTGATGTAAATGGAGATAAGGGCTGGGTGGTTCTTGAATTGGAAGGGAAGGGAGAAGATATTGACAGTGGTATTGCCTGGGTGACTGCCAACGGAGTGAGGGTTGACTCTGTTGTCGGAGATATAGTAGAGGGTTAGATGCGAAGAACATATCTGGACCATGCCGCCACCACGCCGACTAATCCCGACGTGGTGAAGGCCATGCTGCCTTACTTCACCGATGTCTTTGGCAATCCGTCGAGCATCTACTCTTATGGACAGGAGGCAAAGGGGGCCGTAGAAGAGGCCAGAACTAGGGTGGCAGGTCTTATCGGCGCCCGGAGTGAGGAGATCATTTTTACCAGCGGAGGAACAGAGGCGGATAACTACGCACTGAAGGGCATCGCCTATGCCAATGAACATAAGGGAAATCACATCATCACTACTCGTATCGAACACCACGCGGTAATGGAGGTGTGCAAATTTCTGGAAGGACGAGGATTCAAGGTAACTTACTTGCCGGTAGACGGGCATGGCCTGGTCGACCCCCGGGATGTCAAGAAAGCTATCACCGACAAGACCATCCTTATCTCGGTAATAAATGCCAGCAACGAAGTGGGCACCATAGAGCCTGTAGAGGAAATAGGCAGAATTGCCAGAGAGGCCGGGGTCTATCTCCACAGCGATGCCGTGCAAGCAGTGGGGCATATCCCGGTGAATTTGGATGAACTTAACGTGGACCTCCTTTCCATTTCAGCGCATAAGCTATATGGACCCAAGGGAATTGGAGCGCTGTATGCCAGGAAAGGCACCAGGTTAGTCTCCCTCTTGCATGGAGGAGAGCAAGAGAAGAGACACAGGGCGGGCACAGAAAATGTTCCTGCTATCGTCGGCTTTGGCAAAGCGGTGGAGATTGCCCGGCAGGAGATGGACAAGGAAGCAGAACAGCTGACCCATCTTCGTGATAAGCTAATCAAAGGTCTCATGGATAAGATTGACCACGCTCGGCTAAATGGCCATCCTACGAGAAGGCTGCCCAACAATGTCAATATGAGCTTTGATTTTGTTGAAGGGGAATCCATGGTCTTGAATCTCGATTTAGAGGGCGTCTGTGCTTCCACCGGCTCAGCTTGTAGCTCTGCAAGCCTTGAACCGTCCCATGTTCTTGTGGCGCTGGGGCTTCCACCCGAGCAAGCTCATTGCTCGCTCAGGTTAACGCTGGGGCGAGGGAACACCGAGGCAGACGTAGAACGGGTGCTGGAGACCTTGCCCGGAATTGTCGCCAAGTTGAGAGCCATGTCTCCGCTCCTGAAGAGTATCAAGTAATTGAGATTTGGTAGGTGACCAATGTTTGATAAATGTCCTGGAGCAATCGGTATACGAACGCCGACAATAATAATCAAGAACTGCCCTGAGTGTGGCGAGGAAGTGGAGACTCTCTCCAGCGAGATGCAGACAAGATGCCGTAATTGCGGATTCACCATTTATAACGATTTGGAGTCCTGCCTGCAGTGGTGTAAATATGCCAGAGAGTGTGTTGGAGAGGAAGCTTATAACAGGCTAAAAAAAGAGGAATGAACAGATGGCAAAAACAAGACGAAAGATCATCAAGATTGACGAAGAAAAATGTGATGGCTGTGGGCTTTGCATTCCCGCTTGCCCCGAAGGAGCCATTCAGATTGTTGGCGGCAAAGCCAAGTTGGTAAAAGAGAGTTTCTGCGATGGACTTGGTGCGTGTCTTGGTGAATGTCCACAGGGAGCACTGGTTATTGAGGAAAAGGAGGTTGAGGAATATGATGAAGAGGGGGTAGTAGGACATATTAAGGAGAAATCGCCTCAGCTCTTAGAAAAACACCTGAAGCATCTGAAAAGGCATGCCCACGAACTTCCCGAACACCATTCCCATGCTGAAATAAGCTCTTGCCCTTCCGCCCAGATGTTACATTGGGAAAGGCAAGAGGCAGTCAAGCCCGAAGCAAGGGTTAGCTCTGAACTCCGTCAATGGCCGATACAGCTTCATCTGGTGCCACCGCATGCTCCTTATTTGCGGAATGCGGATTTAGTCCTGGTGGCTGATTGCGTCCCTTTCGCCTATGCTAACTTCCACCATGATTTTCTGAAGGGCAAAACAATTGCTATCGGTTGCCCTAAGCTCGATGACGTTGGTGCTTATGTGAGCAAGGTCGCCCAGATACTGGAGAGTTCAGATATCAGAAGTCTGAAGGTTGTGCACATGGAAGTTCCCTGCTGTTACGGTCTGGTTCATATTGCACGGGAAGCTCTGGACAAAAGCGGCAAGGATATTCCCTTTGAAACGGTTATGATTGGAGTGAAAGGCGAGGTAACTGAGTCTAATGTCTAGCGGAAAGAGGTTTTCCAGTCTGAATCAAGGCGTTTGACTATGATTCTCTATGGATGAATTGTCTCTGGGAGTTGCTTTTGTCGCCGGGGTGCTTTCGTTTCTCTCTCCTTGCGTGCTACCGCTAGCCTTGGTATACATAGTCAATCTGACAGGTGCTTCATCTTTGACCGCGGAAGTCAGCCGCTGGCGCACCACATTCCACGCCATTAGTTTTGTGGCTGGCTTCTCGCTTGTGTTCGCTGGCCTGGGAGCCTCGGCGGGATTCATAGGAGCAGTTATTCCCACTGGCCTGCTTTTCAAGATAGCCGGTAGTGTGCTGGTGTTGTTCGGGCTCTGGTTGCTTGCCGCTCCCAGGATACCCTGGCTCAATTATCAAATGCGCTTCAACCGCTCCGCTGGCAAGGGCTCAGGATACCTGCGGTCGCTCGGGCTGGGAGCGGCCTATGCATTGGGATGGACACCCTGTGTAGGGCCTGTGCTGGCTGGCATCCTGGCTCTGGCTTCGAGTGCGCAAACCGCATGGCAGGGAAGTTATCTGCTTCTCGTTTACTCGCTGGGTCTGGGAGTACCCTTTATCGCCATCGGACTAGCCATGGGCACAGCAACGCCGGTTATCACATGGCTTAGCCGGCGCGCCAATACGGTCTCCCTTTTCAGCGGCGTACTACTCATAGCAGTAGGCGTTGGGCTGCTTACCAGCACCCTCACTCGCCTCATTTCTCTTACTTTCTAGATGACGATGATTATTATGCGCAGAAGAAGAATAATACAATTGACAGCAGTGGTGGTAGCCATAGTGCTTGCCGTCGTGGTACTAGGCGGGAATCTTCCGGGGTGTGCCCCATCTGCCGACCTTAGCGTAGCCCCGAGAATCGGACATGTGGCTCCGGATTTTGCCCTCCCCACCATCGATGGACAGACAGTGGAACTGAGCCAGCTACGAGATAAGTGGGTTCTGTTCACCTTCTGGACCACGTGGTGCCCTGCCTGCGTCGCCCAGGAGCCCTATCTCCAGGCAGCTTTCCTGGAGACAGGAGGGGAGATTGAGTTCATCGGCATCAACCTCGGGGAAAGCGAACAAAAGGTGAGGGAGCACATCACAGCAGATATAGCCTTTACCATAGCTCTGGACACAGGCCAGACGGTGGGAGCAGCTTACAATATCAGATATCTTCCCACCACCGTGCTTGTCGACGAAGAAGGGATTATCCGTGATATAAGAATAGGCGCTTTCCAAAGCAAGGAGCATTTGCTTGGCTGGCTAGAAGATGCAACCTCAAGTGGGACTACACCGCCCGAGGGGTAGAAGCGTAGGCATCATCAGCCAAGGACGTCGACCTGGTTGAAATGAGAGCCAGCACTAGAGAACTGAAAGACTGATGAGGGCGAGGGGGATGAAGGCTGTGACCTTTCTCATGAGTCCTCAAGAAACGAAACTCGCCATGGAAAAGCTCTTGAGCTATACTGATAGCATACTTCGGCAAAGATGAGACATAGGAAATCTGGGGAATTACTCATATGGAAGTCTCCCGTCGTCATGGTCTAGCTCGTATTGCCCGGGAAGCTTCGGGCGAAAGCGGTAAGGATATCCCCTTTGAAAAGGCGAAGATCGGAATGAACGGTGACACAAGAGATGGGTGACATATCATCGTTATACAGCGAGAAGGTGATGGAGCACTTCAAGAATCCCCGGAATGTAGGGGAGATAGATAACCCCGACGGTGTTGGACGCGTGGGGAACCCGATATGCGGCGACGTTATGGAGCTTTATCTTAGGATAAAGGATGGTATCATTGTCGACGCCAAATTCAAGACCTTCGGCTGCGGAGCTGCCATTGCCACCAGCTCTATGGCCACTGAGATGGTGAAGGGGAAGAGCGTAGAAGAAGCCCTGAAAATCTCCAACAAGGCGGTTGCTGAAGCTCTGGATGGACTGCCTCCAGCCAAGATGCACTGTTCGTCCCTGGCCGAGGAGGCACTTAAATCAGCTATTGATGACTACATTTCAAGGGCGACACACAAAGGGAAGGTAGTATGAATACCAATTTGTGGACCCACTCCATTTTTCAACTAGTAGTCCTGGTCACTATCGCGCTCAAGTATCATCTTGAACCAAAGGCCTGATCCTTGCCGCTAGAGCCTGACTACTCGTGAGAATTCTTTATTGGTCCAGCCGGCAGAAACCATGGAAAAAGTATTAGTAGCCATGAGCGGAGGTGTGGACTCTTCTGTTGCTGCTGCCCTTCTCAAGGAGCAGGGGTATGCGGTCACCGGAGTGACTATGAGAATATGGGATGGGGAGACTCTCCCGGCGGAAATAAGACGCCATCCCGCCTGCCAGGCTCCGGCGGGCAGGGGTTGCTATGGACCGGGCGAAGAACGGGATATAGCAGACGCCCGAAGCGTTGCCGGGATTTTGGGAATCCCTTTCCATGTTCTTGATTTGAAAAGGGAATACAAATCACAGGTTCTGGACTATTTTTGCCGTGAGTATTTGTCAGGCAGGACTCCCAATCCGTGCATAAGGTGCAACCGCTGGGTTAAGTTTGATGCCCTGGGCAAAAAGGCCAGCGATAGCGGGATCGAATTCGATTATTTCGCCACCGGTCATTATGCTCGGGTTGAATACGATGAGAGGCAGCACCGCCACTTGCTCAAAAAGGCCAAAGACTTACGGAAAGACCAGTCTTATTTCCTCTTTTCGCTCTCTCAGGCACAGCTGGGGCGCTCCCTTTTCCCGGTGGGTAACCACACCAAGGAAGAAGTAAGAGAGATAGCTTCTCATCTGGGGCTGGGCGTTAATGACAAGCAGGAAAGTCAAGACTTTGTAGTGGGAGATTACTCCTCTCTCATGAAAGCTGGAGTACAGCCGGGGCCAATACTGGACAGGCTGGGGAACGTCCTGGGGCAACACGAGGGAATTCCGTTTTACACCATCGGACAGCGCAAGAGACTTGGCATCTCAGCGAAAGAGCCACTATACGTTGTCGATATTGATTTAGAGAAGAATGCTGTCATAGCAGGCAGCAAAGAGGAATTATATCGCGATGAGCTCATAGCCTCTGAGTTAAATTGGATAGCAGAGAAGCCAGCCCAACCTATTCAGGCAAAGGCCAGGATAAGGTACCTTCACAGAGAAGCCGAAGCAATGATAATCCCGTTGGAAGAAAACAGAGTCTATCTAAAGTTCGAAAAGCCCCAGATGGCGATTACTCCAGGTCAAGCAGTGGTCTTCTATGACGCCGAGGTCGTAATAGGGGGAGGAACGATAGAAAGCACACCAGGATGACTATAGCCGGAATAATTCTGGCAGAGCCTTTCCTTTGAAGGAATTATCACTATGCAAATATCAAGGAGGTAAATCATGGAAAACAAGGAAATCAAGGAAGTGGTGAAGGGGAAATATGCTCAGATAGCCAAGCAAGACCAGGAGAGCTGCTGTCCAAGTTGTGCTTGCGGGGTTAGCCCTTTGTCTCAAGCTGAAGCTATTGGATACTCGCGGGAAGATTTGCAGCATGTCCCGGAAGAGGCGATTATGGGGTTGGGGTGTGGTAACCCCTCCGCAATAGCAGAACTGAAAATGGGGGAGATAGTCCTGGACTTGGGGTCGGGAGGGGGAGCAGATGTATTCTTAGCCGCCAACAAAGTTGGTGCAACTGGCAAGGCTATCGGTGTGGATATGACGGAGGAGATGGTAAATAAAGCAAAGGAAATCGCCAAGACCTATGGCTACCGCAACGTGGAGTTTCGCCTCGGGGAAATGGAGAACCTTCCTGTTCAGGATGAATCCGTGGACGTCATTGTCAGTAACTGCGTTATCAATCTCTCGCCGGACAAATCCAAGGTCTTCCGGGAAGCTTATCGAGTCCTGAAGCCTGGGGGCAGGCTTACAGTCTCCGATATAGTTTCCGAGAGAGCACTCCCCGGCGGGCTGAAGAATGACCCCGATGCCTGGGCGTGTTGCATCGGCGGGGCTCTGGAACAGCAAGAATACCTGAAACAGATAAAGGACGCTGGCTTTGAGCACGTGCAGGTGCTATCCAGCAAGGAGTTCTATTTGGGAAGCGAGGGAAGCCAGGCGCCGACAAAGCTCCTGAGCGTTACAGTGAGGGCATATAAGTGAAAAGGCAGACCCGATTTGTCTCAAAGAACAGAGAAAAGCCTGGTGGTTTGCGAGGAATATCTGAACTTACGAACGGTGCTTGACATTGGCGCCGGAATAAACGTGGGGAAAGGCTCCCCCGGAAATGTTGAAGGAATTAGTTGGTAGTCCAGTATTTCATAGTATTCAAGGATTATCTCATTGACGTATTGCCCTTCCTGGCAATAGGGTTCCTCCTCAGTGGCTTGATCCACGAATTTGTGCCTACAAGGTGGGTCGAGAGACACCTCGGTGGAGGGGGAATAAAGCCAATCCTTCATTCCACCCTTGTCGGGACAGTCCTTCCCATCTGCTGTTTTGGCTCCCTGCCGGTGGCGGTGAGCCTGCGCCAGAAAGGGGCGAGGTTGGGTTCAATTCTGGCCTTTCTGGTGGCAACGCCAGCTACCTCCATAAGTGCCCTTCTGGTGGCCTATGGTCTCTTGGGACTGAAGTTCACTGTATTCATCTTCTTTGCCGTGATAGTCATGGGTTTGGTCATGGGGTTGCTGGGCAATACTGTCGAGGGCAAAGCCAAATTTCCTGTTCTCTCAGCGCAGCAGGCTCTCGCTCTCGATCCGGTTTGCGGCATGAACGTCGAGGTGGGGAAGGCGGCCAAAACAGAATATTGTGGAGAGACATATTATTTCTGCTGCTCTCACTGCCAGCAAGCCTTTGAAGGCAGTCCAGAGGAATATATGGCAGGCTCCCGGCAGGTTGCCCACCGTGTGCAGCACGTCTTCAGGTATGCCTTTGTGGATATGGTCAAGGATATTGGACCGGAGCTGCTTCTGGCTCTGGCTCTGGCGTCTCTGGTGGCGGCGGTGGCTCCGGTGGGCGAGTTCGTGGGTGCTCACTTCGGTGGAGGATTGGCGTACCTTTTCAGCCTCGGCTTCGGCTTGATCATGTATATCTGCTCCACAGCCAGTGTTCCCCTGGTACACGCCTTCATGTCACAGGGAATGAATATTGGCGCGGGAATGGTACTATTACTGGTTGGTCCCATCACCAGTTGGGGCACTATCCTGGTCCTGGCTAAGGCATTTGGTGGCCGGATTCTGGCTACTTATCTAATAGGTGTCAGTGCCATGGCTTTGGCGCTGGGCTATTGCTTCTCACTCATATAGCGTGTGAGGTACAGGAACCTGTATAATAATGAGGCATGACTGCGGGTGGTGTAACGAGAACCTCAAAGTCCAGTTCATGACTCCACACACTGGACAAAGAATGCCAGAGACCAAGATGAAGACGAGAGTTGTGAAAGCTCAGAATGGCAGAGTTGGGATCGACCATTCCGCAACATAGCATGCCAGGGAGTAAGGCTTGACAGATAAGAGACGGCACATGTTAACGAAGGATGATTTGGCCAGATACCAGCGCCAGATTCTGTATCCAGGATTTGGCGAGGAGGGCCAACAAAAGCTTAAACAGTCCCACGTAGTGGTAGCCGGACTCGGCGGACTGGGATGCTCTGTCTCTCTGTATCTAACGTGCACCGGCGTAGGCCATGTCACCTTAGTAGACTGTGACCGTGTGGAACTCTCTAACCTAAACCGGCAGGTTCTTCATTACGAGGAGGATATTGGAGAGGGAAAGCCATCTTCTGCGGCACGGAAGCTGGCCAGATTAAATTCTTCAATAGAGTTCACCCCTGTTTTCAAGAAGATTACCGAACATAATGCCAGAGAGCTTATCAAAGGAGCAAATCTGGTAATAGACGGGATGGATAACTTCGAGACCAGGTTCATTCTTAACGAAGCCTGTGTCGCCGAAGGGATACCCTTCATCCATGGGGGTGTCCACGGCCTCCTTGGCGAGGTTACTACCATACTCCCGGGCAGGACGCCCTGCCTTTGCTGTATTTTCCCCAAAGTTCCACACAGTAAAGGCCCATTTCCCGTTTTCAGTGTGACCCCAGCCTTAATAGCTATCCTGCAGGTGACAGAAGCAATAAAACTTCTTGCCGGGTTCGGGTCCCTGCTAACAGGGAAGATGTTACATTTCAACGGTGAGACTATGGATTTTGCGTTCCGCGATTTGGTGAAAAACGAGAATTGTAGAGTGTGCGGGGCAAAGGGGTCTCAAAATAAGCATCGAGGTGAGGCTTCATCCGATTCTACAGAACCTTGCTGAAGGACAAGAATGTGAAGCCTATCGCACCCTTCCTCTGGCCAGCGAGACGAGGACGCCGCCGAAGCAAAGAACGGCGAGAATTATGAATGATGTCCTCATGCTTTCCTGAAAACGCGCATAATACTCAGGCGTTATCGGAACCGTTCCTATGTACAGGGCGAACATGAGCATCGCGATTCCCATGCCCAGGACCATACCGAACTGCCGCATCGTTCCTGCCGTTGCCGACGCCACTCCGTAAGCCGTCTTTGGCGCAGAACTCATAATCGCATTGGTGTTGGGGGCGTCGAAAAGAGCAAACCCAGAACCCACCAGAATCAAATTGACGATCACTGATGGCAGAGAAGTTCTCTCAGTCAAGAAGACGAACATAACGAGCCCCACGATAATCAATGCCATTCCTATTGAGGCAATTATTCTGGGTTCAGTCCTATCTGAAAGCTTACCGGCAAGCGGTGAAAAAATAGCCGACATAACGGGCATGGCCACCAGAACCAGGCCTGCGCTTTCAGGGTTAAATCCCTTTATATACTGCAAATACAGACTTATGAGCAAAGTGACGGCCCAAAAAGGAGCGAAGCCAAGCAACATCGCCACCCCGGAAAAAGTGAAGGCTCTGCTGTTTCTGAAGAGGTTCATATCCAGAATCGGGCTTCGGATTCTCATTTCCCATCTGACGAACATCAGAAGCCCCACGACGCCTCCCACAACTAACCACACTCCTAACATCCCCGGCAGGCGGGTCAAGCCCAGTATCAGGGCCACAAGCGCGACGATATAGATCAAGGAACCGGCAAAATCGAACTTCTCTCCCTTTGCCCCGGTCCATTCTCCTTTCAGCTTCAACAAGACGACGGCAATAACTACCAACCCCAGGGGCACAGTCAGGAAAAAGATGCTCCTCCAGCCAAGACGCTGCGTGAGAACCCCGCCCAAAACCGGGCCCAGGGTCATACCTGTGAACACGGCAGCGGCAATCGTCCCCAAGACTTTTCCCCTCTCAGCGATAGGGAATACCGAAATGAGCAATGCTACGCCGGTCCCGGCAAACATGGCAACGCCAATTCCCTGCAAGACCCGAAAGGAGATGAGCATTACGCCAGACGTTGCCATCCCTGAAAGAAAAGATGAGAGCGTGAAAATAGCTATGCCGGCGGCAAAAACCTTCTTCCTGCCGTATATGTCCGCTATCCTGCCAGAGGGAACGAGCAAAGCCGCTGAGGACAGGAGGTAACCGGTGGCAACCCAGCCTAACATAATTGCATCCAATGATAGTTCTTCCCCCAGTGAGGGTATAGCAATATTCACGGAAGAAGCCATGAAGGCGAACAAAAGAAAAGTCGTTGCGGCGGCAAAGAGTACTGTTTTTCTGCCTGTACTATCGCCTGCGGGCACATCCATAAACAGCGATTCTTTCTTATGAAAGGGTTATGCGGTTGATTGCCCAGCTATCCGGGCGCTATAATTATCGTCTACACTGGCAAAAAGGTCAATTATACGGGCAAGGCAATCAGAGCATGAACTTCCCTATTGAAGTGACCAATCATAACAGCTAGTGAATGTATTAACAACTTGGAAACTCGCTTGTCCGCTATTAAAGAACAGCTCCGTGATAAGCGGGGGCAGCTACGTCCTTATTGCGGCACCCTTGTCAACTCCGAGCCCGCTCATCCCCAGGAACTGTCTACCCCGACGAAGGATGGTGACAGGGTTGACATCGTGATTTTTGTCGCTGGGGATAATAGCAAGGCAAGAGTGAGGTTGCATGGCCGAAATAATCGCCGTCTGCAGAAGTGAAGACAAGGGCACGAGAAAAGAAGCTGTAGTGGAAGGTGTCCTTAGAGAAGACCACGGCCTTGACGGCGATGCCCACGCTGACTGCTGCACCCATCGACAGGTAAGCCTGTTGGCCATGGAAAGCATCAACAGAATGAGAGTAATGGGCTTTGACGTAAGTCCTGGAGATTTTGCTGAAAACCTTACCACCCGGGGGCTGGAACTCGCCTCCCTGCCCGTAGGCACAAAGGTGTCCATTGGCAAGGACATTCTCCTTGAGGTTACCCAGATCGGCAAGGAGTGTCACAGTGGGTGTGCTATCTATTGGCAGATAGGCAGGTGCATCATGCCTAAAGAAGGGATATTTGCCAGGGTAATTCGCGGTGGGCGTGTCAGAGCAGGAGACAAGATAGAGATAGCAGAAAATGGGTAATGACACAGAGAAGTTTTCCATCTTGAAGCTCACTGACAAAGGGGGCAGCAGCACTGAAGAGCTAGTTGCCAGAGAGTCTCCTCTTACTATCATCCTCAATGACCAGGAGCTGGTAACCTTGCTCTGCTCTCCTGCGGATTTGACCTATTTGGCTGTAGGCTTTCTTTCCTCCGAAGGTCTGCTCAAAGATAAGGATGAAATAAGGAACATCCTGGTCGATGATGAAAGGGGTGTGGTCCGCTTGGAAACAACCGGGGATAACGCATTGAGCCAGGACGTTTTGTTCAAGCGATTCATATCTTCAGGATGTGGGAGAGGAGCCTCTTTCTATAGCCCCGCCGACGCCACCAGCCAAAAAGTGGAATCCCAAATGGAAATATCAACTGAGGAAGTTCTCGACCTCGTCCACAGATTTCAACACGGCTCCCACCTTTATCTGGCAACGCACGGCGTTCATAGTGCTGCCTTATGCAATAGGAAAGGCATGCTGGTTTTTAGCGAAGATATAGGCAGGCATAATGCCATCGACAAAATCTTTGGCAAGTGCCTTCTAGAGGACATATCCATCGATGACCGGGTAGTAATAACCAGTGGAAGAATCTCATCAGAGATATTGCATAAGGTAGCCAAGAGAGGCATTCCCATAGTCATATCCATATCTGCGCCGACTAATCTGGGGGTGAGGATTGCTGATACCCTTGGCATCACGCTAGTCGCCTCAGTCAGGGGAAGGAGGATGAACATTTACACCCATGCCGAGAGGATAGCCACAGATGGAAGATAGAGATGTTGAATTAATAGAAAAAATCTTAGCCCTGAAGAAAAAAAGGAATGCTGTCATCCTTACCCATAACTACCAACTGGGGGAGGTGCAGGATATAGCGGACTTCGTTGGCGATTCCCTGGAACTGAGTCAGAGGGCTGCCCAAACCGGTGCTGATGTAATCGTGTTCTGTGGGGTTCACTTCATGGCGGAAACGGCCTCTATTCTTTGTCCTGACAAGGTGGTCTTGCTTCCGGATATGAACGCTGGCTGCCCCATGGCGGATATGATTACCGCTGAACGCTTACGGGCGAAGGAACAGGAACATCCTCAAGCCGTGGTGGTCTGCTACATTAACTCATCAGCCGAAGTCAAGGCAGAATCAGATATCTGTTGTACTTCCGCCAATGCCGTCAGAGTCGTAGAAAGCCTGGATGCTCAGGAGATATTATTTGTCCCTGACCAGTATCTCGGGCATTACATCTCGACAAAGACGGACAAAAAGATGATTCTCTGGCCTGGCTTCTGCCCCACCCATGTCAGGATAAAA
>JAWOCP010000123.1:0-3515 GCA_046483735.1 Dehalococcoidia bacterium
TAGCCTTCTGGGGCCAGTCAGCAATAGTGATGAGGCTGTCCTTGGCCAGGATGACTGCTCTTTCAATGGCGTTTTCCAGCTCGCGAACATTGCCCGGCCAGTCATAATCGAGTAGAAACTCCATGGCATCGGGGGCGAACCCGGCAACCTCCTTCCGATTCTCTGAGGCAAACTTGTGTAAGAAATGCTCAGCTAATAGAGGGATGTCCTCCCTTCTCTCCCTCAAGGGAGGCAATTCGATGTTGACTACATTAAGCCGGTAATAAAGGTCTTCCCGGAACTCCTGCTTTTCTATGGCCCTTCTTAAGTCCTTATTGGTTGCGGAGATAACCCTTACATCAACTCTGATTGGCTCATTGCCACCGACGCGGGTGAACTCTTTCTCTTCCAGAACCCTCAACAGGTGAACCTGGATATTGGCACTCATCTCGCCGATTTCGTCCAGGAAAAGTGTCCCCCCGTTGGCGAACTCGAATTTACCTTTCTTCTGAGTGTAAGCGCCGGTGAAAGAACCCTTCTCGTGGCCAAACAACTCACTTTCTAGGAGGCTCTCCGGCAAAGCCGCACAACTGACGGCTACGAAGGGTTTGTTGTGACGATGGCTCTGGGAGTGAATGGCACGTGCCACCAATTCCTTACCTGTGCCGCTCTCTCCCGTGATCAATACTGTGGCGTTGCTTCTTCCCACAACCTTTATCAGCTCAATCAGTCGCTGCATCTTGGAGCTCTTGGCGATGATGTTCTCAAAGCGGTAATGGTCTTCCAACTTCTGACGTAGAGAGATGTTTTCTTCAACCAGTTCTCGGTACTGGGACAGTTTCTCGACCACTGATTGTGCCCTCTCGGGACAAAAGGGCTTTTCAATGTAATCGTAAGCCCCTTCTTTCATGGCAGTGATGGCGGTGGGAATGCTGGCATAGGCCGTGATTATGATAACTTCAATCCTGGGCTGCCGCTCTTTGGCCCTTTTCATCAACTCAATGCCATCCATACCCGGCATTACCAGGTCGGCAATCATGATGCCCGGTTTTTCCCTGTCAATCACCTCCAACGCCTTGTAACCGTCTTCAGCGGTGAAGACCTGATAGCCGGCATCCTGGAGCCAATCGCTGAGTGACTCGCGTACTATCGGCTCGTCGTCGACCACGAGTATTTTAACTCTTCTCATCGTCGTAGGCTTCCAGGCATATGGTGAAAGTAGTCCCCTGCCCGACCTCGCTTTGCACCGTAGCCTTTCCCTTATGGCGATCAACGATTCCGCAAACCACAGCTACTCCCAGCCCTACCCCCTTGCCCTTTTCTTTAGTGGTGAAAAAGGGAGTGCCAAGCTTTCTCAGGTTCTCTTTGGAAATGCCACAGCCTGTATCCTGGACATCAATCTTAACTTGCTTGTTCTCCGCTGATGTACGGATAGTCAGTGTACCCCCTTCAGACATTGCCTGGATAGCATTCAGCGTGAGATTGGTGAATACCTGCTGAAGCTGGTCGAAATCGGCCATGACCTTGGGCAAGGAAGGGCTGAACTCTCTTACAATCTCAACGTTCTGAAGTTGAGCTTGATGTCCTACCATGGCCAGGACCTGTTCCAAGACCTGGTTAAGGTCCACCAGCCTCAACATCGGCTCACTTTGCCGGGCAAAATCGAGGAGGTTGCGGATTATCCGCGAGCAACGGCTCACTTCTGACCCCATCTTCGAGAGGTAATCCAGAGCGTCCTCCTTCCTGTAACTATCATCAGCCAGTTTCTTTGATAACAACTTGGTGTACACCAGGACGCCAGCCAGAGGATTATTGATTTCGTGAGCAATGGAGGCAGCCATCTGGCCCAATGAGGTCATCTTTTCAATGCTGATAAGTTCATCTTGAGTGCTCTGTAATCTCTCGACCAGGTAAGGCCAGCACATCTCGCTCTCAGCCACTCCCTGACAGACAGCAATAGCCAGCTCACGGCAGGAGTTGTAGCCGCAGGCACCACAGTTGATCTGGTTCTCTCTTCTTAGCTTGTCGATCTGCCTCAGGACGTTGCCGATCTCTTTTTCGTCAGGGGTTGGTAACACAGTATAGCGGTTGGTGAATTTGCGACTGAGGTCAATGCCAGAGTATTTCTCGAGGTCGCTTTGTGTTCGGGCGGGGTCTATATCCTCGGAAGCATAATCAACTATCAGCCTTCTCCGCTCGAAAAGGCTTAGATCATTATGTATAGCCGGTCCGTCTATGCAACCCTGGCAGAAGAATATGTCCAGAAACTTGGTCCTGGTCTTGCCCTCGACAGACTCTTTAAGGCAGCTTACGGCACGGTCAATGCCCTCGGCTACGATAATATCGTCTGACAGGATATCTGTGGGGAGCCCTGCTATCTTGAGTAAACCTCCGGGCACGGGCCATAAGCGACCGAGGTTTGACAAGGGACCAGATAATTCGCCATCCTCTTCAGAGGCCGGGTCAATTCCCTTCGTTGCTAACATCTCGCTGACTTCAGGGAAGGTCAGAACAGCGTCGACGGCTCCCTCTACGGCCTCATCCTCGCCTTCCGCTTTCTTAGCAACACAGGGGCCAATGAAGACGACTTTGGCCTCAGGGTTGTACTGCTGTTTGATGATCCTGCCCATGGCGACTGCCGGCGACACGATGGGCGCCAGGTTATCTATTAGTTGAGGATAGAATTTCTCAATGAAGGAAACAACAGCAGGGCAAGTAGAGGTAAGAATGAGCTTGCCGTTGCTTTCCTTTAGCAATCGTGCGTATTCACGGCAAACGAGCTCAGCGCCAAAGGCCGTTTCCATTACCTCGCTGAATCCCAGCTTCTTGAGGGCAGATATCATCTGCCTCGGTCTGATTTCCGGGAAGGCAGCGGGTAATGTGGAGGAAAGGACAGCAATCACCGGTGAAGGCTGCCTCAAGAGCTGCCACACAAGGTCTGTTTCACTCCTGGCTTGTTTTGCCCCTACGGAACATACGTTGATGCAGTGGCCGCAGGCAACACAGCGCTCATCCATAACCTTGGCTATACCCTCCTTCACCTTGATCGCCCTGGCCGGGCAACTACGAACACAGGCGTAGCAGCCTCGGCATTCCTCTTCTATGGTAAAGATAAAACTCATGCTTCTCCTCCAGTCGTTAGTTGTCTAGCTGTCTTTTTCCTTTTCCACGCCGCCGCTATTTTCAGCTCCTCCCTGAGACTTGCCACCGAGCGACGGGAAATAGAAACACCAAATTCCTGTTCAAGTTTAGCTTTAATCGCTTCATCAGAAGGGAAATCCTCCTCTGTTTCGAGGAGCTGCCTGACCAACTCTTTTTTGAACCTTCTGGGCCGGGGAAAAAAATCCTTTATCGCTTTCTCTTCACCCCAGGGCGTCTCAAGGCTTTTGCTGGCAATAGCGCGGCTGACTGAGCTTGGAACAAGCCCAATTCTTTCGGCCAGTTCCTTCTGGCTAAATGGCAGAAGAGCCCTGGCGTTGCCAGATTCGAAATATGGTGTTTGTTTCTCCACGATGTTCTGCAATACCCGAGTTACC
>JAWOCP010000128.1:0-13247 GCA_046483735.1 Dehalococcoidia bacterium
GTCCCATGTCAGCCAAGTTCACTATCTCGTTTACTCGTCTGTCGGCGAAGCCCAGCGCCCGTTCCGCCCTGGCAATATCATCTCCCGGCAACACCATTCCTACTTGCTCGGTGCTGAGTTTTACTACGTAGAGAGCGTCACCGGGTAGACTTCCCTCAGCTGCATAAATTATGCCCCCACCCAGGGCGGAAAGTGCCAGTACGATTGCCACAATAATACTTACCATGCTGAACCCCCTTCTCTGCGTCATTTGCCTTGTTTGATTGTTATAACGAGACCATGGCCATTTTGTTACAGCCTGGCTGTCATGAATCTGCTCCACAAGCTGGACCTGCGCCTTTGCCTTAAATCCAGGAGTGGGCTTGACAGCCGGCGGCTCTCGAATTTCAAGAGCAATCCTCAACAGCGGCTCCAGGCGCTCATGCAGAGACGAATACCTGTCCAGGCAGTCCTCGATGCTGGACCTTCCTGCCTTCATGTCCTCAACTTAGCGCCATTCTGCTGCAGGGATTATCCTGTATGCTGTTATTCTGGACTTTGCTTGCTGAAGTGCTTCAGCCTGTCGCAGCAGGTCTTGTGTTATCCTTGATGTCACCCATAACCGCCAGCTTTCAATGGTCTCCCATGTGCTTATCACTATGACGACAGAGGAATCCACGTCGCTGACGAAATTCTCAACGCTCATGCAGCCTGGATATTGCATAGCATGCGACCCAAGCTTCAGCAACAGGGGCCGTACGTCCTCACCATTCCTCGCCTTGCATCCAACTATACCCTTTATCATTCGTGCCTCACTTGTGCATTGTATTGGCTTTCTCCGGTTATTGTAATGAGACCACGGCCATTTTGTTACAGGTTGGCTGCCATGAATCTGCTCATCGGCATGCAAATCATACAGCTTCCCGAAAGCATTGGCATCATGACCAACAGCTCTCTGGACCAGGATAACCTCGTCCGATGTCTGTGATTCAGGATCGTTCCGGTACACCCATTTACCTCTAATAACGAATAGGGCGATAAAATGTTACAGAAAGGCTGTTACCCGAAAGATGTTCATTCTTGTTAATCGGCTATGCTGCTGGTCTGATTTCGGATTCAGATTTGGTCTGACTCTCTGGGTGACATGAGCCCTGTGCTGCGGCTCGAGACATTACTTTCTTCTGACCGCCGACTTCACTGCGTCTTCAATGTCTCCGGCGGTCAATCCATATCTTTGAAGCAGCTCCTCAGCTTTGCCTGACGAAGCATACCTGTCACCGAGGTTGACGAATTCCATGGGCACAGGCTTCTGTCTGGCCATGATTTGAGCAACTCGGCTGCCCAGGCCACCCTGGGCCAGGTGCTCCTCGGCGACGACGATTGCACCAGTCTCTGAAGCAGCTTTGACCACAGCCGCTTCATCCAGAGGTTTGAGGGTATGTATGTTGACTACCCGGCAATCCACATCTTGTCGTGCTAAGACATCTGCCGCCTCCAGGGCCTTGGCGACCATGATTCCGGTGGCTATAATGGTGATATCCTTGCCTTGTCTCATGGTCACCGCCTTGCCTAATGTCAAGCGATAGCCCTCGGGGTAAACAAGCGGCGTCTTGGGCCGGCTTAGTCTGATGTAGAAAGGTCCATAGACATTTGCCGCCGTTCTAATTGCTTCAGCGGCCTCTATGGCATCGGCGGGAACGAGAACAGTGAAGCCGGGGAGGGCACAAAGCAAAGCTAAGTCCTCAACGGCGTGATGGGAACTACCGTCTTCACCGACGGTGATGCCTCCGTGAGTAGCGACGATTTTGACATTCAGTGCTGACTGCGAAAGGCAAAGCCTTAACTGGTCAAAGCAGCGGCATGAAACGAAGATGGCGAAGGTGCTGGCGAAGACGATCTTTCCCGAGGCAGCTAGTCCAGCAGCTATACTGACCATGTTTTGTTCTTGCAGGCCGCAATTGAAAAAGCGGTCAGGAAACTCCCGCGCAAACAAATCGGTCATTGTTGAGGGCGACAAGTCGGCGTCCAGAACGACAATCTCTTTGTTCAGTCTGCCTAGCTCCACCAGGGTTTTGCCGTAAGCCTCCCGAGTAGATGCTTCAGCCATGCTTACTCTAACTCCTTTAGTGCTCTCTCGGCTTCTTCCCGGGTAGGCGCCTTGCCATGAAATGCTACATTGTTTTCCATGAAGCTAACCCCTTTGCCTTTGATAGTGCGGGCAACGATGACAGTGGGTTTGCCTTTTATCTTTTCGGCCCCCTGGCAAGCGGACAGGATTTGCTCAAAGTCGTGTCCATCGATATCAATGGTGTGCCAGCCAAAGGCTTGCCATTTCTGGATGAAAGGCTCAAGGTTCATAATGTCTCGAGTCCATCCGCTAAGCTGCATACCGTTGAAGTCAACCATAGCCGTTATGTTATCAAGTTTGAAGTGAGCCGCTGAAAGGGCCGCCTCCCAGGTTTGTCCCTCTTCACACTCGCCATCGCTGAGAAGAACATAGGTCCGGTGAGCTTTGGAATCCAACCTTGCTGCCAGGGCGATGCCAACGGCAAAGGACAAGCCCATGCCCAAAGAACCCGATGACATTTCTACCCCGGGAGTAAGCTTTGCATCAGCGTGTCCCTGAAGGCGGCTATCCAGCTTTCTCAGTGTTGCCAGTTCTGCCACGGGAAAGTAGCCGGTTTCGGCCAGGGCAGCGTATAAGATTGGGGCAGCATGTCCCTTACTTAGTATGAATCGGTCACGGTCTTCCCAGTGGGGATTCTCGGGGTTGTGGCGCAAGACCCTGAAATACAGCGCGGCGACGATGTCAGCAGCTGATAGAGAACCACCAGGATGCCCGCTACCCGCTGTGGCTGTCATGGTGATTACGTGACGGCGCAGCCTATTAGCTATTTCCCTGAGTTCCGCCGTGGATAGATTGAATTTGTTACTTGTGGAGGAGCTTTCGGGCGATACTTCACTATGATTTGGCATTCGTCTACGACCGAATTGTAACTCAGAGCATTCTACAATGTCTACAGGCCAGCGCAGTCTATGCCAAGGCCAGAAGAGGTCATGCTTACTTCGAGGGCAGGAGAACCTGCTCTAATTGGACTAGATCGCTAAGGGATTCCTGATGGTTATTCCCCGACCTGTCGAGATGAAAGGCATGAATGCCAGCTTGCCGGGAATTGAGGAAGTCAAATTGCCAGCTATCACCCACATGGATGACCTGGCTTGGCTTGACCCCTATCTCTTCACATATCCTGAGGTAAAAATCAGGGTTCTTCAGCTGCCCGTAATGTGAGACGGAGGAAAAGACTCGAACGAAATAGGGCTCGATGTCCTGCAATAAGAAATGCAGCAGTTCCCGCGGCGTGCCTGAGGCAATAATCAACCTGTATTTCTTAGCCAAAGAAGAAAGGACCTGTGTTACTTCAGGATAATAGGCTATCCTGCCCAAGCAGGTCTGTATTACTGGCTCGGAAGAACCCAGGTCCAGACAACTGAACCAGTATTCTATGTCATACCACTCAAGCCTCTGGTCCCCGATCTTGTCGTACTCTTCATGAACAAGCTTCTTGGCTTCAGCAAGGTCAAATCCTCTTCTCCGCGCATAAAGGGCAGGAATGGCTTCATGCCATATAGCCTGGCTGAAATCAGGCGTTACTACTGTTCCCTCAGCATCAAATGAGATTACTTCAATTTCCTTCATTTGAAATAGTGATATTATCATGGTAAGGAGGCGAAAGTCCATTTGTCTATTCGCTCTTAGCGGGCTATAATAGCCGGAATGCCAAGTTACTCGGTTACAGAAAAACTAAGCCATACGTTTGAGCTAGGCCCGATAAGGCCTCCCAGTGAGGCTTATTCCCTCCTGATAAGAGCCACGCGGAATTGTCCCTGGAATAGATGCCAGTTCTGCCCTATATACAAAGGCAGTAAGTTCGAGCTGAGGCCGGTGGCGGAGATTATCAGGGATATTGAGGCTGCGAAAGCCATCAGCGAGGGTATTAAGGAAATGGCGTGGGAGATGGGCCATGGCGATCGTGTGCAAGAGGTAGCGGCGGCATTGTCTGGTCAACCTCAATATGGGCAATGTGTGTGTCATGTTGCCCAATGGCTTGCGACAGGCGGTACATCAGCCTTCCTTCAGGACTCTAATACCATTATCATGCGCACGCCCGAGCTAAGTCAGGTGATTACTTTCCTGAGGAAAACCTTTCCCAGCCTGAACAGGGTAACTACATATGGTCGGTCCCATACGGCAGCCAGAAAGTCGTCGGCAGAGTTGAAGGAACTCAAGGATGCCGGGCTGGATAGGGTTCACATCGGACTCGAGACAGGCTATGACCCCTTGCTGGCTTACATGGAAAAAGGCTGCACTGCTAAGGACCACATAGAGGGTGGAAAGAAAATAAAAGAAGCGGGCCTTTCTCTGTGTGAATATGTCATGCCCGGTCTAGGGGGCAAGAAAATGTCTCAAGAACATGCTCTGGAAACCGCCAGGGTGCTAAATGAGATTGACCCTGATTATATAAGGCTGCGCAGCCTCCACGTCACCCCCGGTATGCCCTTATGGACCAGGATTCAAGACGGAGATTTCGAGCTGCAAACAGAGGACGAGTTGGTACGTGAACTGGCTGTCTTTGTCGAAAACCTGGAGGTTACGAGCTACCTCAAGAGCGACCACATACTCAATCTACTGATGGAGGTCGAAGGCAAGATGCCTGAGGACAAGGAGAAGTGTCTCAATATCATAAGTCAGTATTTGTCTTTGCCGGATGAGGAAAGGCTCAATTTCAAATTCGGCAGACGGGCTGGCTACTACAACAGCCTGGCCGACCTCGCCGATAGCTATAAACATGATACGATAGACCAGGCGATAAAGCGCCTCAAAACACGCGACGACAATGTCGAGGAGGTGCTATTCAGGCTGAAGAATAGCTTCCTTTGATGGAATGTATCATCTACTCTCTAATACGCTCGGCAGTGTTCCTCGTGTTCTGTTCCACATCCATGACCAAATAGAAGAGTTCCCTGGCCGCGAGCAAGAATAGCCAGACCAGGAAGGAGCCGATTAACCCCACTATCACTGTCACTGCGCCCATCAGAATACTTGCAAAACCCTCCCCCCCCATACCAGTAGTGATTCCCATCGCAATTGAAGCGATAACGCCAAGTACCAGCGCTATCCATCCCACAACCCTGAGAACAGCGGCCGCAAACCGTAGAAAAGGATACCTTTGCATCTTACCTCCTTTCTATCCTGAAAATCTCTCAAACAGGATCTTGTATTGGCCTGATTCTTCAAGCACAATTCTATTACCAGTAGTTTGAATCAGCGCGATGCAGACAGGATACATTACTAGTAGGGCAGCCACATTAACAATTGGGATGAGACCTACGATTATCGTTGCTCGCATCAAGTTCTTAGGTGTTGCCGGTGAGAATCGCTTGAATCTGGCTTGAAGACCCAGTCGAGCTACCAAGCGAAGCCAGAATCTAAATACCCAATACAGGTTGAAGAAGGGAATGAAACTAAATCCGATTGCTCTTCTCGCCTTAAAGTCGTCACGCTTGATCACAGGTAACTTGGAGTGCATCAAACCAAAGCAAATCAGGGTAAATAGCCCGAGTGTAATGAAATGCATGCCGATAACAGCATCAATTGAGAAGGTAGAAGTGAATCGATGCTGACCAAATGCAGTTCGCTGTGCATCGGACAAACTACTCAAATCAAAGGTAGGATCGTAGATGTCTACCGCTCTTCTTCTGGCTCGCCTCCCTGTTAACCGCGCACCACATATCATGCATCGTCTGGCTAGTGGCATTGTTGAAGCGCCACAGTCAGGACAAGAGCCACCACTGCCCACAGGCCTAGCTCCGCAAGAAAAGCAACTCTGCGGACTACCTGCCAACTCCTCGCCACAATTTCTGCAGAACATCAGCTACCTCCTTTATGCTCCTGAGTCACTGAATGGGAACTGCGTGGTTGCCCGCGTTAAATCGGAGCACGCTTACACAATAACCCAGCCAAATAGTCTGATTCACACAACCTGGAGACCCCTGGTCTTCACTCAAATTCGCCCTTCCCCAGGCTGACAAATATAATGGCCAGTGTCCCGTTGATAGGATTTCCAGCCATCATTGCGCAAATAGCCCCGGTAAGCGCCAAGCCCCACATTCTTCTCTTCAAGGCAAAGACACCACCCACTATCGAAACTATCCCCAGTATAGCTAACGGCAGACCAATGAGACCCAACCACTCTATTGCCTCTATTGCCTCTATTTCAATGAACGCACTGCCGATGAGACCCATTAGCACAATTGCTATACCAACGATTACTTGAAAAACCCCTGCAAGAATCGTCAAGATGCCCGCAACTGTCGGCTTCCAGGTTCGCTCCATTTCCTGTTCCTCCTTTATCATCACGTAACAACGATGTACTTAGAAGCTCACATAACAGCCAGGGTCTTGGTCCTTACTCAAATTCACCCTTCCCTAACGCGACAAATATGATGGCCAGTATACCGAGAATCGCCCATGGACCAAAGAGTGCACAGATAGACCCGGCCAGCGCCAAGCCCCACATCCTTCTTCTTAAGGCATAGACACCGCCCACTATGGCAATTATGCCAAACACGATTAACGGACCACCGATGGCACTCAACCACCCAGCCCCTATCAATGCGCCTCCGATGCCGCCCACTATGGCAACTACGAGACCCAATATCACCTCAATTACTCCCGCAATAATAGAGAGTATGCCCGCGGTTGTTGGCTTCCAGGTTCGCTCCATTTCCTATCCCTCCTTCAAATACACATAACAACGATCTTGCTCTGCCAGCAACAGAAAATCCTCATAACCGT
This sequence comes from Dehalococcoidia bacterium, assembly GCA_046483735.1. GTDB lineage: Bacteria > Chloroflexota > Dehalococcoidia > GIF9 > AB-539-J10 > RBG-13-51-36. The sequence continues at coordinate 6,836 of JAWOCP010000128.1, forward strand.
TCAGGCACTCACCAGGCAAAGAGTGACCAGGGTATGAACAACAAACCCACCGCGAACAGAATCAACGCAATGATCACAGATATCCCCAGGCCTATGAGGAACATCCGCCACCACAATCCCCAGGCTAATCTCCAGGTTGGCTTGACTTCGTTGTCCATCTCCTGTTTCTCCTGTCTTCGCTTCTGCCAGGTTTCAATACGCTCGGTTGATCGACTGGCTTCTGCACGCTTCGATACATTATAAGCATGGCTATTTGTCGCTGTCAATACAGGGAGGCAGACAGTTTATCGAATCGCCGCTGGGAGGCTTAACGCGCTACGAGCGGCACTGAAGATTAGACTAGCTAGCTCTTCGACTTTGCCCGGGACGGGCGAATCACCAACCAATAGGTGAATCGGGGGGCAACCCGGTTGGCATGACCATAAACAGGTCACTATGGTGAATTTCCACTCTGTGGATTTTCGAGCAGCTTATTGGTAAACCGGGGCTGTATCACCCCGTTTCACCGCCTGAGCCACCTCTCCAGATTCTCGGCTTTGTGGTCATGCCGCCTGGCTGATGCAGCAAATGCGATGCCAAAACAAACAAACGCAATGCCGAAGAGTCCGAACGGATTGTATGCCATACAGAGAGCACCGCCAACAACTACCCCCACGGTTGCGAGAACTGCTGCCAGACCAACATATGCGTCTGCCTTACGTTTCACCCTGTCGATTGTCTCTCGAAGCTTAAACTCCTGCCATTCTCTATTTTCGCCAACGATACTTCGCCCGCATTCAGGACAAAACACTTCGTCTTCATCTATCTTCTTTCCACAGTGCTGACAGTATGGCATCGCCGTATCCCCCAGTCTTGTTCCGCTGTGTTCTATTGTATGACAAAATTAACCAGAGGTCAACATCCATGGTCACGACGTTGGTGGTTGCGTGAAGTGACCAGCTGGCGATTTCGACGAGGCTTTGGCCGAAATAGTCAGAATGAGCCGACAAGTGTAGCCACCGCTCTCAAGGCTTCCATGCAGGTTGACCAAGCTCCTTGAACATGTAAGCGCCTTCCAGAGCGTAACCAAGCGAGCGGTAATACGCCCTGGCACCGACGCCACTGAGCACCGATAACCTATCAGCCCCGAATTCCTCCCCTGCCAGCCTCTCCGCCTGGTGAAGCAACCTTTCACCAAGACCCTGATGCTGAGCCGCTCGCTCAAGCTTGCCGCCCAGGGGAACTTCAGGACCAAAAACATGCAGCTCTCTGACCACGGCTTTCCTCTCACTTATTCTCAGCCTCAGCAAGCCAAACAGAGTTTCATTCTCATCCTCGTAGGAAAGGAAGACCTCTTTGCCTTCCCAGGTTTCATAGTCCAGCCTGGTCAACTTGGCCTCGCCGACTTCCCAGCCATCCCGCAGACGATGCCCATATTCCCGACAGCGGATGCAGCTGCAGCGAACGCCTGTTTGCCCCATCTTCTCCCTAATAGTTCCTCTGAGTGCCAAGTCTTTGCTGCCGGCAATAATGAATTTGGCGGGAATATCCCGCATCAACCGCGAAATCCTCACATATTTGGGGATTAGCACTTTGATAGCGATAAGCAACTCAATCATCTCCCCATCAGCATAAGGTCGGTAGCGATTATCCCGATACCAACTCTCCAACTCGCTCCCTCTGACCACCAGTGTGGGGTAAAGCTTGAGTCCATCAGGTCGGAAGCGCGTGTCCTCAAACAGATGCCGCGACAGCTCCAGGTCGTGCTCCGCTGTTGACCCCGGCAAACCCGGCATCCAGTGATAGTGAACCTTGAAGCCATAATCTCGCAATCGCCTGGTAGCAGAGATGACTTCCGCCACACCATGCCCCCTCTTTGTCAGGCAGTGAACCTCATCATCAAGGGTCTGCACCCCGAGTTCCACCCTGGTGGTGCCGAAATCGAGCATGCTCCTTATCTCTGCCTCCCTGCAAAAGTCGGGCCTGGTCTCGATGCACAGCCCCACGCAGCGATGCTCCGCATTTTCATTTAGCTGCTTGGCCTCCTCTAAGCTGCTGGATGAAATGCCGTTCAGAGCATCATAGCAATCCTTGATAAACTGATACTGGTAGTCAGGCGGGTAGGACAAAAAGGTCCCCCCCATGACGATAAGCTCCACCTTGTCCCGGGCATGTCCCATTTCAGCAAGTGTCTTCAGCCTGATCTCCACCTGCTTGCCGGCGTCAAAGCCGCAGCTCCTGGCTCGCAGAACCGCTGGAGACTCCAGAGTATAGCTCTTGGGCGCCTCAGGAGAGCTGGGGCAATAGACGCATTTGCCGGGGCAGGGAAACGGCTTGGCCATAACTGCCACCGGCGTTACTCCAGAAATAGTCCGAGACGCCTTCTTCATATTATCTCTGTGTCACGCTGGGCCTTCGTCCTCTAGCCCTGAGCCTCCCTCAAATGTCATTGCCGGCGGAGCCCCGCCTGCCTGCTCGTCGCACAGCTCTGGCAGGCGAGCCTGGCCCTGGCGGGCAGGGAAGCAATGTCGCCCATGAGTATTTCATTCAAATATGCTAAAGTTTAGCAGAGTGTATCTGTGACGACAAACAGAGAAGTCTTCGACCAGATAGCTGAAAGCTGGTACCGGGTAAGGCATTGGCCGTTATTGAAACAAGAGCTGGAAGAGGTAGCGGCACGATGGCAGAGCGGCAAGCTACTAAACGTGGGCTGCGCTCACGGACCAGACTTCTTGCCTTTCGGCCAGGGCTTTCAACTCTGGGGGGTGGACTCCTCCCCTGCTATGCTCAAACAGGCTGTGAGATATTCTGCCAAGCTAGAGTTTTATGTCAACTTGGTAGTTGCTGATGCCCTGTTCTTGCCCTTCCCCGATGATGCCTTTGATTGGGCAATATCCGTGGCCACTTATCACCATATTCAAGGCACTGAGGAAAGAGAGCAGGCGTTTGTGGAGTTAAAACGAGTGTTAAAGCCTGGGGGCGAGGCTTTTCTGACCGTGTGGAACCACGGGCAACCAAGATTCTGGTTCAAGTCCAGAGAGCAGCAAGTGCCGTGGAGGCTAAAAGAGGGAACAGTTTATCGCTACTATCACCTTTTCTCTTATGCCGAGCTGAGAAAGCTACTAATCAGAGCAGGCTGGGAAATAATTAGCATGTCCCCGGAGAAGTCCCACCATTTCCCCCTAAAGAGCTTTTCACGTAACATATGCGTTGTGGTGAAGAAACCCTGAATTGATCTTTGAATTCTGACCCGGCACTTGGGCCTGTGATGTTGTTCCCAGTTACATTATGGAGGTGTCTGCTCGCCGGATGACTCTTGAGCTATGCTCACCTTTTCAGGAAGTCCGGACTCGATAATGCCGATGAACACCTCCACCAGCTCAGGGTCAAACTGGGTCCCGGCACATCGCCGGAGCTCCTTCAGCACCTTTTCGCTGCATAATGCGGGGCGGTAAGGACGGGCGGAACTCATAGCCTCATAGCTGTCGGCTACGGTAAGGATGCGAGCTTCTATGGAAATCTCTTCGCCTTTCAGTCCTTCGGGATAGCCACCGCCATCCCATCTCTCATGGTGATACAAAATGCTAGTCACACAAGGAACCAGCTCGGGTATGTTGCTGACGATGTTTGCCCCTAATCTGGGATGAGACCTGATCAATTCCCAATCTTCCTTGGTTAGCTTCCCTTTCTTGTTAAGCACTTTGTCTGGAATGCCGATTTTGCCGATGTCGTGAAGCAAGGCAGCAGTGCTCACCCTGGATACCTCGTCGGGAGATAGCCCAATCGCCTCGGCTAAGGCTACGGCATAGGTGTTGACTTTCCTGGAATGACCATAGGTGTAGGGGTCTTTGGCCTCCACTGTCGACACCAGGGCATAAATGGCACTCAAACCATTACGCCTGGCATAAACCCCTGCGTTTTCCAGCGGCTCCGAAAGGATTTTGGACGACAGATAGACTCGATTACCTCCAGTCCGCTTGGCAAAATAAAGAGCAGTATCGGCCACGTTGACAAGCTCTCCTGGTATCACACCATCTGATGGATAACTGGCCAAACCAATGCTACAGGTTACGGCACTTCCCTTCTTCTCCATCTCCCCGGCAATCCCCTCCCGAACTCGTTCAGCTACGACACGGGCATCATGCGTGACTGTATGGGGTAGAATGACAATGAATTCATCGCCGCCATAGCGAAAAGCCTGGTCAGCATTCCTGACAGAGTTCCTAATAATCTTCCCTATCTGATTCAGCAGGGCATCTCCAGAAGGATGCCCGTATATATCGTTATAGGTCTTGAAATTGTCAAGGTCAAGCAGAAAAATGGAAAACACATCGCCATAGCGAGCATGCCGGGCAAGCTCCTCCTTGAGCCGCTCTTCGAAATGGCGCCGGTTGAACAGGCCGGTGAGCTCGTCGATACGAGACCTCTGTTCCGCTCGGGCATAAAGCTGGGAATTCTCAACGGGGGTAGCAATCTGCAGGGCCACTTGCTCCAGGAGTTTGATTTGTTTAGCACTAAAAGCATCAGGGTGGCGACTGGCCACAATCAAACTGCCAATGCTCTGGTCTTTGATAGCCAGGGGCAGGTAAACAATAGAGCGAATCCCTTTGTCCAGGTGATGCTCCCCGGTCCAGAACCTTTGGTATTGTGCCAGATCAGCTTCGTATAAGCTTTTCCTCTCCCGGCACACCCACTCCGTAGCCGTGCCTTCAAGTGGTATCCTTTCGTTCCTCTGCCAGGGAGAACCGATGCTGGTGGAGAGAGCCAGGAAATAGACCTCGTCTCCATCAAGCAAGGCAATTGTTATCCAGTCGAAATCCACCATCTTCTTGAGTTCCTTGACGAAACCTTCAAATATGGTCTCAATGTTTACACTGGAGGTCACGATTGTGGTCAAACGGTTGATGAAGGCCATTTCCTTGCCCTGTTCTCGCAACTGTTCATAGATGTATTCCTTTTCCATGCCCGCTGCCACCTGGGCGGCGATGGAATTCAGCAAGTCAAACTCCTCAACGGTGTAAGGTTTGCCGTCCCGTCTCTCTCCTATTGCTAGAACACCCACGAGCTCCTCCATGTTTATTAAGGGAACGAATACCTTTACCTCCGCCAACCGAATCTCTTCTCTTTCATCCTGCCATATGGATTTGAATTCGGGATAGATGTTGATATTCCTTTCCGGCAGGATGGTCTTCTCTCGCTTCAGCCAGGCTGTGATAGGACTATCAGACCTCAGCTTCAACTCCGTAATGGGGCTATCCGTCCCACGAGGGTAAGTAGACCGGGCGCCAAAACCATGTTCTTCAGCTTGAGGCAGAAGCAGACAGGCTATCCGACAGTCGATAGATTGAGAAAGCAGGTATATGAACTCGCCGCCGAGCTGCTCTATGCTGGAAACATTATGTATCTGGGTGACAAACTGAGATAGCTGTTGCCTAGAATGGTGTCTTGCCCCGACAAAAGCTGTCTCAACCTTATGTCGCCAGGGGTCATGCACCTTTTGAAGCAAGAAGATGCTGACCGGAATTGCCAGACCGATGGTTAGTGCCAAGCTGGCGGAGTGGGGTCTGAAACCAAAGAATAAACGAGCCAGCAAGAAAACCAGCAAGATAATGGCAACCCCCAGGCCATACATACCCAGATACGTCAAGGCGCGACGAAATACAACGCTCATATCCAGCAGGTGGTGGGTCATGACAGCGTAGGTTAAGGTGCAGGCCACGAGCAAGTTACCTACATGGGCAACGGGATATTGAGCGAAGGGCGGCAGCAGGTCGACCAGGAGAAAAACGGCCAGGATGGCGATAGCAACGAGCAAATAGGTAATCTGGTTACGCTCTGGCGGGTCGTACGAAGTCTTGCGCCTTTGCAGCAAAGAATATACATCCCTGACGCCTATGGTGGAAAGAAAAAGGAGGCCTATAACAATAATCCACGGACCGTAATCGACAACAACGGAGCCGGCCCTGATATTGATTTCCCTTGGAATGTAGCCCAGGGCCGTCAGGACAACAGTGGCTATAAGGAAAGAATAGGCCGAAGGAACCTTGATACGTTCCGAGCGGTAGAAGGAGGAAACAAAGTAATGGAATTGAACCAGCATCCAGATAGTAGCGCAAAGGACGAATTTGACCGCGAAGGACTTGTCCTCGACAAAGAAATCGGTTCGACCTAAAAAGCCAAAGAGGCTCCATAAGAGTGCGGGAACCAGGAACAAGAAGAAGAATTGCTGCTTTCTGTTCCAGGGTCGATTGGATAGCGAGATCCCAAACAGGGGGATATATGCGATCGTAGCAATCAAAGGAATTAGAACGTCGACATTGATAGCATCACCCTCTGTTACATAGAGCTAAGAGTGACATAAATCTGCTGAGTGTCGTGGAGGACGAGGGTAGTCCGTCAGAAGTACCAATACTAATTGCCTGGGTGACCCCCG
>JAWOCP010000121.1:0-6855 GCA_046483735.1 Dehalococcoidia bacterium
GAAAATCCAAACAAAATGTAAAAATACAGACTTCTCATCTTTGATTTCTCATGTTTGACTCTTGATTTGTCATTTTGATTTTTTATATTTGACCTTTGATTTTACGTTGGTTTGTCATTTTGATTTTCGCCCTTTGATTTCTGAATTCCCGTAATTGTTTGACCTTTGTAATTTGGCATTACTTACTTTTCCTCTTATCCCGACGAAGTCGGGATAAGAGGAAAAGTAAGTAATGCCAAATTACAAAGGTCAAACAATTACGGGAATTCAAAAATCAAAGGGCAAAAATCAAAATGACAAACCAACGTAAAATCAAAGGTCAAATATAAAAAATCAAAATGACAAATCAAGAGTCAAACATGAGAAATCAAAGATGAGAAGTCTGTATTTTTACATTTTGTTTGGATTTTCTCATTTGGAATTTATGCAGAGAGAGAATCACCCTCTTAAGGCAGGCCCCGATGGAATCGGGGCAACTATGAGAATATGGAGGTGAGAAATCCCGACTTGTCGGGGCAAAATGGCCGAAATTGAACGTAAGAATCAAAACTGAGAAAGCCTAGTGCAAGAAAGGAGGTTATGTTGAAAGAATTAACCATTAGTTCGGATGCTCCAGGAGAAAGACTGTTTGTCCTGGGCAATGAAGCGATAGCAAGGGGGGCAATAGAGGCCGGGGTCCAGGTGGCGGCTGCCTATCCGGGTACGCCGTCAAGTGAAATAATGGAAACCCTGGCCGGGGTGGCCAAAGAGGTCGACATGTATGTCGAGTGGTCAACCAATGAGAAAACGGCCTTTGAGGTTGCCCTGGGCGCTTCCATCTGCGGGGTAAGGGCCATGGCATCAATGAAACATGTGGGAGTAAACGTAGCCCACGACCCCTTGATGACGGCCAGCCACATCCGCGCCAAGGGAGGATTCGTTCTGGTCGTGGCCGATGACCCCTGGGCGTGGAGCTCGCAGAATGAGCAGGATAGTCGTTGGGTTGCACAGCAGGGCTTCATACCGGTTCTTGAGCCGTCCTCACTGCAGGAAGCGAAAGACATGCTGGTGGATGCCTTCCGGTTGTCAGAGGAATTCGGGCAGATGTTCATGTTCAGGTCGGTGACCAGGATAGGCCACGGGCGGAGCGATATCGTCCTGGGAGAGATTTCGCGGGAGAGGAGAAAGGGCTCCTTCAAGAAAGAGCCCAGCCTCTATGTCTATGTCCCGCGTACGGCCAGAATAAACAAGCCCTTAATGCTGGAAAGGTTCGAAAAGATAAAGAAAGCGGCAAATACACTGCCCTATAACAAGCTGCAAATGGCGGACAAAGCCGAGCTGGGTATCATTGCCTGCGGCCTGTCATACAGTTATGCGATGGAGGCGGTGAAGTGGCTGGGACTTGAGAAAAAGGTCTCCATACTGAAGATTGGAACACCGCATCCCCTGCCCGAGGAACTGGTAATGAAACTGCTGAAGTCGGTGAAGGAGGTGCTGGTGGTAGAGGAACTGGACCCGTTTGTCGAGCTACATGTGAAGGCCATGGTGGGAGAACATAGTGTACCGGTCAAGGTTCACGGGAAGGACGTGGTGACTGGAATAGGAGAGCTATCCACCAGGAAGGTCACTGAGGCCATCACCAAATTGACGGGAGCCAAGCTGCCGGTCGATTTCGCCGCGCTGGACAAGCTGGAACAGGAGGCAGCTCCGCTTCTGCCCTTGAGGCCGCCGGCCTTATGTCCCGGCTGCCCTCACCGCGCCTCTTTCCGCGCCATTACTGTGGCAGCACAGAGAGTGGCCAGAGAACTTGGCGAAGGTGTAGAGCCTGTCTACCCCAGTGATATCGGCTGCTACACGCTGGGTTTGAACCCACCACTACAGGCTGTGGACACCACCGTCTGTATGGGAGGAAGCTTCGGGCTGGCCAATGGTATGGCCCATGTAGTGGAAGCCCCGATAGTAGCCCACCTGGGCGATTCAACCTTCTTTCATGCCGGTATCCCACCGCTGATAAACGCGGTCTATAACAAGGCAAATATCACCATGGTCGTGCTCGATAACTCGGCCACGGCCATGACCGGCTTCCAGCCCCACCCCGGTACCGGCTATACCGCTACCGGAGAGGAGGCTGTTGCGCTAAAACCAGAGGACATAGCCAGGGCCTGCGGAGTGAAATTCGTGGAGGTCGTCGACCCCTTTGACCTGAAAACAACGACCCAGACTGTGGAAAAGGCAATCAGGTTCCAGGGCCCGGCGGTGGTGGTTTCCCGGGGGCTGTGTGCCATGATTGAGCTGCGGGACAAGAAAAAGGCAGGAGTGAAGGTCGTTCCCTACCGCGTGGACCCGGACAAGTGCGACCCCAAGTGCGAGGCCTGCATCAAGCTTCTGGGTTGCCCGGCGATAGTAAGACAGGGGGACAAAGCGGTAATTGACACTCCCATGTGCACCGGTTGTGGAATCTGTGCCCAGGTTTGCCCCTACAAAGCTATAGTACAGGAGTGAAGCAAATGACAAAAGAATTTAACATACTGATTACTGGTGTTGGCGGGCAGGGGGTAATTCTGATGTCGGAACTGCTGGGAAAGGCTGCCATTGCCGATGGATTGAGCGTGCGCGGGTCCGAGATACTGGGCATGGCGGTCAGGGGTGGCTCGGTAACCAGCATCATCAGAGTCGGAGAGGATGTCTATGGTCCCCTCATCCCGGCCGGGAAGTGCGACGTTATCATAGCGATGGAGCCTTCCGAGGCACTGAGGAACGCAAGCTTTCTATCCAAGTCGGGCCTGGCCATCCTCAATACGGTACCGATAGTCCCGTTCACCGTCGCCCTGGGCCAGAGCATCTATCCCACTCTGGACCAGGTACTGGAAAAGCTGAACAGCATCACCGGCAAGATAATCAAGCTGGATGCCAATCAAATTGCCCGGGAAGCCGGCAGCCTGTTGGCGGCCAACATTGTGATGCTGGGGGCATTATTTGGTACCGAGCTGCTGCCGCTGAAGATAACTACGATAAAGGAAGCTATCGAGGAACGTTTCCCGGCTAAGGTGGCTCCGGTTAATCTCAAGGCCTTTGACCTCGGTTACCAGGTGTGCCAGCAAGCGGTGAAATAGAGGTTATGCCGGCAGCTCCGTAACAGGCATCGCCCGTGCTGGCCTCCGGTCTTGGGGACCTGTTCAGGGCCGGGGGCAAGGTAACAGGTAAGGTTGTCTAAAATCCCCCTCTTAAGGTAAGAGGGGCAAGGGGAGTTATGTAGAGTAACCCCCTTTATCCCCCTTATCTTAAGGGGGAAATTGTTGGGAAGGGGGAAATTGTTGGGAAAACTGAACTATTTCTAGCGGAGCTGTTTTTCAGGGATTTTAAGCTGGATTTAAGGAGAGTGCGGAAATGAAAGACAAGAAGAAGCTCGTATGCAGCCTGATTGTCTTGCTCGTCATCTGCAGCTTGATGTTGCCGCTGCCGACAGCGGTTGCTGAAGCGTCTCCCGCGACGGAGATACGGGACTGGTATGACCTGCACGCTGTCAGAGATAACTTGAGTGGCGGCTATCTGCTGATGAACGACCTCGATGCCACTGTTGCCGGTTATGAAGAGCTGGCGGGCGAGGCAGCGCATGAAGGACAGGGCTGGCAGCCGATCGGGATTTATTCGCAGGACTCGTTCGACCCGTTTATCGGCACCTTCGACGGCCAGGGATATGAAATCAGGGACTTTTTCATCGACCGACCTGACGTAGTTGGTGTGGGGCTGTTCGGTGTTGTGGCGGGGGTGGGTGACGGTGGGGTCATCGAGGATGTGGGCGTGGTGAACGCCCGTGTGTCCGGTGACGTGGGCGTGGGTGGCCTGGTGGGGCTGAGCGCCGGCAATGTCAGTAACTCCTACTGTATCGCTAACGTGACGGGTGGTTCGCGCGTCGGTGGCCTGGTGGGGTTCAACGCCGGGTCAGGGACAGTGGACGACTGTCACTCCAGCGGCAACGTGACCGGTCATGATATTCTGGTCGGTGGTGTCATCGGATACAATATGGGCATGGTGAGCAACTCGTATTCCGGTGCCGGCGTGACCGGCGATGGAGGTGTTGGTGGCCTGGTGGGGGGGAACGAGGGCACGGTGAGGAATAGCTATGCCAGCGGTGATGTGACCGGCGAGTGGTGGAATATAGGGGGCGTGGTGGGACACAATTGGGATGGCATTGTGGCCAATTGTTATGCCAGCGGCAACGTGAGCGGTGGTTCGCGTGTTGGCGGCCTGGTGGGATACAATGACCTTTATGCCACTGTGGCCAGGTCTTATGCTAACGGCAGTGTGAATGGCGATGACCTGGTGGGCGGACTGGTGGGATACAATCGGGACACTATCAGCGGCTGCTATGCCCTCGGCAGCGTGACCGGCAACAGCTCGGTTGGTGGCCTGGTGGGGGGGAATGACGACATTGTGGAGAACTCCTTCTGGGACAGGGAGGCTTCCGGGGTGGAGACAAGTGATGGGGGTGCTGGCAAGACTGCGGCGGCAATGCGGGACATCGCCACCTTCCTCGCGGTGGCGTGGGACATTACCGCCGTCGCTCACGGCGAGACAGATGACGGTTATTTCTGGAATATCGTTGATGGCGAGACCTATGCCTTCTTGAGCGCGAAGCAGTTCATTACCTATGACCTGACCATCTCCAGCACCGCCGGGGGGTCGGTAACCGTTCCCGGCGAGGGGGTATACACTTACCTGGCCGGGGAGGTGGTGGACCTCGCTGTCGAGGCCGAGGAGCTCCACCGCTTTGGTAACTGGACCGGCGAAGTCGACACCATCGCCCGCGTAACCTCTGGCCAGACTACCATCACCATGGATGGCAACTACTCTATAACGGCCAACTTTGAGGAGATTCAGCCGGCAGCCAACTGGCCGCTGATCGGGTTAATCATAGGGGTGGTGGTAGTGGTGGGACTGTTTGTGTACGCGCCGCTTCGGCGCAAGATCAAGCAGGTCAGGCGGAGTCGGTAGAGCGCCGGTGGAGCAGGTCCCCGCGCTATTGACAGCGCGGCGGGGCGTGGTATAGTATGTTGTAGTTCGATGGTGGTCGGACAGCTAGCTTGGGGGAAACAGAGGCTGGCATGTAGGGTTATGGAAGAACCTAGTTATCTGCCGAAAAACACGAATCCATTCAAAGAAAAGCCCTTTTCAGATATTCTACTCTTATTCTACTCTGTCACCGTGCAAAGGAGGTGGCCATGGTGTGAAGAGGTCATTGCTGTACCCGACGTGCCAGAGTGTCCGTTTTCACCAGCCGCAAGAGATGATTACTACGCCTTGTATCCGGTGGCTGCCCAATATGCCCGTTGCACTACAGCATATGGCCTATTATCAGGAGTCGTGATTAGCTAAAGGAAGCTAAAGCGGGAATGAAGCCGAGGATAATTCGAGAAAGGAGGAGATAATGAGCTTCAAAGTTGTTAATGCCGTCCAAGTCCCAACTGTGGATATGGGAGATAAACTGCTGGAGCCTCTGGATGTCACGCTGGTCAATGGGTTCTGGCGAACGGAAGATGAGCTTATCGCGAATGCTGCGGAGGCCGATGCCGTGATATGTTCGGGTCCGCTTCAGCCCTTCACGCGGCGGGTACTTGACCAACTTCCCAGGTGCCGAATCCTGGCCAGCCTCGGTCTGGGTTATGAGCGGATCGATATAGCAGCCGCCACCGAGCGTGGCATAGTTGTCACCAATACTCCTGATTACTGCATAGACGAAGTGTCGGACCATGCCATAGCCCTCATGCTGGCTCTGGGCCGCAAGCTTCTCCAGCTGGACAAAGCGGTGAAGGAGAGACAGGTCAATTTTGTGCCTCCCAACAGGAAAGCGGTGGCAGAGATTGCTCAGCCCCCCGTATTCCGGCTACGCGACCAGACCGTCGGCATCATAGGCCTGGGCAGCACAGGTACAGCGTCAGCCCTCAAGGCCAAGGGGCTGGGGATGAGAGTTATCGGGTATGACCCTTATATTCTGGGGCTGGTTCTGGCGAGCCGGGGGATAGAGCCGGTAGATTTAGATACACTCCTCAAGGAGTCAGACTGCATCATCGTCCACGCCCTGGTTACCGCAGAGACGAAAGGCATGCTCGGCTATGAACAGTTCAAGAAGATGAAGTCTTCCTGTTACCTGGTCAATGTTTCCCGGGGAGACATCCTGGACCAGCCGGGTTTCATCAGAGCGCTGCAGGAAGGGATTATCGCCGGCGCAGGACTCGATGTCACTGTGGATGAACCCCTGGCGCCGGATAACCCGCTGCTGAAGATGCCCAACGTCATCCTGACCGGCCACAGTGCCTGGTACTCTGCTATAGCCGACTCGGGCCCGGAATTCTGGCACAAGCCGATGAGCCAGGCTGTCATGGCCCTTAAAGGGGAATGGCCCCGCTACGCAGTTAACCCACAGGTGAAAAACATGTGGATAGAAAAGTGGGGCAAGAAGTCCTGAGCAGAGTTCCGCAGGTAGAACCTGCATGCCGAGATAGGCTAAGGAAGCTCATCGAGGGAGCTGAGGAGCTTGTTCGGTAACCTCCGTTTGTCCTTCTGAGCGAAGGAAGGGTCCGGCAGATTTTTCGTCGGGACTGTGCAGAATGATTATTGAACCGTCTCGGGGGCTGTGAGGGCTGGAAGGAGGTCAGTGGGGTTGGTATAATGAGGCACTACATCACAGACAGGAGGTAAACAAATGGGCAAATGGTTGAATGCCGGAGATGTGTTAAGGAACAACGCTTACCTGCATCCCGACAAGATGGGAGCCAAGGATCTCTGCCGCTCCCTAACCTTTAAACAGTGGAACGAACGATGTAACAGGCTGGGTAATGCGCTGCTGGGGCTGGGTTTACGGCCCGGGGACAGATT
>JAWOCP010000158.1:0-5693 GCA_046483735.1 Dehalococcoidia bacterium
CTCCAGTTTCATGGGGTTCACGTCAGTACCTACCCGAATTCATAAGGGAAATCAATAGAAGTAACTCTTTTGAGCTCAACAATGACTTCGTTATCCGCTGCCTCTTTGCCGTTTCAAATCTAGGTACGAAATTTGATATAGATCTTCTACGGAAGAAGAAGAATGTTATGAAGCTCAGAGACAATTTTGAACAATGCTGTAACGCTATTCGTTCAATAGTAGACTTCGTTCAGAATCAGTGTTGGTGTGCAAATAGTGCAATACTCGGTGGATCAAATACCCTGGTACCTCTTGTTTATTATCTTTTCCATACCAAGAAACATCAAGTTCCAAATGATCAAATCTCTAGAGTTAGGAAAGCACTGTACCTTTTTGGATTTGCTAAGCCTTTCTCGCGGTATGGGGATAGCCGAGTATGGGCGTTCATCCGAGACGAACTAGTACCTCTTGTTGATAATAATGACGCAACTTTCCCCCTCGAGAGCACTTGGTGGTGGATTAGTTATTGGGAAAGAATACGGTCGTTTGATGACTTACTCCAATCCAATCATGTTCTTACACTTCACCTGATCCAGGGGTTAACGGGTGTCGACTTCAAGTATGAAGGTAATGCACCCGAAATTGACCATATCTTTCCACGCTCTGCATTGCGAGATAAGAGATTTGAGCCATCGCAAATTAATAATTTCGCCAATTTCTGGATTCTGGCAAAGACGAAGAATAGGAACAAAAGCAATCAACACCCAGCGGATTACTTCGCAGATGTTGATGATACTGAGATGAAAACAGCTCTGATTGATAGAGAGTATCTTGACTATCGACGTTACACAACTTTCCTAGAACATCGGAGTCAATGCATGATACGGCGGGTGCAGGAAAAGCTTGGATTGAGCGGGGATGAGTTCGAGAAAGAAAGCAGTTGATGCAGAGGTTGGCTAGGTTAACTGAATCAATAGTTGAAGAGGCTGCTGTCGCCTGGTTCGCAGAATTGGGCTATCAGTACTTGCCAGGACCAGATATCGCCTGCGATGGCATGATACCGGAGCGGGCAAGCTATGTGGACGTGGTGCTGGCAGGCAGGCTGCGGGCTGCCCTGCATGCTCTGAATCCAGGTATTCCCGCTGAGGCCCTGGATGATGTCTTCAAGAAGCTGACCCGTTCCGAGAGCCCCAGCCTGGTTCTCAATAATCGCCGGTTCCACAGAATGCTCGCCGATGGCGTAGATGTTGAGTATCGCAACGCTGATGGGCGCATTGTCTACAACAAAGCCTGGCTCGTCGATTATGAGAACCATGAACGTAACGATTGGCTCGTAGTGAACCAGTTCACGGTCATCGAGGGACAACGAACACGCCGGCCGGATATCGCAGTCTTCCTCAACGGCTTGCCGCTGGCTGTGGTTGAACTGAAGAATCCTGCGGATGAGAACGCCACCATCAAGAGCGCGTTCAACCAGCTGGAAACCTACAAGTCCGACATACCGTCTTTCTTCCAACATAACGAGTTGCTGGTCGTAAGCGACGGCACCGAGGCGAGGGTCGGCACTCTCACCTCGGGTTGGGAGTGGTTCTTGCCCTGGCGCACTGCTGATGGCCAGAGCGTAGCTCCGCAGAGCATCCCGGAACTGGAGGTCGTCATTAGGGGCATGTTCGACAGACAGAGGCTCCTAGATATCATCCGTCATTTCGTTCTTTTTGAAGATGATGGCAAGAGAGTCGTGAAGAAGGTCGCTGCTTATCATCAGTATCACGCTGTCAATGCTGCGGTGTCAGCCACCCTGAAGGCAACATCGCCCTCGGGAGACAAACGTGTTGGCGTGGTGTGGCATACCCAGGGGGCAGGCAAGAGCCTCACCATGGTCTTCTACGCCGGCAAGATAATACTGCAGCCCGCCACGGAGAACCCCACCTTAGTTCTGCTTACCGACCGTAACGATCTGGACAATCAGCTCTTCGACAACTTCGCCGTCGCTCAGGACCTGCTCAGACAGAACCCAGCTCAGGCAGAGACGCGGGCACATCTAAAAGAGCTCCTGAAGGTGGCTTCCGGTGGCATCATCTTCACCACTATCCAGAAGTTTTTGCCGGAGAACCACGAGAGGCTACCCCTGCTCTCCAATAGGCGCAATATCGTCGTTGTCGCCGACGAAGCGCATCGCAGCCAGTATGATTTCGTCGACGGCCTGGCCCGTAACATGAGAGACGCCCTACCTCATGCCTCTTTTATCGGCTTTACCGGCACTCCCATTGAAAAGGCTGATAGAAATACCCCCGCTGTCTTCGGGGACTATATTAGCATCTATGACATCCAGCAGGCTGTTGAAGACGGCGCTACGGTGCGCATCTTCTACGAGAGCCGGTTGGCCAAGCTTGAGCTCAAGGAAGAGGAAAGACCGCACATTGACCCTGAGTTCGAAGAGGTGACAGAGGGCGAGGAGGAGATGACGAGGGAAAAGCTCCGGACAAAATGGGCCAGGCTTGAAGCCATGGTCGGCACCGAGAAGCGCATTCACCTGATAGCCAAAGATATCGTAGAGCATTTTGGACAGAGGTTAGAGGCGATGGCCGGTAAGGGCATGATCGTCTGCATGAGCCGCCGCATCTGCGTTGACCTTTATGACGCCATCATCAGACTCCGCCCATCCTGGCACAATGAGGATGATGACCAGGGTTCTATCAAGGTAGTCATGACCGGCTCGGCAAGTGACCCGCCGCATTTTCAACCTCATATCCGCAACAAGGACAGGCGGGAGAGAATCAAACAACGCATGAAAGACCCGGCTGATCCGATGAAGCTCGTTATTGTCCGCGACATGTGGCTGACCGGCTTCGATGCTCCTTGTCTACACACGATGTATATTGACAAGCCGATGCGTGGCCATGGACTGATGCAGGCCATTGCTCGGGTTAACCGTGTGTTCAAGGACAAGCCTGGAGGACTAGTGGTTGATTACCTGGGAATCGCCGATGAACTCAAGAGCGCGCTGGCCGATTACACAGAAAGCGCCCGCAGTGAGACCGGTATACCCCAGGAAGAAGCCGTTGCCATCCTGCTTGAGAAGTATGAAGTCGTAGCAGCCATGTTCCACGGCTTCGATTACTCGCTCTTCGCCACTGGCACGCCCGCTGAGCGGATTTCGGTCATACCGGCCGCCATCGAGCATATTCTGGTGCAGTCAGATGGCAAAGCAAGACTGCTCCAGGCCGTAACGGAACTGTCCCGTGCCTTTGCCCTTGCTGTTCCTCACGAGAAGGCATTGGAGATCAAGGATGATGTGGGCTTCTTCCAGGCGGTCAGGTCGGCAATTGCCAAGAATACCAGGGTGCCCGGCAAGACTGAGGAGGAGCTGGATTCTGCCATAAGGCAGATCGTCTCCAAAGCAGTTTCCTCCGACCAGGTCATCGATCTCTTCAGTGCCACCGGGCTGAAGAAACCGGATATCTCCATTCTCTCCGATGAGTTCCTGGCCGAGGTCCAGAGGATGCCGCATCGCAATCTGGCGCTTGAACTGCTGCACAAGCTTCTAAATGACGAGATCCGCGCGCGCTCCAGAAAGAACCTCGTTCAATCCAGGTCGTTTGCCGACATGCTGGAAAGAACGATCCGCCGGTATCAGAATCGCACCATAGAAGCTACGCGGGTTATCCTGGAGCTCATCGAGCTGGCAAAACAGATGCGTGAGGCAAGGTCACGGGGCGAGAAACTCGGTCTGACTGAAGACGAGGAGGCCTTCTATGATGCGCTGGAGGTCAACGATAGTGCTGTGAAGGTGCTGGGGGATGAAGTTCTCAAGACCTTGGCGCGTGAATTGGTGGAGACCGTGCGCCGGAATGCGACCATCGACTGGACGGTCAGGGAGAGCGCACGCGCCAAACTGCGGACTATGGTTAGGCGACTTCTCCGAAAATATGGATACCCACCTGACAAACAAGAAAAGGCAACCTTGACCGTACTGGAACAGGCTGAATTATTGGGAAGAGACTGGGCCACGTGAAGGCTATTCAAAATCATGGAGGTAAAAGGCATATGGGCAGAATTGTCTTCTTCAATATCGCGTGGATGAAAAGATATCAGGGGCTTGTAGGAGATACGCCGGTGGGCGGTGGTTCTTACGTGCCGCAGCATGGATTTGGCGGTGAAATATTGAACTTCCAACCTCTTCGGGATAAGATGTATGGTTTTGTGGAACCCGGTGGGACACGTCCGCGGTCAATCAACATCACAAAGCTTGGTGCCGGAAGAACAGAGCAATCAGTCCCGGGCGTGCTAGTCATCTGGGTCGCGAGGCACCCAACGAAGAAGAAGTCACTCGTCGTTGGTTGGTACGAAGACGCAAAGGTTTACAGAGACAGGCAGGCACCACCCCCCGGCTCACACAGACAACTGCCGGGTGGTCACAATGCTGAGTACTTTGTCGAAGCGGAAAGAGAGAACTGCTTGCTGATCCCTCAAGACAAGCGCGACTTCCACGTCCTGAGAGCGACGGAATTGCAGAAAGCGAGAATAGCACCGCCGAACCTAAGACTCGCTGGCGGTATTGGCCAGTCGAATATCTATTACGGCCAGGATTGGTACGGAAACCTGATCAAGCCCAGAGTTCTTGAATATGTGACTATGTGGAAGAAAAAAAGGGGTCTCTCCGTGCCGATAACGGGCTAGCATTAGGATCGGGTATTTTGGGGAAATAGCACTCAATCTGTAGCAAACTTGTTTGCTATACTGTCCGTGGCGTTCTGTTGTTTGTTGGTTCGATCGAGTAGGATATTCTGCTCAGACTAGGCTGTTTGCCTTGAGAGATCACAACAGCAGCTGTACCTTGACCCAAACTGGATACACGCACCAAGCCACTAGGCGCCTGAACGAAGTCAATAGTGGGAGGTTTCTTAACCATGAATCACGAGAGCGTCACCCTATACAAGCTGGCTCTCGCCAGCGCCATGTATAATTCTCTAACCCCATTCAACAAGTCACTCAAACTCTTGAGTGATGGTACAGGCAGCAACATAGACCTGGCAAATCCTGAACACTGCCGCTCCCTGCTGACATGGTTGAACGATTGGGGATGCCGGCATCTTGCCGAAGACCAGCACGATGTGGCCTCAGAGAGTATCGCAGACTGGTACCAGACAAAGGGTGCTGGCCTATTTGAGGCCAACAAACCTCTGTGGGAGCTGGAAGACGGTGAGTTAGAAGCACCCGCCTGGGCTTATGGCGCACTGAAGGATATGGCCGGGGCCCGACGTATACGTGGCGGTAGAGATCTGGAAATCAGTATCGGGCCGACCGCCGCCTCCAAAATCCTCTTCGCCATCAGGCCGAAAGCATTGATGCCCTGGGATGAAGCAATTCGAGTTGCCTTTGAATGCAGCGGCAGCCCCGGATCATACATCAGGTACCTGAAAGAGATCAGGAAGCTTACCCTTGACATCGGAGATCTATGTCGAAGTAAAGGCTTCCAGATTGACGAGCTTCCTCATAAGCTAGGACGGCCAGACTCAACATTGCTGGCACTTGTCAATGAGTACATCTGGATTACCGAGACCAGAAAGATTCAATTGCCCTCACTGGAAACACTTAATCATTGGGTATCGCTTGGCTAGTGCCTGAAGATCCAGCTGGGAAAACTAGGATCTTGCCGCAGAAATCACGGCTAAGGAGGAGATTGCTATGGATTATGAGGGCTTCCTGGAACT
>JAWOCP010000017.1:0-3804 GCA_046483735.1 Dehalococcoidia bacterium
GGCGAAACGCCTCATGCACATCATTCCACTTCGCCTGCAGAGCACGCTTCTTGGCCTCTACGACTTTGATTTGCTTGTCGATGGCCGCCAATTTACGGTCTCTCTGCCTCGTCAACTCTTGCAGCTTCTTTTCTGTACTGCCCATAGTTACCCCCTTTACTTAACCCTTAGATAGACACCCCAGTATTCGCATCCGGCTGGCCCCAGTCCTGTCTTAGCAACCCTGACATGATACTTGCCCTTGACGCGAAACTTAGCGGCGGCCTTCTGCGCTTCTCCCTTTGTCTTGTAGTGATCTTCAAAGGAGTAGTAGTGGCTGCCAAATAGTCGCTTGCTCATTTCCTTCTCCTCCTTTGTGGCTTGATAGAGCTTGTCCAGCGTCGCGCCTTAACCCAGATGCCCTTCTGTGGATTCCATTCCATACCCTCAGGTACCGGACCAGAAGGCCGAGCGTATGGAGGCTTCAGATACCCGCTAGGTCGCCGAGGCTTCCGCTTATGGGGCTGTGTCGTGGTTTCTATCCCCTTCCTCTTGATTGCCATGATTACCTCCTGTTGTATCAGCCATATCTGTCGGGTTTCCACTTGGCGAGCGCCCGGCCCTCAGCGGCTTGGGCATTCATATAGGCTTTCTCGGCACGCTTATAAGCCGCTAACGCGGCCTTCTTTCTGCGCTCCGCCGCCCTTACGTATGGTGGTACTCCCTTGATTGCCATTCCTTGTTACCTCCTCTTACTAGGCGACCATTTCTTCGGCGGGTACTTCCTCAGGACCTTCGCGGCGGTCTCCGTACTCACCTTCTTGTGGCTGTCCTCAGACAAGGCCGCAGCCAATCGTGATGCAGTCAGCGACTTGCCTATTTGCCACTTCAATGTACTGGTGTATCGCTGGGGGGATATCACTACCCCCGTTATCCCGAATTGCTTCCAACCTGCCGCCATTCCTTGTTACCTCCTTAGTTTTAGCTGTAGTCAAAGACAGCCCACTTGCCACCCTCAACTTGCTTCACCTTCACAGCCCCTGGTGGCTTGGGCTTGCCCCCGAATCGCCCCTTGCGGTTGCGATACCCTGTGGCCAGATGCCCCGCAGCAGTCTTGGTGTCGGCTGTCAGGCCAGATACACGCTTGCCTTGCTTTTTAGCCTTCGCCATTCCTTGTTACCTCCTACTTAGTTTCGAGGGGGCAGAGTTGCCCCTGCCCCCTCGGTGCCGGTTAGCTCTTCAGGAACGTGGTGAGTGCCGCAAGCACCACACCTATCGCTACTGCCAGAGCCAAGATGTTCTGGATTATGACCGACCCAGTGTCGGTACCAGTAACCAACGCATCCACCAGCTCGCTGACCATGATAAACACAACCAGCCCTATTGCTACTGAAATTAAACCTTTAGCCATCCATATATCACCCTACCTTTGTGACCAGGTTCGGTCACTTTCAAAATCACCGCACCTTTCATGGTTACTATGCCTCCGGTTCTTCCGGCGCGGTGCAATTACAGGCCACTAACATCCCTTTGATCTCATCGAGACTACCTTGAATGTCCGTGACCGCAACTGTCAATTCATCTAATAATATAATAACATCTTCATCAAAATCAAGGATACCCTCCAAATCGCCCAGATGCGTTTCAATTGCGCCAACTGTTCCGGCCAGTCCTCCCATCTCACCCTCCAGTGAAATAAGCCTGTCCATCAGGTTCTCCTGCTCGGTGCTGATGGCTACCAGTTTGTCATTGAGCATGGATAGCGTGATCTCGTCGCTCTGAGCCGGAGCACGACTTAACAGAATGACCGGCACAAGAATTGCCACAACAGCAATAACAATTACCGGCCACATCCATGATGGTCGCCCACCTTGCTTTGGCGTTGGGGCAGCTTCTGGCCCCGCATAAAATTCTTCTGACATTTTCCCTCCTCTTTTTTAGCATAACATACATATTTTGATTATGTCAAGAGTATGATTACTTTTTTGTTGAAAATTTTCTTAAATTATTTTGGGCATTAGCTATAAGGGGGGACTTGACACCATGTCAAGAGGTGGTATATAATGACTATGCGATGGAAGAGCGAAGAGAGAACATGAGGAGGCTGCGCGACTGTGGCTATTCCTATGGTCGCATAGCCCAACTGTACGGCATATCACGTCAGCGTGTCCATCAGCTAGCGAGTGGCTATGCGAAAAACCTGCGGCGAGTCCAAGGGCACAATGGCAACTACTGGAAGATATATAATACAGTCTTAGTTAGGGATAGCCACAAGTGCCAAAAATGCGGCACGGTAGAGAACTTAGTGGTTCACCATCTTGACGGTAACAACGAGAGGAATGATTTGGGCAATCTTGTTACGCTGTGTACCCCTTGCCACCTGAACCTACATAGACCGTCGCGCAAAGGCTCACTAGGGAAGCCCCAAGGAAAGAGGATTGAAATGGCAACCTTGGGAACGATGCAGAAACTACTAACGGTTACACAGGCAGCAAGTCAACTGAGAGTCCACCGGAACACCATCCTCAGGTATCTCAATGACGGCACTCTCCAGGGATACCGGCTGGCAGGATACAGATGGCGTATACCAGAGGACGCTCTCGGTTCCTTGTTAGAAAAAAACGCAGGAGGAGAGAAACATGAAACAGGCAAGCATATCCAAACTATACCGACTGAAGGTGGAGAGGCCGGAACTGACGGAGAGAATCAACTCAGTTCTGCTGGCTGAGGGCGGCGCCGGAGCAGTCCTATACCCCTACAACAACATGGAGGAGCAGGTGGTAGCATTATCCGGTGAGGGAATGTCCGACTACCAAATAGCACAGAAATTAGGTATCGACATTCACTTTGTCAGGAACGCCGTCGAGGACCCAACCAACTACATGGACGAGAAGGAGTACCGGGCTTCTTGCCGTTGTTAGACCTTCTAAAATGGTTAAGGTGGGGGCGACTAAACCCCCACCCTAACAGAGGAGAGATTATGGAACAGAGGAAACTAATTATACTATTAACAGGCAAGACAAGTCAAGTATTAAAACTATTTGCCACGAAAGAAATAGCAGAACAGGAGGAGAGATGAACCAAATTACAGTAAGACACTTAAAACATCAGAATAGCGACTTCTACTCCCTAACACTCACATCAACCGACCGCTTGATATCTATATCCGCTGGTAAGTTTGGTGCCGATGTAGCATTTTTTGAACTCAGTCCCGAAGAAATGCTGGCTTTGGGAAATGCTATCTGCGAAAAGTCATATAAGGCTAGAGCCGAATTAGAACGTCTAAAAATGGAGGTAAAATGACACGTAACCAAATAGCAGACCTTTTGGGATTCCCGTATGACAAGATTGAACTGATGTGTGAGGATGCGGACGGACTGGAGAAGATGCTGGCCTATGCCGTAGCGTGCGGTATCCAGCACGGCTACTCTATGGCAGTAGCCAACACTAACGACATGATGAAAGGCCACCGCGAAACCATGGACGCGGTGCTGTCTAGTAAGGGGGCGCAATGATAATCGCCGAGTTACATGAAGACGGCGCCAACCTGTACGAAGACTGCGGGCCGAGCATAGCCTTTGTCTGGGGCGGACTGCGAGGCATCTACATCTACCAGAACTTTCAGGATGAATACAAATGGCGCCTCTGCTTCGGCCCCAGTGACGGGCAATACAGCGCCGTCGTTTATGCCGACGCTATACGAAAGGGGGAGAAATGAAAATCAAGATTACGGATCGCTGGAGTCGGGAAACTATTCTGGAGGGCGACTACGAGAATATTAAAGAGTGTCTGGAAAAGAATAGAGGCGCAAACCTCGGAGGCGCA
>JAWOCP010000102.1:0-4374 GCA_046483735.1 Dehalococcoidia bacterium
TGGATTCTTCACTCGCGGAGTTCTATCAAGGGAAGGTTGACCCTGAAGGCCTGTGGAAGAGGTTGAAGAAAGAAGGCAAGCCATCCCTTCTGAGAGAAGCCCAGACAAGACTGATAGATTCTCTCAGTTTTGGCAGTTCCCCACACGAACTGCAAAAGAGAAGGGACGGGATTCTGGCTATACAGACCCTCAAGGACGAACAGAATACTTCTATAGTTGAAATGAATTTGAACCTGATGGAGGACTTACAAAAGAGGTACAGGGCGGAAATAGAGCAAGCTTACAATGGCATAAAAGCTGAAGTAGAAAGGAATCCCCAGCTAAGGGTAAAACAAGTCCAGCAGGGACAAAGCACCATGCTTGTTCAACTGACCGTTGATGAGGCGATAAAGCAGGTTCCTCAATGGCAAGATTTTCTTTCTGAGCAAGAAAGAAGATACAGCCAGGCGTTTACAGAAGTGATGGAGAAATTGAAAAGAGAGTTAAAATGAAGGGGCCACATGCCTGTAGCCACGACAATCTATTAAGGAAATGCTCCGCCATCTACGGTGATGACTTGTCCCGTGATATAGCCTGCTCTTTCACTGGCCAGAAAAGCTACCAGCTCAGCTACATCCCCGGGTTGACCTAAGCGCTGCAAAGGAATCATAGCCAGTATGCTCTCTCTTCTTTCCGGAGGCAACCTGTCCGTCATTTCAGTAACAATAAAACCGGGGGCCACGGCATTGACAGTTATGTTACGGGAGCCCATCTCCCGGGCTATGCTCTTGGTGAAAGCAATGATGCCCCCTTTTGAAGCGGCATAGTTGCTTTGCCCTGCGTTTCCCACTCTGCCGACAACAGAGGAGATGCTTATGACGCGTCCCCATTGCTGCCTCATCATATGCTTTACGGCGAACTTGGTGCACAGGAAGGCTCCACGCAGATTAGTGTCGATTACGGCGTCCCAGGCATCGTCAGACATCCTCAGGAGCAGGGTATCCCTGTTGATGCCGGCGTTGTTCACCAGGATATCGATCCTGCCCCACTTATCAGCCACCCCGTCTACCATGGCCTTGACTGCTTCACTATCCCGGACATCAGCTTCAACGGCAGCGGCTTCCCCGCCTGTGCGGATTATGCTCTCCACTACTTCATCGGCGTGAGCCTTATTAGCGTCTTCAATTGCCACATAATTAACTGCCACCCTGGAACCAAGGCTGGCAAGCTTGAAGGCAATGGCTCTACCTATGCCGCGGGAGGCGCCAGTTACCAGAGATACCTTTCCTTCTAACTCCATTAGTGGATTGAATTGACACGCCTGAGCACCAGGCAGCAGTTTTCGCCACCCAGGCCAAAGCTATTCGTCATACATACATTCACTTGAGCCGGGCGGGCTACATTGGGGACGTAATCCAGATCGCAATCAGGGTCGGGTGTCTCGTAGTTTATGGTTGGGTGTATAATCCCCTTGTTCATGATTAATAGACAGGCAATAGTCTCGGTAACGCCGGCGGCAGTAACGAGATGCCCGATCATGGACTTGGTAGAGCTTATGGGGATTTTGTAGGCGTGTTCTCCGAAGACCATTTTGATAGCCCTGGTTTCGCAGGCATCGTTCAGCTTGGTGCTGGTGCCATGGGCATTGATATAGTCAACCTCCTCAACCCTCACCCTGGCATTTTGCAGGGCGGTGCGCATGGCATAAGCCTCCGACTCGGGGGCCGGCGCGGTTGAATCGTGGGCGTCAAAAGACCAGCCGGCGCCAGCGATTTCAGCCAGGATGGGTGCGCCTCGCCTCTTGGCATGTTCATAGCTCTCCAAAACAAGCAAACCGGTGCCCTCACCATAGACGAAGCCATTGCGATTGAGGTCAAAGGGGCGACAGGCTTTGGACGGGTCGGGTTCCCGGGAAAGGGCTCCCATTACATCTAATCCAGCCAGGCTAACCGGCTCCAGGCTGGCGTCGGCAGCTCCGGCTACCATCACATCAGCGTATCCCAGGCGAATGAAATTCATCGCTGCTCCTATAGCGTCAGCGCCACTGGCACAAAGGCTATTCACAGCGCTGTTAGGACCTTTAGCCCCCAGCATCATTCCTATCTGCATTGATGCTGCGCTGGGGGTTGACTTGGTGATGAAGAGCGGGTCGGCTCTTCTGGGGCCAATCCTCTGGTACAGCTCCCATCCCCTGACGACGTAGCCTTGCTCTGTCATGGTAGAAATAGCAACGCCTACTCGCTCGGGATTCTCCTGAGCCATATTCAGGTCAGCTGACCGTATTGCTTCTTTGGCAGCGGCAATGGCAAACTGAATAGTCCTGGAAGTCCGGTCGACCACCTTCAAGTCCATGTGCTTCGTCGGATCGAAGTCTTTCACCTCGGCATTCACCTTCACACGAAAGTTGCTGGCATCAAAGCGCGTGATAGGACTGAATGCCGACTTCCCGGAGGCTAATCCCTGCCAGAACTCCTCCACAGTCAAGCCCAAGGGATTAATAGTGCCCATGCCGGTAGCTACAACCCTCGGTATATCTATCGTGCCCCAAGAATTAGAATTATTCGAGTTCTTAGGAACTCCAATCATGTTCATGATTCTCCTTTGCCGGCAAGGGTGAAGGGCCCTACAGAGGTGCCCCCATCAACAATGATGGTTTGTCCTCTTATCATAAAGGCCTCTTCACTGCACAAGAAAGCTACTACATTAGCAACATCTTCGGGAAGCACCATCCTCCCCGCCGGCGTTGTTTGCTGGCTCTCCTTAACCAGCCCCTCTTTGAAGTAGAACTTGAGGGCTTCTGTCTCCACAGCAGAAGCGGCCACAGTATTAACACAAATACCTTGAGGTGCCAGCTCTATTGCCAGGTAACGCGTCAAAGCTTCCAGGGCAGCTTTGGAGACTCCTACGATAGTATAATTGGGCAAGACGAAGTGCGAGCCCAGGCTAGAGATGCTGACCACCTTACCGCCCCGCCCATTCATTAGTTTGACTGCCTTCTGGGTACAGAGCAGAAAAGCTCTGGCGTTAATGTCCATGGTCCATTCCCAGGCCTTAACATCCAGGTCCATTACAGGACGGCCTACGCCTGAAGCAGCATTATTGACCAAAATATCCAGGCGTCCGAATTTACTGCCAATCGTGTCGAACATTTCATCGATTTTTGCCGGGTCTCCCACATTAGCCCGGATAACTTCAGCCTTCACCCCCAGAGCCTCAATATCCTTAGCTGTTTGTTGCGCGGCTTCGCGATGGCGGAAAAAATTGACGATAATATCGGCACCCTGGGAAGCAAGTTTTAGAGCAATCGCCCTACCGATGTCCCGCCCACTGCCTGTGACTAAAGCCAGCTTCCCTTCAAGGGGCATGGTTAAACCATCTCCTTTTGTGCTACTCTATTCTCTACGTAAGAGACAAAATCGCCGAAGTTCTGAAACTTCTGGGCCTCTTCGTCAGGGATTTCAATCTCAAAGCGCTCTTCCACAGCCACCAATGCCTGCACCACGTCCAACGAGTCTGCCTTGATGTCCTTAAATGTGCTTTCCCGGGTGATAATGCTTGGGTCAACACGGGTAATCCTGGCTACGATTTCTCTTACCTGCTCTTCAATAGTCATACTTTGCCCCCTTGGTTGAATTTTGCTAATTCCGACTTCAAGCTTTCGATGATGCCGGCTTCTGTCGCGTTCCTGGCGCTTTCTATGGCATTAGCTATATTGGGTGCCCGACTGGCCCCGTGTGCTATCCTGACGACCCCATCGACGCCCCACAGAATACCGCCACCGTTCCTCTCAGTGCTGCGGGATATCGCATTTGCTGGAAACATTCTATCAAACAATAATTTACCCAGTACGTTTAAGGGCGGGTATCTTTTCAACCTTTTTATTGTCCAGTCCCTGGCATAGGGTGCTATGCTCTCATATAACTTCAGAACTACATTGCCCACAAATCCATCACAGACGATGACATTGGCCTTCCCGCTGAAGATATCATTGCCCTCTATATTGCCAACAAAGTTCAGGCCGCTGTTCTTGAGGATAAGATAAGCTTCACGCACTGTTGCATTCCCTTTGCCCTCTTCGCTGCCGGTGCTTAGCAAAGCTATCTTAGGGTCAGCAATGTTCAGGAACTTCTTAGCATAAACCGAGCCGACGATGGCAAAATCCAGGAACTGGTGCGGCTTACAATCAAAGTTAGCTCCGAGGTCTACCATCACAGTATTCGGTGCAAAGCTACCGAGAGAGCCAACAATTGCCGGGCGGTATATTCCATCCAACATGCCCATATACTGAATGGCACTTATGGCAGCGGCGGCACTGGAGCCGGCGCTAACCAGGGCATCTGCTTCGCCTGACTTCACCATCTTTGCTGCGACGGCTACGGAAGATTCGGGCTTGTG
>JAWOCP010000001.1:0-7414 GCA_046483735.1 Dehalococcoidia bacterium
CCAGTGGTAGCGCCGTGCGTAGCGATTGGTTTCATTCATACCCTGCTGGATGACGGCCCAGGAGCCGTTTTGGGTGAAGAAAAAGCTATGGTGATAGAGCTGATAGCCATCCTGAAGGGCGGAATTATCCACCTTGGCTGACATCCGGCTGGCGTACACCAGAGACGACGGATTGACCTTTAGCAGATGCCCCGTGTTTTCTATCTCCAGAGGGGTCTTTCGTGAAGTCCTGCCCTTGCCCCCGGCAACGAACAGGCCAAGCTCTCTTTCCAGCCCTCGCATTCCTTGTTTCAACGCGCCGCAGACGGTGGTGGTGACGCCGCTGGAATGCCAGTCATAGCCGAGGACACAGCCGAAAGCCTGGAACCAGAAAGGGTCGGAAAGACGGCGCAGCATCTCCTCGGCGCCAAACTCGGTTACCGTGACAATGGCAATCTCCCGGGCAAGCTGGCACATTCGCCCGAAAAGCCAAGGCGGCACCTTGCCATAATGAAGTGGCAGGTTAGCAGTCCCCGTCCTCTGTCCCATGCCAGACATCTTCTGCTCCTAGTATATTATACAACAGGACACGCTGTTCACTGTTGGTGGGGTACGGCGTGACTTCAGCGCTAGAAATCAAACCCGAGATTGATATACACTGACGCTGATACCGTCGGTTCAGAGATTGCGGCGCCGGCTGCTGTAGATGAAGGCAGTAGAAGTTAGAGAGCCGGTCAAGGACTACGGGCACTTCAGGGGTAATGAGGTAGGAGTAGGTTTGCATGATAACTATAGATGGTGCAGCCAGGTCGGGCAGTGGGACGATAGTCCGCTATTCTGTGGCGCTGGCTAGCCTGCTGGGGGAGGAAATAAGGATACAGAATATCAGGGCGGGCAGGGATAAGCCCGGTTTGAGGGCGCAGCATCTCAAAGTCGTTGAAGCCTGCCAGGAGATCTGCCGTGGCACGGTGGAGAACACTGCGGTGGGTTCCAGGGAGATTACATACACACCGAGGGAGAGGTTCAGGGGAGGAGAGTATAGCTGGGACATAGGGACGGCAGGGTCGACCACCATGATGGCCCAGACCCTTTTGCCTCTGGCTTGCTTTGCCAGGGAGCGGTCCAAATTCAGACTGGAGGGCGGGATTTTCCAGGATTTTGCCCCTTCAGCCTATCATATGAAGTTTGTCTTACTTCCGTTTCTGGAGCAAATGGGTGTAAGGGCGGAGCTTGACATAATACGTCCTGGCTATGTACCGAGAGGCGGCGGTATTATGGAAGTCCGGGTTGAGCCGACAGGGAAATTGAAGGTGCTGAATCTTTCCAGGCAAGGGGAGATTTTAGGTATTAAGGGGATAGCGCTTTCCTCGCATTTGAAGGAGAAGAAGGTAAGCTGGAGGATGGCAGCGGAATGCGGCAAGGTGTTAAGCTCCCACGGGTATGGAGTTGAAATTGAGGAAATCGAGGATGAAAGCTCGCTTCAGGAAGGGGCTGCCCTGGCGATATATGCTGAGACAGACCTGGCTAACCGGATAGGCTTTGATAGGGCAGGGAGGCCGGGCAGGAGCTCGGAGTCCATTGGCAGATACGTGGCCCAGAACTTCGTGGAGGATGTTAAGACTGGCGCCGCAGTCGACAGGTATATCGCAGACCAGCTCATAATCTACGCTGGCCTGGCGGAGGGCATCACGAGGTATTCGATTCCTCGCGTTACTGAACATGTGGAAACTAACCTGTGGCTGATCGAGAAATTTCTGGGCGCCAGAACAAGAATACACGGCAATGTCGTGGAGATAAAAGGCATTGGCTTTGCTTGAATGATGTTCATGATGAATTTGCACGAGGAAGGTAGTTTGACACTGGACAATCTTGGGTGCTAGAATTCGCTGTTCTGTATGGAGGTGAAAGCATTTACGCCGTTATCGAAATAGGTGGCAAACAGTACACGGTAGCTCCAAAGCAAACACTAGAAGTTGAGCGCCTGGATGTCCCTGAGGGCGACACAGTTGAGCTGGACAGGGTATTATTCATCGGCGGAGATGAGAATGCCCTTGTGGGAAATCCTACTATTGAGGGCGCCCGTGTTATAGCTACTTCTCTGGGGGAAGCCAAGGGAGAGAAGGCGATAGTATTCAAGTATAAGCCCAAAATCCGCTACCGAGTCCAACGAGGGCATCGGCAGACCCATACGAAAATATTAGTCAACGAAATCATTAAGGGTTAAGGAGAACAAGAATGGCACACAAAAAGGGTGGTGGCAGCACAAGATGTGGACGGGATAGCCAGGCCAAGCGGTTGGGAGTGAAGAGGTACGGTGGAGAGCAAGTGCGTGCTGGGACTATCCTGGTTCGGCAACGGGGGACTCGCATACTGCCGGGAGACAACGTAGGTATGGGCAGAGATTATACTCTTTTTGCTTTGATAGACGGCCAGGTCAAATATGCGCCGGCAACCAGATACAAAAAGAAGGTGAGCATTGACAAATGAAGGAAAAGATTCACCCCAAGTATCATGAGAATGCCAAAGCGACCTGTCTTTGTGGCAATACCTTTGTGACCGGTTCAACCAGTCCAGTGATTAAGGTCGAAGTATGTAGTAAATGCCACCCCTTTTACACAGGTGAACAAAGGATAGTCGACGCCATGGGGAGAGTGGAGCGATTCAAGAAACGCTACAAGATGAAATGACAGAGGCTGTTTGACCGGGAACAGCATTCGCTCCTGAACTTGCCTAGGGAAACTGGAAGCTCATTCATCGCCGCTGCTTCAGGAGACAGACTTCGTGTTTCCCGCCACTTCTAAGTGATACAGGTAATGATTTCTCATGGTGAGTTAGGATTGCAGCCTGCGTTTGAGCCTACAGGGAAATTGAGGCGCTGATGGCAAAACCTTTTCATTACGGCGGGCAGGCAGTGATTGAGGGTGTGATGATGCGGGGTAGGGAAGGCGTGGCTATATCAGTACGTCAGCCCGATGGGAAATTGAACACAGTGAAGCAGCCCCTGGCGAGCATATACAAAGGGCGTCTGAGAGAGATGCCTTTTGCAAGAGGACTCATCGTTCTTGGTGAGACTCTGGTTTTGGGCACCCGGGCATTACTGCATTCTGCCCAGATTGCCGCAGCGGAGGATGGAGAAGAGAAGATACCGGCACCACTCCTATGGGGAACCGTGGCCATAAGTGTTGCTTTTGCCGTAGGCATCTTCTTCCTGGTGCCTCTCTTTGCCGTCCAGTACCTTATCCATCCTTACGTCAGTTCCGCCTTGCTGAGTGTCGTTCTTGAGGGGCTTATACGCATCGCCCTCTTTATGCTCTACCTCAGGTTGATATCCTTCATGCCTGATATCAGGCGGGTCTTTGCCTACCACGGAGCCGAGCACAAGGTAGTGAATGCTTACGAGGCAGGCATCCCTCTGGAAGTAGAGGCAGTTAAGAATTACTCCAAGGCCCACACCCGCTGCGGCACCTCTTTCATAGTCATCGTTCTCATCATAGCTATCTTTGTGTTTGCCTTGATCGATGTCTTGTTCGGCCGGCCGACCCTGTGGGTGCGCCTGCTGTCCCGCCTGGTCCTCATCCCGGTTATTGCTGCTATTAGCTATGAGGTCATGAAGTTCGGAGCAGGCCACGTCAAAAACGCGATTGTCCGTATTCTGCTTGCTCCAGGCCTGCTGTTACAGTCTATGACCACAAGGGAACCTGACGATAGCCAGCTAGAGGCTGCCATATCGGCGCTGAATGAGGTCATAGATATTGACAGGGCTGCTGATTCTGGCGACAGCACATAATGCCAAGACGGGTCGAAGGTCACACCCGCATCATTTGAGATTATGGAGCTTGTTCTGAGCCTGCGCGGCCAATCCCGGTGCGAAATTGCTTCGGCACTGTCGTGTCTGGCAATGACACCTCCGCCGGCTACTGTGCTGTGTCCTCGCTCTCCAATTGTTGGAAGAAGCAAGTCTGATTACCGGTGTGGCATACGGGACCCATGGGCTCAGCCTTTATGAGAAGAGCATCGCTATCGCAGTCTTTGGTAATGGACTTCAGCCTGAGGAAATTGCCTGAAGTTTCTCCCTTGTGCCACAATTCCTGCCGACTACGGCTATAGAACCAGACGTCTCCGCTATCTATCGTGCGCTTTAGTGCCTCTTTGTCCATGTAGCCCAGCATCAGGACTTCGCCATTCCTGGCATCCTGGACGATAGCTGGAATCAGGCCTTTGTTATCAAAACTTAACATTTGTCCCTAAGTTCCGAATTTAATTACAGCTTCCCCCAAATCGATATCTCCTGTGTAAAGAGCTCTCCCTATGATGGCCCCTTCCGCCCCGAGTTCCTTGAGTCTCCGTAGGTGCTCCAGCCTGGAAATTCCCCCGGCGACAATGACGGGGACATTTGCTTCAGCAAGCAATGTACTTATCATGTCGAAATCAGGCTCAGTGAGGGTGCCGTCCTTTTCTATATCAGTATAAATGAAGCGCCTCACTCCGGCGTCAACCATCTCCCGGCTTAACTGGGGGATCTCTACAGCCGTGTTTTTCTGCCAGCCGCGGGTGGCTATTTTGCCGTCTCGGGCATCAAGGCTCACTGCGATAGCTTCGCCAAATTGCTGGCACAGCCTTTCTACCAGTTCTCTGTTCTCTATGGCCGCAGTTCCCAGAATTATCCGGCTTACCCCCTGACGCAACAGTTCTTCGGCTACTTCTTCTTGTCTGATACCACCGCCTAACTCCACTAACAGGCCAGTTTCTTCTATTATCTCCTCAACTATGTCCATATTCTGGGGCTGACCAGCAGCCGCTCCGTCCAAATCGACGATATGGAGCCAGCGCGCGCCCTGGGAATACCAGGTCAAGGCTGCTGTCACAGGGTCCTGATTGAAAACAGTTTCCTGGCGGTAATCACCCTGATATAGCCTGACGCACTTGCCACCCCTGATGTCCACGGCTGGGATTATCTCCATCTCTAGCTTGACTGCTTTTCGTTGAATGTCTTTGCCCAAGTATGCTCAGGCAATCACGTTTCGCCATATGATACATCACCATGACGTGGTCAGACAAGCTAGCCCGGCAGCAGCAAATCGGGCTATGATGTGGTGCAGGACTTGCTAGTTCCGGCCCCTGCTCTTATCTGGAAGCCGCCTCTCGTAGTATTGGGAGAGACTCGTTACAGGACCAGGTTCTGCAAGCTGCCCATTATCAGCACTGCTGCTATCATTATCCCGATAGCTTTAAATAGGTCTCTGGCCCCCAGCTCCCGGGCCAGTATTACAAAGGTAGCTACGCAAGGAAAAAACATAGCCAGAACTGTACTGCTGATGACCAGTTGCTTGGCGGTTAGCGCTAAGGGAGCCAGCATGCCCATGGCGACATCCTTACGTAAGAAGCCGACGACCACGGCTGTGATTGTCTCTCTGGGCAACCCCCACAGCCCGGTTAATACCGGGGCAGTAATATCAGCGATGGCGTCGAAAACTCCCAGAGTATATAGGATATTTACCACCAACACGGTGCCGAGGACTATGGGCAAGGCTTCTTTGATGAAGCCAGAGACCCGTAGCCAGAGCTTCTCACCGATGACCTGCCACGGCGGCAAGCGATAGGGAGGAATCTCAATCAGAAGTTCCGGGTTGAATCCTTTGACGGCACGATTAAGGATTAGCCCTGTGATTACCCACGATATGAACAAACTCCCGTAGACCATAGCTACGTATTCTATCCCCCGCTGGCCCACCAATCCGATGATCATAGCCTGCAAGGCAGCACAGGGAATGCCAATGGAAATCAAAGTCGCCGCAATAAATCGTTGCTTACGGCTCTCCAAAATACGGGTTGCCATAACGGCTGGCACATTACATCCAAAGCCCAGAATAGTTGGGATGATGGCATAACCGTGCAGCCCTAGCCGGTGCATTATTGTGTCCATCAGAACCGCCAGGCGGGGCAGGTAACCGACGTCTTCCAGTATTCCTAATGCCATGTAGAAAGCGACAATATACGGCAATACCGCAGCAAGGGGGATGAAAAGTCCGGTGGTGAGCAAACCGAAGGATTGAAAATAGTCAATTCCTCCCCCGATGAGGTTACCTATCAAGACGCCGTGCCAGAAACTCTCTGGCCCCAAAGCGAGGCTCAATTTCATTAGCAGCGGCGTCCACAGCCATCCAAAGAGGGGTTCGGCTATGTAATCAATGATTCCTTCGCCGACGAAGCGGACAAACCAGAAGGTGGCAAAAAGGACCAGCAGGGCGATAACTATCCCGCCTACCCGATGACTACTGATGTCTTCCAAGTCCTCATACCAGGTATGGTGGCGATGGCTCAGCGATTGTGCCTGGCTCACGATGTCACCGACTGTCGCCCACCGCTCGTCGCTATTAGAATAAGTACGAGCGTTTCGGGGCACCCTTGCCTCGGGAAGGCGCTTGACTAATTCCTTTACTCCCTGTCCGGTGACGCCTACCGTGGGCACAATTGGGACTCCCAGAAGCTCCTCCAGCTTGGCAAGGTCAATATTTATACCCCGGTGCCGGGTATCATCCCACATGTTGAGGGCAACGATTAGCGGAGTCTGTCTCTCCAGCAGCTGTAGGGTTAGATTGAGATTTCTCTCTAGATTGGTAGCGTCAACGACATTTATGACCAGGTCTCCATCTTTGAGCATTTCCACAGCCACCTCCTCCGCCTTAGAGGTTGGTTCAAGGGTATAGTTGCCGGGGACGTCGATAAGCTCAGCTCGCTCCTCCCCCAGCGTCAGATATCCTTTGGTGAACTCCACGGTGGTGCCGGGATAGTTGGAAGCGATAATATGTGTACCGGTCAGGCGAGAAAAAAGGGCGCTCTTGCCCACGTTGGGATTACCCACAAGCAGGATACGCATCATCCTAGGAAGGTCGCGGTAGATATTTATCTACTTCCACTACTATTTTCCTGGCCATGCCAAAACCAATAGCTACCTGAGCACTATTTGCCCTGAGGATTACCGGGCCGTGAAATAGCGTGGAACTTATCTTGGTCACCTTCTTGCCTGGCCTGATACCTAAAGCATCCAGACGCCGCATAAAACCGTGTCCTCCTAATACTCCCACCACAGTGCCCGTC
The DNA here is from genome assembly GCA_046483735.1 of Dehalococcoidia bacterium. Taxonomy (GTDB): domain Bacteria; phylum Chloroflexota; class Dehalococcoidia; order GIF9; family AB-539-J10; genus RBG-13-51-36. The sequence continues at coordinate 7,078 of JAWOCP010000001.1, forward strand.
TGTCCGGTCCCCATCTCGGCCAGGGTTAATTGTCTCTTCTCATACATGGTTATAGCTTGTCCTTTATTGCTGATAAGTTAGTCCTATTTAACTTACAAATATCAAAAAATTTGCCATTCTTACTTCCTTTTCTTCGCACTTCGGTTGACACAATCTTGAGGGAGTTCTCCGTGTTCTAAATAATACTCATACCTGGCGGGGAAATTGGCTCCCCCCATTGGACAGGCCTCCATGAACTCCACAAACTTTGCCATCCTCTCCATACCTAAGGGACTGATGACATGCTCAATCTTGCAGGCATCCTCCTCCGCCGTTTCCCGGTCAATGCCCAGGGCTT
>JAWOCP010000167.1:0-28933 GCA_046483735.1 Dehalococcoidia bacterium
CCCCGTGGCTACTCCGACAGACGGCGTTTTCATCGCCGGCTGCTGTGAAGCTCCCAGGGACATTCCTGATACCGTAGCACAAGCCGAGGCGACGGCAGGTAAAGCGTTGTCGTTGATAACCAAGGGCACTGTGACACTTGAAGCTGCTATATCAACAGTGGATGAATCTATTTGCCACGGATGCGGACGCTGTGAAGAAATCTGCACCTTTCATGCTCCTAAGGTCGCTACCAAGAACGGAACTTTGATTTCCAGTATAAATGAAACTCTCTGCAAAGGTTGTGGCGCCTGCGCTGTCGTCTGCCCAACAGGGGCAATAGCTATAAAGCATTTCACCCGGGATGAGATACTGGCTCAAGTTTCTGCTTTGACGGAGGCGTACTAATGGCTGAATTCGAACCTCAAATCATTGCCTTTTGCTGCAATTGGTGCACTTATGCTGCTGCCGATTTAGCCGGAACAAGCCGCGTTCATTATCCACCGAATGTCAGGATTGTGAGGGTGATGTGTAGCGGTATGGTGAACCCTGTATACGTACTTAAAGCCTTCGAAGGTGGCGTTGATGGGGTACTAGTTGCGGGCTGTCATCTTGCCGACTGCCATTATCTGGATGGCCCGACGAAGTGCGATGCCATGGTTGACAAACTGAGAAAGATGCTTCATGTGCTCGGACTGGAAGATGAACGTTTGAGGCGCGAGATGATATCCACATCTGAAGGAGTGTTGTTTGCTCGGGTAATCCGAGAAATGGTGGAGCAACTCAAGAAGTTAGGCCCTTCACCTTTCAAAGTCAAAACGGAGGCTCTGGCGTGAACTTAGAGGACATTATTCAGAAGACCAAGACTTACTATTGCCTGGAGTGCGGTAAGTGTACAAGCGTATGTCCCGTCGCCAGATATGATTCAGCATTCTCTCCGCGGCTGATGATTGAAAATGCTCTTCTAGGCTTCGAGGATGAGCTGGTGCTCAATCAGAAACTCTTTTCCTGCCTGACTTGCTATGCCTGTCAAAAGGAATGTCCCAGTGATGTAGACTTTCCCGTCTTCACCCGTGAAGCCAGGAGCATGGCGCAGGACAATGGGCAACATGGTGTTTGTGCCCACTCCGGGCAACTGCAATCGCTGGCGAGACTAATGACAAGCCCTGCTATCAAGCAGAATAGATTGGAATGGCTTTCTAAGGAGTACAAAGTCTCAGACAAGAGCGACGTCCTTCTCTGGGTGGGATGTGCTCCCTATTTTGAACCCATCTTTGAGGATATCGGGTTCAATGCTCTCGACATAACCAAAGCAAGCCTCAAGGCCCTGAACCTGCTGGGCATCGAGCCGCGGTTGCTTTCTGATGAGCGATGCTGCGGTCATGATGCGCTTTGGACTGGCGATATCGAGACTTTCAAGAAACTGGCTGAACACAATGCAGCCCAGATAAGAGAAGCAGGCGTCAAGAAGATAATCCTATCCTGTCCCGAGGGTTACCGCACCCTTAAACTGGACTACCCCAATCATGTGGACCTGGGCTGTGAAGTGCAGCACATCTCTGAATTCCTGGCTGAAAAGATCGGGCAAAACGGACTGAAGCTCAAGGAAATAAAGAAGAGGGTCACCTATCAGGACCCATGCAGGTTAGGAAGGCATTTAGGTGTGTATGATGCCCCCCGGAAGGTGCTTGAGTCAATTCCGGGCATAGAATTGGTTGAGATGAAACACAGCGGATGGGAGTCCATTTGTTGTGGCACCAGTGCTTTCACCAATTGCGACTCGTACTCCAATCTGCTGCGGGCTGAGAGGTTATCTGAGGCAGCGGCCACAGGAGCAGACCTGCTCATAACTGCCTGCCCCAAATGCCAGACCCATTTCAGATGTGCCATGGTGGATAAAGGAGAGGAGCATCGAGCAACTCCCAAAATTGAGATAATGGACTTGGCAAACTTAGTGGCTAATGCTATTGGGGAAGGAGGTAACGCTAGCAAGTAACGATGACTAACGGTGAAAATGGACATAAATCGGTATTAGTAGTCGGTGGCGGCATAGCCGGGATTCAGTCTTCGCTTGACCTGGCCAATATGGGCTTTAAGGTATATTTGGTAGAGAAGGCGCCCAGCATCGGGGGGAGAATGGCACAACTGGACAAGACCTTCCCCACCAATGACTGTGCCATGTGTATCCTTGCCCCCAAGATGATTGAGGCCAGCTCGCACCATAACATAGAGCTCATGACGTACTCCGAGGTAGAGAAGGTCTCCGGAGAAGAGGGGAAGTTCAAGGTCAAGGTAAAGAGGAAAGCGTCTTTTGTTGATTGGAACAAATGTACAGGATGCGGCGTCTGTTTGGAGGGGTGTCCCGTCATTATCTCAAACGAATTCGACCAGGGGATTGGAAAGAGGAAAGCCATATACCTGTATTTCCCCCAGGCTGTTCCCAAGAAATGTGTTATAGACAAACGAGAAGAGCGCCCCTGTAAGGCAGCCTGTATAGACACTTGCCCCGTCCATACTAACGTGCCCGGGTACATCAAGCTCATTGCAGAGAAGCAGTACAAAGATGCTTACAAGCTCATAAGGGAGACAAATCCCCTGCCTGCATCTGTTGGGCGGGTATGCTATGCGCCCTGCCAGGAAGCGTGTAATCGTGGAGAAATAGATGAAGCACTATGTATCCGTGACCTTAAGCGAGTTCCTTCAGACCAGTGGAGTATCGAGGAACTTGAGGTCCCGGTAGTTACCAAAACGGACAAAAAGGTAGCGATTGTAGGTTCCGGTCCTGCCGGTCTGGCCGCTGCTAATGACCTTGCCTTAAAGGGTCACAGTGTAACTATCTTGGAAGCTCTTCCTGAACCAGGAGGCATGCTTCGTGTTGGCATCCCCGAATATCGCCTGCCCAAGGCAATCTTAGGCCAGGAAATAGGCTACATCCAGAAGCTTGGTGTGGAGATAAAAACGGGCATCCAGGTTGGCAAAGACATTACCCTCGAACAATTGAAGAAGGCCTACGATGCCGTGTTCCTCGCTGTTGGAGCGCACGGCGGCATGAGGCTTGGAGTGGAAGGTGAAGACAGTCCCGGAGTAATGGAGGGAATAGGATTTCTCCGAGCTGCCAGCCTGGGCCAGAAAGTAAACGTCGGAGAAAAGGTGGCGGTGATTGGTGGTGGTAATACGGCCATCGATTGTGCCCGCACAGCCAGGCGACTGGGAGCCAAAGAGGTGACCATTGTTTACCGCCGGTCTCGCGCTGAGATGCCGGCTGCCGAGGAAGAAGTAACAGCGGCAGAAAATGAGGATATAAAGATAGAGTTCCTGACTACGCCCACTCGCTTCTCAGCCGACAACAAGAAACTTGCCAAGATGGAGTGCGTGAGGATGAAGCTGGGAGAGCCGGACGCCAGCGGGCGTCCTCGGCCTATCCCTATCAAAGGTTCGGAATTCACTATTCCAGTAGATACAGTGATTGCTGCCCTGGGACAGACTCCAGAGACAGATTTTGTTAAGGACTTTGGAGTCTCGCTTTCCAAGAGAGGCACAATAGAAATCGATTCTAAGACTGGTGCAACCAAAGTTGAGGGAGTATTTGCCGGGGGCGATGCGGTTACAGGGCCTGCTTTTGTGATTGATGCTATCGCAGCAGGGAAGAAGGCAGCCCGCTCCATCCATCAATACATAACTGAACAACCTATTGAAGCCGAGGAGCCCTGGAAGGAGGCAGAAAAGTTCTCCCCGGAAGAGATAAAGGACCGCAAGAAACGGTTTCCTGCCACAAAAAGGGTGGCGATGAGAGAGGAGCCGGTCAAGAAGAGGGTCCAGGACTTCCGTGAAGTGGCTCTAGGATATTCTGCGGAGGAAGCCACGGATGAGGCTTCGCGCTGTCTTGCCGGACAGGTAGAAGGATGTATAGAATGCCACGAATGTGAACGGCGGTGTGAGCCCAAAGCGATAGTCTACACGATGAAGGATGAGACCATCGAACTCGATGTTAGTGCGATAATCGTTGCTTCAGGGCTCGGCTTATACGATATCTCACCGCTAACCGAATACGGCTACGGAACGATTAAGAACGTGATTACAGCTATGGAGTTCGAGAGGTTTACCGCCGCCTCCGGACCCACTATGGGAGAGCTCAGGCGACCTTCGGATGGGAGGGTCCCTCAGAATATAGCTTTTATCCAATGTGTCGGCTCTCGCGATTTCAGGCACAAAGCTTATTGCTCAAGCGTCTGCTGTATGCACGCCACCAAGGAGGCGATGCTCGCTTTCGAGCATCATCCCGGGACAAGATCCACCATTTTCTACATGGATATGAGAGCTGTAGGCAAGAGATTTCAGGAATATATTCTGAGGGCGAAAAAAGACTACAATGTGACTTATATCAGGGGGCGGCCAGGCAGAATTGAGGTTAACCCTGAGAATGATAACCCGATTATCTGGTACGAAGAAACCACCACTGGAGAAGTGAAGAGCTTTGAGGCGGAACTGGTAGTGCTTGCCCAGGCGATGGTTCCTCAAATCAGTGAAGAATTGGCGAAAACACTGGGAATAGAGTTGGACCAGGAGGGCTTTGTAAAGACTGTAGATAAAGTGCTGCAACCACTAGATACGACAAGGCCGGGCATTTTTGCCTGCGGCTATGTCCATAGCCCCCGTGATATACCGGATTCTGTAACTCAGGCCTCGGGGGCAGCAGGCAGGGCAGCCGAAGCGATAGCAGGAGGCAAGTAAAGTGGAAGAACCTCGCGTTGGTGTTTTTATTTGCCATTGTGGCATTAACATCGGGGCATACGTGAATGTTCCTGACCTTGTTGAATATGTCAAGGAGCTACCAAATGTAGTGCATGCCGAGCGCAACCTATTTACCTGCTCCGAGGAAGGGGTTTCAGCAATAAAGAAGGCCATCAAGGAGCACAATTTGAACCGGGTCGTGGTAGCTTCCTGCACTCCCAGAACCCATGAGCAGCTCTTCCGAGCTGCCTGCGAAGAGGCGGGTCTGAACAAATATCTTTTCGAGTTCGTTAACATAAGAGACCAGTGCTCCTGGGTGCATATGCGCGAGCCTGAAAAAGCTACCGAAAAGGCCCGAGACCTCATAAGAATGGGAATAGCAAAGGCCAGGTTGCTGGAGCCGCTCGAAGAGATTGAGTTGAAGGTGACTCCTGCTGCGTTGGTGATTGGAGGAGGAGTTGTTGGAATGGAGGCAGCCTTAAACCTGGCCAGACAGGATTTTGATGTTCATTTAGTGGAGAAGGAACCAGAACTTGGGGGTACTCTTCGCAGTATTAATAAGCTCTTTCAGACAAACCAGGAGGCAGCGAAGCTGGTCAAGACACTTGCCGAACAGGTCAAGAACCATCCCAAGATTCAAACTCATCTTTCATCCAAGGTCAAGGAGGTAACCGGGTTTATCGGTAACTTCGATGTCAAGCTGGATAACAAGGGCGGAGAGAACGAATTCAATGTAGGTACTATTATTGTAGCCATCGGAGCTAACCCGTTAAAACCAGAGGGCCAATATGGCTATGGCAAGATGTCTAATGTACTCACTCAACTGGAACTAGAGGAGCATATGAAAAAAGGGAAGCCTGTGGGCCAGAATGTTGTGATGATCAACTGTGTCGGGGCTCGTGTTCCTGAAAGGACTTATTGCAGTAGAATCTGCTGCATGACGGCAATCAAGAATGCCTCCCTCATTAAAGAAGCGAATCCTGAGGCGAAGGTCTGGATACTGCACCGTGACCTCATGACCTATGGTGTTGATTACGAGCACTATTATCGAAGAGCCATGGAGCTGGGGGTCAGGTTCATTAGATACAGCTTAGAAAGGCCTCCCGAAGTTATCGGCGATGAAAAGGTCGAAGCGGTGAAAGTATACCATGAACTATGGAGAAGGGAGATAGAACTTCCCTGTGATATGCTGGTTCTGACTACGCCGCTTATCCCGGCCCAGGATAGCCAGGACATCTCCAAAATGCTCAAGGTCTCCTTGGACGAGTTCGGTTTTCTCTTGGAAGCACACTTAAAGCTCCGTCCTGTGGAGTTTGCCATGGACGGAGTTTATATCTGTGGCTCAGCACGCTGGCCTACAGATGTAACTGAGGGTGTTTCGCAGGCATTCGCGGCTGCTTCCAAAGCCGCCGGCCCACTGAGAATGGGCTATGTCAAGGCTGAGGCGATAAGTGCGTATGTTAATGAAGCTGAATGCACAGGCTGTGGGCTTTGCGAACTGCTGTGTCCCTTTCAGGCTATTGAGCTTCAGACCAAGCGTGACAGAATCGTATCCCACGTCAAGGAAGCAGTGTGTAAAGGGTGCGGCACCTGTTGTGCAGCCTGCCGCTCAGGAGCTATCACCATGCACCACTTCAGTGATCAGCAAATTCTGGCACAGATAGAAGCTTTATTTGGCTAAGGGAAATATGACTATTAATGCCAATGGCCAGGGCTCCAGAAAAGGCGGTTACTGAGTTATCTTCGATTTGCCTACGACCCGGTACTTCGTGCTCCATAGTTGACATGAGCGAGCGTGATTTTCCCTCCCTGGCTGCCAAAAATGACAGAGGGAGCTGGCGTAATTCATCCCCGATGTCAAACCCGGACCATTCCAATAGTTGGATGGAACCTCATGCGAGATTGCCGATGGTTCGAGCCAGGAAGTGACTGTGCATATGGAAGATGAGAAAAGAATCGGCGTTTACATCTGCCACTGCGGGTTGAACATTGCCGGCACGGTTGACGTGGCAGAGCTGGCACAGTACGCTGCCACCCTGCCCCACGTAGTGATTGCCCGTGATTATCGATACATGTGCGCTGACCCGGGGCAGGACCTCATCAAGAATGATATCAAAGAGCTGGGACTCAATCGGGTCGTTGTCGCCTCTTGTTCACCGCGAATGCACGAGCTTACCTTCCGCAAAGCCTGCCAGTCTGCTGGTTTGAACCCCTATCTCTATGAGCATGCCAATATCAGGGAACATTGCTCCTGGGTCCATGCAGATAAGGAGCAGGCCACTGAGAAAGCCAAGGACCTGGTTCGTGCTGCCGTGCAACGTATCTACTATCACGAGCCTCTGCAGGTCAAAGAGGTGCCGGTCAATCCCAATACTCTGGTTGTCGGGGGTGGGATTGCCGGAATAGAGGCGGCTCTGAAAATAGCCAACGGCGGTCACAAGGTCTATTTGGTAGAGAAGGAGCCGTCAATTGGCGGGCACATGATTCAGCTGGACACCACGTTTCCTACCCTCGATTGCTCTGAGTGCATCATGACCCCGAAGATGAGTGAAGTGGGGCATCACCCTAATATCGAGCTTCTGGCCTACAGCGAGGCAGAGGATGTCTCGGGGTCCGTGGGCAATTTCAGGGTGAAAGTAAGGAAAAAGGCGAGATATGTGGACGAAGATAAATGTATTGGCTGCGGCATCTGTGAACAGAAATGTCCCTGGAAGGTTCCCAGCGAGTTCGAAGTGGGATTGGGAAAGAGGGCGGCCATCTACATTCCTTTTCCTCAAGCTATCCCGAATATCGCCACAATAGACAAGGACCATTGTGTCTATATTCAGTCGGAAGGAAAGAAATGCGGCGCCTGTATCAAGTTTTGCGATGCTGGGGCTATAGACTTTGAGCAGACGGACCGAATTATCGAGTTAGAAGTAGGTGCGATTATCCTGGCTACAGGATTCGATATCTTTGACCCGAGCCAGATACCACAATATGGCTACGGGAAATACGATAACGTCCTAACTGCTCTCGAATTTGAGAGGATGACCTGCGCCTCGGGGCCAACTTCCGGCAAGATCCAGCTTAAGGATGGGAGGGTACCCCAGAGCGTGGCTATTATCCATTGCGTTGGCAGCAGGGATAAGAATTACTGTGAGTATTGCTCCAGAATCTGTTGTATGTATGCACTGAAACACGCCCATCATCTGAAGGAGAAAACAAACGCTGATGTATACGGAATGTATATTGATATGCGCTGCACAGGGGACGCCTATGAAGAGTTCTACAAGCGTGTTGCCGAGGAAGGCGTTGTTTTCATAAAAGGCAAGGTGGCTGATGTGACTGACAGGGCCATTTCAGAGGAGGAGAAAGGGAAACTGGTCGTTATCGCCGAAGACACCCTGTTAGGAAAAATGATGCGCATCCCCGTGGACATGGTTATTCTGTGTCCCGCTATGATACCCCGGTCTGATGCCGCCGAGGTTGCCAGAAAATTCTCCATTACTCAGAAGGCGACGGGTTTCTTCCTGGAACGTCATGCCAAGCTTGAGCCTCAGGCCACAGCTGTGGATGGAATTTTCGTCGCCGGTTGCTGCCAGTTCCCCAAGGATATTCCCGATTCCGTATCCCACGGAAGGGCGGCGGCGGCGGCGGCGCTGGAGCTAATAGACAAAGGTAGCGTTGTAACTGAAGCTGCCATATCTTGTGTAGATGAGACCCTATGTCATGGCTGTGGAATATGCGAGGAAATTTGTGAATTTCAGGCTCCAAAGGTGGTTCTTAAGGACGGGAAGAGGGTATCCACGGTGAATGAAGCTTTGTGCAAAGGCTGTGGTGTCTGTGCTGTTGCCTGTCCTAGCGGAGCCATGTCCATCAAGCATTTCACCCGTGACGAGATATCCACCATGATTAAGGCGCTAACGGCAGTTGAAAATGGCTGAATTTGAACCTCGTATAATTGCCTTTGCCTGCAACTGGTGTACGTATGCTGCGGCAGATATCGCCGGCACAAGCCGTATCCATTATCCTCCCAACGTTAGAATCATAAGAGTTATGTGCAGCGGCATGGTGGCTCCGGAGCATGTTGCCCTGGCACTTGAGAGCGGGGCTGACGGTGTTCTGGTTGCCGGCTGTCACCCTGGCGACTGCCACTACATTTCAGGAAACTTGAAGGCCGAGGAAAGGTTCCAGATGGTGAAGAAGGTGGCCGATATCCTCGGCATTGAGGACGAGAGGCTAAGACTTAAGTGGATAGCTACCTCTGAGGGGCCCATCTTCGCCCAGACTATTCAGGATATGGTAAGCGAGCTTAAGAAGCTGGGCCCTTCTCCTTTCAGGCAGTCACGGCCGGCTGCCCCAGAAAGACCAACCCTGGCTTTAGCAGACATTCTTCAAGACACCAGGGCTTACTATTGTCTGGAGTGTAGTAAGTGCACCAGTATATGTCCTGTGTCTAAGTATGACCCCTTGTATTCTCCGCGGTGTGTTATTGAGAATGCTGCGTTGGGGTTGGAAAGTGAAAGCACTCATGATAAGAAACTGTTCTCTTGTCTTGGTTGTTACGCCTGTTCTCTAAGATGTCCCAGCGACGTTGATTATCCGGCTCTTGTGCGGAGGATTAGAGAGATGGCCTTTCGGAGTGACGAGCATGGCTGTCCGGCTCACGGTGGCTTACTGCACTCCGTCACACGGCTCGTGTCAAGGTCCCCTTACAGGCAGAAAAGGCTGCAATGGCTAAACGGCAAGCACAATACCTCGGACCAGAGCGATACGCTGTTCTTCGTCGGTTGCACGCCTTATTTCGAACCTATCTTTGGCTATCTGGGGGTGAGAGCACTTGACATCACAGAGGCAAGCCTGAAGATACTCAATCACCTGGGAGTGGAGCCTATGTTACTTCCGGACGAGAAATGCTGCGGACACGATGCGCTGTGGACCGGGGATACAGAGACCTTCCAGAGATTAGCCGAACACAATACAAAGTTAATCAAAGAAGCCGGAGTGAAGAAAATCGTATTCTCGTGTCCTGAGGGTTATCGGACGCTGAAGCTGGACTATCCTGAGCACGGGTTTGATCTGGGTTGTGAGTTGCAGCATATCTCTGAGCTTATGGCCGAGAAGATAGAAGCAGGAGAACTGAGATTTAAGGAGTTCAAGAAAAAGGTAACTTATCAAGACCCCTGCCGACTGGGTAGACATCTGGGCATCTATGATTCGCCGAGGAAAGTGCTTGAGGCCATTCCCGGGATAGAGTTAGTTGAGATGGAAAAGAACAGGGAATGTGCTCTCTGCTGCGGGACGAGCGCTTTCACCAACTGCGATTTGTATTCTCACGAGATGAGAGTCGAGCGATTACTCGAAGCAGAAGCCAGTGGCGCAGAAATACTGGTGACTACCTGTCCGAAGTGTCAGATACACTTTGAATGCGCCATGAACAACAGAGGCGAGGAAAAGGGCCCTGACATAAACATTGAGGTGATGGACTTAGCGAATCTTGTGGCCGGTGCTTTAGAATAGGTGTAATTCAAAATCTCAGGGTCATAAACCAGATTTCTGGAGGCCGAAATGTATAAGATAGTGAAAAGAGAGGTCCTTGTCCCCAACACAATTTATCTTCAGTTAGAAGCTCCCGAAATTGCCCGAAAAGCTCAACCGGGGCAGTTCGTAATACTGCGGGTGGACGAGGTTGGGGAGAGGTTTCCTTTGTCGCTGGCCGGTTGGGATAAGAGCGAAGGGACACTCGAAGTCCTCTTCCTTATCATGGGCAGAAGCACCATGAAACTCTCTGCTCTTGGAGAGGGCGACTGTGTTATGGATGTAGTGGGACCCCTGGGCAAACCCAGCGAAATCGAATCCCATGGTAACACCCTGTGTGTCTGCAGCACATTTGGCGTCGGCCCCATGATACCCCTGATAAAGGCCCTCAAAGAGAAAGGCAACAAGGTAGTTTCAGTCATGGAGGCAAAAGACGAGACCTTCCTATTCTGGGAGGATAGACTGAAGAGCATAAGCGATGAAACCTTTGTTGTCCTGGGAGACGGGAGTCGCGGGAAACACAGGCTGGCCAGCGAGTTCATCACGGAATACTTGGCAGCTGGGAACAAGGCCGACAGGATCTTCGCCTTTGGGCGTGTATTCATGATGATGGAATGCTCCAAGGCGACCAAGCCGTTTGGGGTCAAGACCATTGTCGCACTGACACCGATAATGGTTGATGGGACAGGCATGTGTGGCTGCTGCCGGGTTTCTGTAGGCGACGAAACGAAATTCACCTGCGTTGATGGCCCCGAATTCGAAGGCCATGCAGTGGGCTGGGAGCTTCTCATTAAGCGGAAACGAGCTTATCTGAGAGAGGAGGCACTGGCATTTGACCTGTGGCAGCTTGATAACTTGCGTCGAATTGCAGAATTATCCGAGCTGTCCAACCGAGTCTCTGCGGTGTGAAAATGACGGATAAACCAAAACTGAATCTGAACCGGGTGCCGATACCGAAACAAGCCCCCGAGGCTAGAAAAGCAAATTTCAGTGAAGTAGCTCTGGGATATACAGAGGAGCAGGCATTGGAGGAAGCCAGTCGCTGCATCGACTGCAAGAAACCCGGCTGCAAGGAGGGCTGCCCGGTTAACGTAGACATCCCCGAATTCATAAAGGCCATACAAGCAGGTGCCATGCCTGAGGCAGTAAGAATACTCAAGAACAAGAACAGCCTGCCCGGCATTTGCGGTCGCGTCTGCCCGCAGGAAACACAATGCGAGCTGACCTGCAACTTGGCCAAGAAGGATGCTCCTATTGCTATCGGTAGGCTGGAGCGGTACGTAGCCGACTGGGAAAGAGCCCACCCGGAAGCTGTCAAACGGGGAGAGGAGAGGGTGAACTGTAATGGGAAGAGGGTGGCCGTTGTCGGCTCCGGTCCGGCAGGATTAACCTGTGCCGCTGACCTGGCCAAGCTGGGATATGAAGTTGTCATTTTTGAAGCGCTTCACGTTGCTGGCGGAGTGCTGATGTATGGCATCCCCGAATTCAGACTACCGAAGACCATCGTCCAGGGTGAAGTTGATTATGTCAAATCGCTGGGCGTGGAAATCAAACTCAACCATGTCATCGGCAAAATAGCTACGGTAGATGAGCTTCTGGAAGATGGCTTTCATGCCGCCTTCCTAGCTCCCGGGGCCGGGGCGCCGATGTTCCTGGATATACCCGGGGAGAACCTGACCGGCATTTATTCTGCTAACGAATTTCTTACTCGAACGAACCTGATGAAAGCATACCTCTTCCCCCAGTATGATACTCCAATACAAGTGGGGAAACGGGTGGCAGTATTCGGCGCTGGAAACGTAGCCATGGATGCCTCCAGGTGTGCACTCAGGCTCGGAGCCGCAGAAGTGTACATTATCTATCGACGCTCCCGGGCAGAGATGCCGGCCAGGCTTGAAGAGAGGGAGAATGCAGAAGAGGAGGGAGTCATCTTCAAGCTTCTGACCAATCCCAGCAGGTTTCTTGGCGATGAGCGAGGTGTAATCAGAGCGGTGGAGTTATACGAAATGGAGTTAGGTGAGCCCGATGCCAGCGGCCGGCCACGCCCAGTTCGAAAGCCGGATTCCGAGTTCATTATGGAGATAGATACTGCCATTCCCGCTCTGGGCACAAGGCCGAATCCGATAGTCCCCTCGACCACCAGGGGGCTTGAACTCACCAAATGGGGTACTATACTGACTGACGAGGCCACCGGCAGTACCAGCAAGGAGCGAGTCTGGTGTGGAGGAGATATGGCTACCGGGGCAGCCACTGTTATCAGCGCCATGGGAGCCGCTCGACGGGCGGCTATCTCCATTGACACCTGGTTGAAAAAATCTAAATGACCTACGTTGCGATGTAGAGCCCGCTTCTACCTCCACTCTTCCTTACAAGACGAATCTCTCCAATGGCCATACCCTTATCCACCGCTTTGCACATGTCATAAATGGTCAGAGCACTTACAGATACCGCTACCAGCGCTTCCATTTCAAATCCTGTCTTGCCTATACCCTTAGCGCTGGCGGTAATCTCAACCCCGACGAAGTCGGAGCCACTTTCAGGCAGACGAAATTCAACTGCAACTTTGGTGAGATGGAGTGGGTGACAGAGAGGTATGAGGCGGTGAGTTTCTTTTGCGGCCATGATCCCGGCCGTTCTGGCCACAGCTAAGACGTCTCCTTTTTCCAGTCCTCCTTTACGGACAAGCTCTAAGGTTGCAGGCTTCATCTGCACCCTGCCTCTGGCCACTGCCTGACGTTCCGTTTCTTTCTTCCGGGTAACGTCTATCATGCGAATTTGTCCTTGTTCCATTCTCAACCTCCAATCTGCGACATTTTTCGACCTACCAGTCCCACCCCGATGGCATCGGCGCCTCCCGCCAGATGATGACGCCGGGGTTTACAAGCAATTGCCTTTAGAATCAGGCCTTTCATCTCCTCCAGCGGGACATTATCGCGTAGCGGCGTCTTGAGGTCAATCTTATCTTCGGCCAGAAGGCAGGGACGTAGATTGCCGTCAGGGCTGATTCGCAGGCGGTTACACCGGGAGCAAAAGGACGGCTCGCTGAGGGGAGTAATGAAGCCTATAGTCCCCCCGGCTCCCGCCAAACGGTAGTAAGTAGCAGGTCCGTTGCCATTTATCCCCGCGAAATCGGGACAGGGCTCGAGCTTGCCCAGCGAACCGATATGCTGTCGCAATTCATCAGCAGGAACAAACTCCGCGGTATCCTTAAAGGGCATAAGCTCGATGAATCGGACATGGCATCCTTCTTCATAGGTCATCCTGGCGAAGTCCAGTATCTCGTCATCGTTTACGCCCCGCATAATCACTGTGTTTATCTTAACCGGATTGAAGCCGACCTTTCTCGCTGCCTCAATCCCCTCCAGAACATCTTCCAATTCGCCAAGACGCGTTATGTAGCGAAACTTATCGGGATTGACCGTGTCCAGGCTAACATTAACTCTGGACAGGCCCGCTTGCTTGAGTTCCTGGGCATATTCCTTGAGAAACGTCCCGTTTGTCGTCAAAGACAAATCTTGAATGCCCTCTATCTGCGAGAGCATCTGGACGAGCCGGGGCAACCCGGCCCTGACCAGGGGCTCGCCACCGGTGAGCCTTATCCTGTTGATTCCCAGTTCTGCTGCTGCTCGGGCAACAGTTTCAATCTCCTCGTAGGAGAGAATATCGCTATGCGACATGCGGGGAACACCTTCAGGTGGCATGCAATAGATACAGCGCAGGTTGCAGCGGTCGGTCACTGAGATCCGGAGGTAATTTATGCTCCGTCCGAAAGAATCAATAATTCCAGTCATTGACTTATCTCCTTTCCATAATATGCACTCCGGTAGCCTTGAAAGTGGCATAGACTTCCTCGCCCGCTTGTAGATTCAACTCCTCTGCCGATATTCTGGTGACCAAAGCTACCAGACGGAAGCCGCAGTTCATCTCCACACGGCTGAGCGGTCCCAGAGAGGTCACTCGGGTCACCTTGGCCTGAAAAGAGTTTCTGGCCGAACTCCTGACAGCTGTCTGCTGACGGATATCAGCTATCAGTAATGTGACATCTTCAGGCCTGATGCAGGCATATACTTCTTTTCCAACCGGATAGCTGGAAACTGTCTGTATCCCGACTCCATCGGGCCCGTCACCTATGTTTACCGTGGCTATCCCTTCGTTGCTTGTAGTTATTACGCCTTCCAGAATGTTCTCCATACCGACAAAATGGGCCACCTCTGCGTTTTGGGGCGAACGGAATATGTCGACAGCAGTGCCTGTCTGGACAAGCCTGCCATCAAGAAGGACCCCTATCCTGTCAGCAAGCTGTTGCCCTTGGGACATGTCGTGCGTGGCCATTATCATGGTCGTGTTACGTTGCCTGGCAACATGTGAGATTAACTCCTCGATTCTTCCTGTAGAAACAGGGTCAAGGTTCGCTGTCGGCTCATCTAACAGCAGTACCTCAGGTTCGACCACCAGAGCCCTGGCCAGGGCCACTCTCTGCGCTTCCCCACCGGAAAGCGTCCGGGCGTTTCTATTCTCACAGCCCTGCAACCCAACCGTTTGCAGAACACGGTCAACTTTCTCAACAATCCTGCCCTTTTCCTCACCCCGCCATCTCAGGCCACAGGCAACGTTGTCATAGACGCTCGAATTGAAGACCTGAGGTTTCTGGTGTATGAATGACATCCGCCGCCGCACCTCCAGTCTTCGTTTCCCTGACCGTGGGACGCACCGGCCGTCAAAATAGATTTCCCCTGAGCCGGGAACTTCCAACAGGTCCATAATACGCAGAAGCGTCGTTTTGCCCGCTCCGGTGGGGCCAATCAGGGCAAAAACCTCGCCCCTGGTAATACTAAAGTTCAGGGCTTTCAGTATCTCCTTCCCACCATAGCTATGGGTCAGGCCAGCCACTTCGATTATGGAAGATAACGGGTTCATAGTTGTCTCCTCTGCTGTAGCCTGTTCAACGCAATGTTAATGATAAGCGCCAGGAACAGAAGAATTATGCCCAGCGCCAGGGCCAGCTCCAGTTCGCCTCTGGTTGTCGCCAGCGATATCGCTGTCGTCATCACTCTGGTGAAGCCCCTTATATTGCCACCGACCATCATGGCAATTCCGAGTTCCGATATGGCCCTGCCGAAGCCCAGTATGAGTGCCGCCAGAACGGCATATCTGGCTTCTCTCAGCATAAGGAGCGCTAGTTGAAGGCCGCTGGCGCCAAGCGAGGTAGCTGTTTCCGCAATTTCTTTACTTACTCCGCTCAGAGCCGAGATGGTTAAGCCAAGCAGTATAGGGGTAATGAGTATCATCTGGCCGATCACCATGACAGTGGGAGTGAAAAGTATGCCAAGCTCACCAAAAGGCCCGGCCCGCGAAAAGAGGACGAAAACAAACAGGCCAACGATAACAGTGGGCATGCTGAACAGCGTCTGGATGATATTTATCAAGACCCTTTTGCCACGGAACCGACGGAAGTATATCAAACTCCCCAACGGCAGGCTGATGAGAGAGGCCAGAAGACAAGAGGTCACCGCAATCCTCAACGTCCTTCCGGCTATCCCCATGACCTCGGGGTCGAAGGAGATTATGAGTTCTATGGCCCTGGTAAGGCCATGCCATATTTCAGCCAACTACTCTCACCTACCTTTGCATACTACGATCCAATCGGTGTACAGGCTCGGTACTTGCCCCTACAGATAGTTTTCATATTTGCTATTCTTCGGGTTCGCCGCCGGCACAGGGCATAAACAGCGGCATGCCATACTCCTCGACTCCGTAATTGCCAATAAGCTCCTGTATCTCAGGCGAGACGAGAAAAGCTACCAGATTGTTTGCCATGTCCAGCTTGGTCTCGGGATACCTGTCGGGGCTTACGGCAATGATAGAGTAAACGTTGAGCAGCATCGCCCCTGTCTCCACTATGGGCTCCAGGGACAAGTCACCCTCGTAGGCCAGGAAAGTGCCATTGTCTGTCAGAGTATAGGCGCCTTTCTCACTGGCCATCAGCAGGGTCGGCCCCATTCCTCGTCCAGCCTCTATGTACCAGGTGCCGGCTTGTTGAACGGACTCATAGTCAAAGCCCGCTGCTTGCCAGATAGCCTTCTCCCGGGCGTGGGTTCCGGAATCATCCCCCCGGGAAACGAATTCCCCACCGCCGACCTCCATCAACTTCTTGAAGGCATCCTCGGGGCTAAGTCCTCTCAGACCAGCAGGGTCGTCCGGCGGACCTACGATAAGAAAGTAGTTATAGGCAAAAGGGACCCGTTCCACACCATAGCCGTCGGCAACGAACTGTTCTTCACGAGCCTTGTCGTGAATGGCGACAGCATCCACATCTCCCCTCTTGCCGTATTCAAGGGCTATGCCGGTGCCGGCATAGGAAACATGGAGCTTCACCCCGTGTTTCTCCTCGAATATCGGCGCCAGGTCGTCCCACAGGCCGGTGTCGTAAAGACTGGTAGTGGTTGCTACCATCAGTGTCGTAGGAGTAGATGTGGTCAAAATGATACTAACGATCACGGCAACTGCTATGACAGCCAGGACAAGCACCTTCGTCTTCATGCTTACTTTCTTCATACTTACCTCTCCAGTTACTACGCGTTTTCCTCAAGGAATCAGTGAGATTATGACGTGGTTCGAAAGGGGCAACGAGCAGGAACAAAAAAGCACCGTCATAGAAACGGTGCTGTCCCAAAACCAAGCTTCATATTCCCTCCTTTCCTAGCACGGGAGGCACAGACATTTCTATCTGTGCCCTCGAGGCTTTTCAGCCCACCGACTGCTTGCCATGGATTCTCTTTAGGCAAAGCAGCTCGGAGAGAGCTAACGTTTAACCGCAGGCATTATAACAAAGACTTGCCAGCGCGTCAAATTCGGTGTATTCGTACAGAATAGAAGCAATTGCCAGGTGAGTGAGACGGTTATGTTTCCTCTGATTTTTCTTTATCCGGCGCAGCCTCTTCGGGAGCTTCAATCACTTCTTTCGCCGCTTCTGCTGCCTCCGCCGCCTCTTCTTCTACTCTTGCCGCAAGTCGCGCGCTGATTTTCAACACAACCAGCTCCGGGTCATTAAGAACAGTAACCCCTTCGCTGAGGACAACATCCTTGACTCTTATCGCTTGCCCTGCCTCAACGAGGGAACTGATGTCCACTTCTATGTCGGTGGGGATTCTTCCGGGCAAACACTCGACAGTCAAAGTGTCGATCTCGTGCTCCAGCATGTTGTCTTTGGACTTCAAAGCTGGCGCTTCCCCAACTGGGACAACCGGGATTTCCAGCCTCATCTTTTCGTCCATTCTTACCTGGTATAAGTCCACATGGCGCAATTGCCCTTTCCGCCAGTCCCTGTTGAATTCGCGCACAACGACAGTCCTCGGCTTCTTCTCGTTATCGAGCTTGAGGCTAATAAGCCCTGTGTGACCAGCTCGAGACAAAACTCGCTCCATCTCATCAGTCCTGCATTGTAGTGCTAGAGACTCGATACCATGCCCGAAAACATGCAGCGGGGTGATTCCCTGGCGGCGCAAGTGCTTGACCCTTTTGCCCAGAGTATCTCGATTGGCAACCTTCAATTCTAGCTTGTCCATCTTAACTCCCCAATCATAGCAGAGAAGACTTCTCCCTGCAAGACAATGTGCTCTTTTGTCCGAGTAGCAATTCGAAAAACCTGCGCCTCAAAGGGTCGCTCACTATCTGCAAAAGTATTCTAAAGCCTGTTCAAGGTCCGGAGGCAAGGGCGAGGTGAATTCCTGGTACTGCTCGGTTGATGGTAGACGAAAGCCGAGGCGATAGGCATGGACAAATTGCCTGTCAAGATGGGGCCATCTTATTCCATAGACGGGGTCGCCGACCACCGGAAAACCGATAGCCGATAGGTGTACCCTGATTTGGTGTGTGCGCCCTGTTACAGGGGTGACTTCGACCAATGTGTAACCATCCAGGTATTTGCGGACCCGATATTGCGTGCTGGCCTCTTTTCCTTCTTCTACTATTGCCATTCTCCGCCTGTTATGAGGGTCTCGCCCGATGGGTGCTTCAACTATGCCCTGTTCCGGCGACAACCTCCCTCTGACAAGGACGAGGTATCCTTTGGTCACAGCGCGGCTTTTAAATTGTGCCACCAAATACTCCCGGGAAAAGTCATTCTTGGCGATGACTATGAGCCCCGATGTATCTTTGTCCAGTCTGTGAACAATGCCCGGGCGCATCAGGTCGTTGTTCATAGCCAGGCCGGGACAATGAGCTAAGACGGCATTGACCAGAGTACGGCTGGGATGCCCGGGTGCAGGGTGAACTGTCAATCCCGCAGGTTTGTCTATGACCAATACGTCATTATCTTCATAGACGATGGCTAAAGGGATTGGTTCAGCCAAAGGATGGGCCGGCAAGGGAGGAAGCTCGACGGTTACTCTGTCTGTTCTACTTAATCTCTGGCTCGACTTTGCCTTCTGCCCGTTGACTAGAATATAACCTTGCACAATTAATTTCTGTAAATAAGCGCGAGAGAATTGCGGTAGAACCCGGGTCAGATGGTTGTCAAGGCGGATGTTGGGAACGGGTGAATTGAATTGAAATGTCTTAGTCTTGAGGCCTGTGGTTCTGTTCATATACTTTGGTAAATACGCCCGACTTATGAAAGGAATAGATGAGAGTAACAATGCCCACCGTTATAGCTGCATCAGCGATGTTGAAGGCAGGCCAGGAGAAGAGCTCTTGTACGTAGATTCTGATGAAATCGATTACGTGGCCAAGATGGATGCGGTCTACCAGATTGCCCACCTGACCGCCCAGAATCAGAGCGAAGGACAGCGTACCCAGGGTGGTAGCTGGGGGGAAGTAATGAAGAAACCCCAGGATAAGTAGCAAACCGACTATGCCGAGAGCGATGAGAAGCTCGGTTTGGCTGGAAAGCAAACCGAAAATCGCGCCATCATTTCTAACGAGAACTAAATCAAGAAAACCCGGCAACAACTCTATTTGAGGCGAATTAGCTCTGACCCATAGCTTACTCAGCTGGTCAAGAGCGACCACCAGAGCAGCGACAATCAAGAGCAACCTGAATTTTCCTCTCCGTATGCCTCGAGTAACCTTTGGTTTATCTTCATCCACAAAATCTGTTATTTGGTGCCCCCGGATTTACTTGGGGACCCATTCTCCTCTTGCATCCTTGACCCGACTTGCCTTACAGCTCATACATAAGCTTGCTTGAGGTATAGCTTCAAGGCGAGCCTGTTCTATAGCTTGCCCACAGCAATCGCACAATCCATAAGTACCCGCTTCGTATTTCTGCAAGGCATGCTCTACAGCATTAAGGGACTCGACCAGCCTCTGTTCCATGCCCAGTCTTTTCTCCAGTTCGGAGGCTTCGTCGGCTCCTTCTTCTCTCTTGCCGAACGGGCTTCCTTCTCTCCGCTCTGCCGATGGTTGGCCGCGAACTCTCATTTGTTCTAGCTTTTCTAACAGCTCCGCTCTTTCCTTCTTTAACCTTTCATAAAGTTCAGTATATTCAGCCACTTCTTGCCCTCCTTATCCCGACTTCACCGGGATGGCTATTCCAGGCCGGAACTCCACACGAACTGCGTTAGGCTCACACTTATGCTATACAAAGTCGAGCCTGGCAAAAACTTCCCTTATGTCAGGATGTAAAGACTCCCCGAGTTCTCTCACGGATTCATATCTGATCCTGTTAAGTTCCCCTTGCCTTTCTTCAAATTCAGTCCTGGAGTAAAGTTTCTCAGGATGCAAGTAGATATCATCTACATATCTTATCGCTTTGGGCACCTTAAAGCCCGTCGGCGAATCTACCCAGTCCTCTAGACCTCCTCTCAGCAAAGAATCGAGTATGGCCATGGTGAATTCCAGCTTTATGTCTCTGTAATGTTCACCCTCCCCTATGCCCCCAGTATTTATCAAATAGTAATTTAGGTGGGGAATACTTCTTATTATCTCATAAAATATATTAGCATGCTCGGCCAGGTTCCCGGCAACAAATGGATCATAGAAGAACTCGCTTCTGATTTTCCCTGCCATTGTTGGGTCACCAGCCGAGGATTCCATTGCCTGTCCCAGCACCATCAAGGCCACCGCTTGCTCTCGGGTGATTTTTGATACTGCCGGAATCAGTGGTCCCCTGGTGATGAGCACCAGATTGTCGACCCTTTCCACATCGATATAGGGACTGGCATGCATGAAATCTCTTCTCAGTACCACTGCTCTGCCATTGGACGTTCTCTCGAAATTGTAAAAGTCAAAATCTCCGTCTTCGGCTACGTGAACATTTTCGCAGACAGTATCTGGTTTTAGCAGTCCGTAGAATATTTCCGTTTGCTCTCCGGGGTTCACGTTCTCTGTCTTTACAAATATTCCCCCTGCTTCAAAGCCATGAAAAGTGCCGTCAGGCATGAGAGTCCCGCCATCGTCTTGAATAAGCCAGGACTTCTCCTTCCCTTTCCTGGCCAGGATTCTACAGGTTGTAGTTGTTTTCCCATTGGCACTCAATGCCGTGAGTAACGTCCTCGCCACCTGATAGTCCCCGTGCACTGATTGCAGATGGTCTTCTCTACAGCCGGCATGTAGGAAGATGCCGCCTCTTCTCGTCTTAGCCACCCAATCCTCGGCGGCGAAAACCCCCTTCTTATATTCGCCTATGTAGTTCCCATTCCTGATTATCTTGACGAACCTTCCGTCATCCAGCATAGCCAGTCTGATTGTGATATCTTTCTCAGGGAGCGGCTTTGACTGGTTAGTTTCAAAAGCCTCGTCGGCGAAGAATACGATGTGGTAGGTTGGCTTTTTGACTTCTCCCCTTGGCGGTATGAAAAGGTTCTTACCTCCGTGGGCAACATGGGCAAAACGCTCCGGGACGATTAACCTGACTGTTGTGTTGCTATTTTCATTGCCCACAACCCTGTCAACGGAAATCAGTCTTTCCTTGCCCAAAACATTTTCACACTGAGCTAACAGCTTTAGTTCATCCTCGCCAAAGGGATGGTCAACACTGTTTTTGGTGAACATTGCTGACCTGGAAGTAGGCTCACTTCGAGCGACGAAGTTTCCGTACATCGTTTTCGTAACCCCCGGCTCCTTTTCCACAAGCTGTCTCAGTTTTGCGTCAGTGGGGTTATGAGTCAACCGGTTTTCTTCCAGCGCCTTTTGCCAAATCCTGCTGGCAGTTATCACAAATTGTTCCAGTTCCAACATTGCTATCACGCTCCTTGGGAGAAATGCGACTGCGGATACCTAATTTCTCAGAAATTAGGCGCTAATTCCGACTTCGTCGCGATTGGTTATACCTCGCGGAACTCCCCTTCCACTGTACCTTCTTCTCCTCCACCAGGCCCCTGTTCACCAGTGCCCTGCTCGCCGGGTGGCGGCTGCCCTGGTTGTTGGTAGATTGATTCTCCAGCCTTCTGCATAGCCTGCGATAGCTCTTGCATAGCATTGCGAATGGCATCTACATCCTGCCCTTGAAGGGCTGACTTCACACCGGCTATCTTGGCATCTATTTCCTGTTTCACATCGGCGGGTATCTTATCTTTGTGGTCACGGAGGGTTTTTTCCGCAGTGTAAGCCAGGCTGTCAGCAGAATTGCGCACCTCCACTTCCTCTTTGCGCTTAGCATCCTCAGCAGCATGTTGCTCAGCTTCCCGGCTCATCTTCTCCACTTCCTCTTTGCTCAAGCCGCTGGAGGCAGTAATAGTGATCTTCTGTTCCTTGCCCGTACCTTTGTCCCGAGCGCTAACATTAAGGATACCATTGGCGTCTATGTCGAATGTCACTTCAATCTGGGGCACGCCTCGCGGCGCCGGCAGGATGCCATCAAGCATGAAACGTCCCAGCGTGCGGTTATCAGCAGCCATAGGACGTTCTCCTTGAAGAACGTGTATTTCCACACTTGGTTGACTGTCGCTGGCCGTGCTGAAAATCTGGCTCTTTGAAGTGGGTATGGTGGTGTTGCGGGGTATAAGCGGTGTCGCTACCCCTCCCAGCGTTTCTATGCCCAGCGTAAGTGGAGTGACATCGAGAAGCAGGACTTCTCCGACCTCACCCTTAAGCACCCCGGCCTGAATAGCGGCACCCAAAGCCACTGCCTCATCGGGGTTGACCCCCTTGACAGGCTCCCGGCCGAAGAATTGCTTCAGCATCTCCTGGACTTTGGGCATCCTGGTCTGCCCACCGACAAGAATCACGTTGTCGATCTGGCTTGCCGTGAGCTTGGCATCTTTTAGGGCCTGCTCACAAGGCTTGATGGTCCTCTCTAGCAGATCGGCTGACAGTTGTTCCAGCTTGGCTCGACTTAATGTCATGGTAAGATGCTTGGGGCCGCTGGCATCAGCAGTAATGAAGGGAAGGCTTATTTCGGTTTGGGCTACTGTAGATAGTTCCTTCTTCGCCTTTTCCGCAGCGTCCTTCAACCTCTGCAATGCCATCTTGTCCTGCTTCAGGTCGATGCCCTGCTCCTTCTTAAATTCATCACAGACCCAATCCATAACCCTCTGGTCTATATCATCCCCCCCGAGGTGAGTATCGCCATTGGTTGACTTAACCTGGAAAGTCCCTTCACCTATGTCCAGGACGGAAATGTCGAACGTCCCGCCACCGAGGTCATAGACCGCAATGGTTTGGTCCTGTGTCTTGTCCATTCCGTAAGCCAGTGACGACGCTGTAGGTTCGTTAATAATTCGCAAGACGTTGAGACCTGCTATGGTACCGGCATCTTTAGTGGCATTTCTCTGGCTATCGTTAAAGTAGGCAGGCACCGTGATTACAGCGTCGGTGACCTGCTCACCAAGATAGGCCTCGGCGTCAGTCCTTAACTTCTGCAATATCATGGCCGATATTTCCTGAGGGCTATACTCCTTACCTCCCATTACCACCCGGCAATCGCCATTGGACGCCTCGGCAATCTTATATGGCAGGCGCTTTATATCGTTTTGCACGATGGCGTCCTTAAATTTACGCCCGATAAGGCGCTTTATGCTGAATATAGTATTCTCAGGATTGACTATTGCCTGGCGCTTGGCCAACTCCCCCACTAACCTTTCCCCACTTTTGCTTACAGCTACTATTGAAGGAACAAGATTGCCGCCTTCAGCACTGGGTATGATCTTGGGGTCGCCGCCCTCAATCACCGCCGCCACACTTAATGTGGTACCTAAATCAATTCCTATCGCTCTTCCCATTTCTACTTCTCCTTCTGAATTCTTTGCTCTCTTTTCCTTCTTCTTCTCCTTTACCAACTATTACCAGGCTGGGACGAATCACCTTTTCTTTGAATTTGTAGCCTTTTTGTGTTTCCTCGATAACCTTCCCCTCCTCCCCCTCCTGCTGCATTACAGCCTCGTGTAGGCGAGGATCAAAGGGCTCTCCCCTGGCCTGAATCTCGGTTAAACCCTGCGCTTCCAGGGTTGCCTTGAGTTTATTATAAATAAGCCTTACCCCTTCTGTCCAACTTGATTCATCGAGCTCAGCAGGGACCGAAGCAAAGGCCCTCTCCAGGTCGTCTATGACAGGCAGCAGGTTACTGACAAGCGCGCTATTAGCAAACTCAAGGCTCTCCATTCTCTCCTGCTCACTCCGTTGTTTATAATTGGCAAAATCCGCCTGGCTTCTTTGCCAATTGGCCAGATACTTATCTGCCTTTTCCTTCTCCTCAGCCAGAGCTTGCCGTAACGTTCCTATATCCTCGACTTCTTCAATTCCCGCTTCAATTACCTCGTCACTCTCAACCAACTGCAGACCTCCTTCAAGTATATTCAGCTGCTGTGTCACTCAGCAATGCTGAGAGGTAGTTCAGCGAAGAGATAGTCCTGGCGTAGTCCATCCGCTTTGGTCCAATCACTCCTACGATGCCACTGGCCTTGTCAGGCACTCCGTACTGGCTGGTTATTAGGCTTAAGTCCTGTAATGCCGGCTCCGGGTTTTCCTGGCCAATGACTACCTTTATCTCTCCCTTCTTAAATTCCTGACAGAATATAGTCTTCAACCAGTCCTCTCCTTCCAGAACCTCCAGAATCCTCAGCGCTCTAGGACTGCTGGCGAACTCCGGATGACTCAGCAGCAAACGCAGTCCTTCCAGATAAGGCTCACCATATTCCAGCTTGTCTTCAGCGGCTATCATTTCTGCCAAACATTCAGATATTTGCCTTTCTTCCGAAGAAAGTCCCTCTTTCTTTGCCAGTATCTCGCTACTGGTCATCCCGGCATAAGCAGAAGTAAGCTTGTTAGCCATCTGCGTTAGCTCATCCTGGCTAACCTTCCTATCGAAAGACAAGACCTGCCGTCTTATCTTCGCTTCATACAGGACCACTATCAACAGAGCCATGAAATCCTGCAAGGCTACCAAATCGAGATGCTTGAAGCAACAGCGAACCGCTTTGGGCGAGGTTATTATCACCATGTTGCGAACAAGGCGTGCCAGAAGGGCTGCCACCGTTTTCAGCCATTGTTCCAACCCCTTTTTCACCTCCTGGGATATGTAGTAAGTCAAATACCCCTCAACGGGAGGAAGTTCAACGTTTTCCCCTATCAATTCCACATAGTAGCGGTATGCTCTATCAGTAGGCACGCTTCCCGCCGAATGGTGAGGGTGGATAATATATCCTTCCCGTTCCAGGTATGCCGTATCATTGCGGATAGTAGCCGGGCTTACCTTCAAGCCATACTTTTCCACAATAGTCTTCGAAGCTACCGGCACCGCCCCAGTGATATAGTCTTCAACTATCATCCTGAGAACAGTCTCTCTTCTTTCCCTTACAGCCATTTAGCACTCTTCCCCTTCAATTGCTAAGTAAACTAATTTATCACTGTACACACGTTCTGTCAATGGCGTTGCTGGAACCCACTTTCATGGGTCTTGACTGTTGACCGACAATGGAATATTGAGTATTATTATAGCACAGATCCGACAAACCGCGAAGGCAGTTTCCTTGGCACAACGCGATAGCAAGGTAGCTCAAATCCTCAGTCTCGAGGCAGAAAGACAAGCAAGCACCATAAATCTTATTGCCTCTGAAAACCATGCCAGCCGGGCAGTGCTTGAGGCCCAAAGCTCGGTGCTGACTGATAAATACGCTGAAGGATACCCCCGGCACCGCTATTATAGCGGTTGTGTTTACATAGACGAAATTGAGAGCCTGGCTATTGAAAGAGCTAAAGAACTATTCAAAGCAAAGCATGCTAATGTCCAATCTCACAGTGGCAGCCAAGCTAACATGGCAGCCTATTTCATTATGCTGGAACAGGGAGATACTGTTATGGGGATGAGTCTCAGCCATGGCGGGCACCTCACCCACGGCTCTGGAGTCAATTTCTCTGGAAAATGGTACAACTTTGTCCCTTACGGCGTCGATCCCGAAACTGAGATGCTTAACTACGATCAAATTGAAAGGTCGGCTCTGGAGCATAAACCGAAGTTAATAGTAGCCGGGGCGAGTAGCTACCCTCGTATTATTGATTTCGAGAGGCTTCGTCATATTGCTGACAGGGCAGGTGCCAGGTTACTGGCCGACATAGCTCATATAGCAGGAATAATAGCCGCTGGACTTCATCCCTCCTCTGTGCCCTATGCTCAAGTTAGTACGGCTACCACACAGAAGACCCTGCGGGGACCCAGGGGTGGCTTTATTCTGTGCGACAACGAGCTGGCTTCAGCCATCGATGCCGCGGTTTTCCCCGGGACGCAGGGCGGTCCGTCCATGCATACCATCGCTGCCAAAGCCGTGTGTTTCTTTGAAGCCATGCAACCTGAATTTGTCGGTTACCAGAAGGCAGTGCTGGAGAACGCCCGCGTCATGGCTTCCGAACTTGAAAGACATGGCATGCGCATTATTTCCGGGGGCACAGATAATCATCTTGTCCTCGTCGACCTCTCTTCCAGGGGTATCAGCGGCAAGGACGCCGAGGAAGCTCTGGAGGCGGCGGGAATCTCGGTAAACAGAAATGGCATTCCCTTTGACCCTAGGCCACCGCGGATAACGAGCGGCATCAGACTGGGCACCCCGGCGGCGACCACGAGAGGTTTCGGTCCGGGGGAAATGAAACGCATTGCATCTCTCATTGCAGAAGTGCTGTCTTCTTCAGAGGATAAGCATGTCCAAGAGCAGGTCCGCCAGGAAGTCCGAGACATGTGCCGGCAGTTTCCTATTCCCGGGCTGGCGTGAGACACTTTTCCCCGAATCATAGTCTTCCGCGTAGATTTGTACAATTTCTCTCATAATTGGTGAGAGGATATCAAGGAAAATCCTAAGTACCAAATCCGAAATCCTAGACAATATCGAAGGACTAATGACCAAAATTCAAAAAGGCTTGATACTTGAATTTGGGATTTTGAATTTACCTAGAAAACAACCCCATTTTCACCTCTATTGGTGGCGCGGCGCACCATGGCCAATTGTTCAGGATTTGGGAATTAGGATTTAGAGTTTCGTTAGTGTTTACTTCTGCTAACCATCCCTGAAAACAGCGACTATCTCATGCTATAATCAAGTCACCATACAGATAGGCAAGAGGTAATGATGGATGAATTGAAAGTGTTCAGCGGCACTTCCCACCCCGCCTTAGCAAGGGCTGTATGTGATTATTTGGGCATACCCCTGGGTGAGGCTGAGGTCTTCGAGTTCAGCAATGAGAATATTTTTGTGCGCATCCTGGAGAATGTCAGGCAGCGAGATGTTTTTGTTATTCAGCCTATTTGCTCCCCTGTTAACAAGAGCCTGGTCGAGTTGCTTATCATGCTGGATGCCTTCAGACGAGCTTCGGCAGGGCGAATTACCGCTGTTGTTCCCTATTATGGCTACGGCCGCACTGACAAGAAAGACCAGCCCAGAGTCCCCATCACCGCCCGCCTGGTTGCCGACTTGATTACCACCGCCGGAGCCAACAGGCTGCTCACTGTAGACCTCCACGCGCCTCAAATTCAAGGCTTCTTTACCATACCAGTGGATGAGCTAACTGCCCGCTCTATCTTGAGCCAATACTTCAAGGAAAAAGCCCTCGACAACCTGGTCGTGGTCGCTACCGACATCGGTATCTCCAAGGCGGCCCGTGATGTGGCTGCCAGCCTCGGAGCCTCTCTGGCTATCATTGAAAAGAGACGCCTGGGGAATGCCGATACTACTGAAACCCTCAACATAATTGGCGCGGTCGAGGGAATGCGTGCCTTGACAGTCGACGACGAAATTGATACCGCCGGTTCTCTGGTTGGGGTAGTGAATGCTCTTCTGGAACATGGCGTCACCGAGGTTTATGCCTGCTGCACCCACCCTGTCTTCTCAGGCTCCGCTATCAAGAGAATAGCCACCAGCCCAGTGAAAGAGGTAGTCGTTAGCGATACCATACCCGTCAACGGTGATAAGAAACTGGACAAGATCACCGTCTTGTCCATAGCTTCGCTTGTTGGCGAAGCGATTCACCGTATTCATACTGGCTTATCTGTGGGCGCAATGTTTGAGTAACAGAAAGAGTGAAGGTTCCTTACACTAAGCATGCGGATTTCAAATTCCAGGTTTTGAAGGAGCACGGTTTCACTATAACTAGAGAGCAAATAGAAGACATAATCAAACGGCCGGAAAAGATTGTGTTAGGCAAAAGAGGCCGTTCAATTGCCCATAAGTCTGTCAGCCAAACACATCTGGTAAGATTAATATACGAACAGCATGACGATGATATTAAGGTCATAACGTTTTGCCCGGCAAGGAGGGAACGATATGAAGATTAGATATGATAGAGAGGAAGATATAGTAACCATTGAGGTTTCACCAGAGAAGATAGATCATGCTGAGGAGATTGGTCCGATAATCGTGCATTTTTCTAAACAAGGGAAGCCTGTGCTCTTGGAAATACTGGATGCCAGCGAGTTTATGGCCGAGACAACCAGGGCAATGGCAAAATCCAAAGACGGGGAATTCATCGAAGTTCTGGGGTAGAAAGATACCTATCGTATTCATACTGGCTTATCTGTGGGCGCAATGTTTGAGTGATAATCGAGCCATCAGCAATCACAAGCCAGTGGTCAGTGGTCGGCAGTTAGCTGAGAACTGAAGGCTGAGAATGCTTAAATTATTCAAGGGTCTGCTTGATTCCAATGAGAGGGAACTGAAGCGGCTACAGCCGTTGGTCGACGAGATCAACAGGTTGGAACCTGAATATGAACAACTCAGCGACGCCGAGCTTCGGGCCAAAACCGATGAATTCAAGGCTCGGCTAGCTGACGGCGAAGGCCTGGACGACATTTTGCCCGAGGCTTATGCTGCCGTCAGGGAGGCAGCCAAGCGAACGATAAGGCAGCGGCATTTTGATGTCCAGCTAATGGGAGGCATTGTCCTTCACCAGGGAAAGATAGCCGAGATGAAAACCGGTGAAGGGAAAACGCTGGTAGCCACCTTGCCCCTCTATCTCAATGCCCTTACCGGACGGGGCTGCCATCTGGTCACCGTCAATGATTACCTTGCCCGGCGGGACTGCCACTGGATGGGGCCTATCTACCATGCCCTGGGCGTAACCGTGGCGTCAATCAACGCCCAGCAAACAAGCGGCCAACCAGCCCCCTCATATATCTACCACCCCGACTACGAGTCGGAGGACCAGAGGTGGAGATTTCTCCGCCCTGTCACTCGCCGCCAGGCTTACGAGGCCGACATAACTTACGGCACCAACAACGAGTTCGGCTTCGATTACCTCAGAGACAACATGGTTCTCGATTTGTCTCAGTGCGTGCAGCGTCCCTTG
>JAWOCP010000138.1:0-6538 GCA_046483735.1 Dehalococcoidia bacterium
AATGAGAATGATGTTGTAGCCATTGATGAGATTAAGGAGCTGAAATTCGGGGATAACGATAATCTTTCTGCTATGGTAGCTAACCTGGTTGATGCTGACCTTTTGGTGGTGCTGACCGATATCGGTGGCTTGCACACAGCCGACCCACGTTACCACCCTCAGGCTCAACTCATTCGCCGGGTGGACAGGATTGATGTCGAAATCGAGCGCATGGCCGGTAATGTGGCCAGCCGCCAGGGAACCGGCGGCATGAAGACCAAGATTGAAGCGGCCAGGCTGGCCACGTCCTGTGGGGTCAACGTGGTCATTGCCAATGGGCGAGAACCCGACGTATTGGTGAGGATCAGCCAGGGAGAAGACACAGGTACTTTCTTTCCCACGCAGGTGAACAAAATGGAGAGCAAGAAGCGGTGGATGCTCAGCGGGCTGGCTTCCAAGGGAATGATTACCGTTGACAGAGGCGCTGTTTCAGCTCTCAGGACGCAGAATAAGAGCCTGCTCCCTGCGGGGGTTACAGGAGCGAATGGAAAATTCCAGCGCGGCGATATTGTGGATATCCTGGATGAGCAGGGCAAGCGCATTGGCTATGGCATTGCCAACTATGGCTCTTCTGATTTAGCTGTCATCGAAGGTAAGCATTCCGACGAAATCATCGGCCTGCTGGGCTACGACCATGGCGACGAGGTAATTCACAGGAATAACATGGTGCTGGTGTAGGCACGAAGGGAGACATGAGAGATGGCTGCTAAAATAGAAGGAGAACGAACTATGGAATCGGCCATAAGAGAACTGGAAGAAAAGGGTAGGGCAGCTAAGGCAGCTTCCAGGAAGCTGGCATTTCTTGCTACCGAAGTTAAGAACAAGGCTTTGCTCAATATTGCTGAAGCTCTTATCGGTAAGCAGGATGAAATCCTGGCTGCCAACAAGATTGACTACGAGGAAGCCAAGGCTTCGGGCATGGACGAAGCCTTGCTGGACAGGCTCATGCTGTCGTCATCCCGCCTGGAAGGCATGGCCCAGGATGTGAAGACAGTGGCGGCGCTGCCCGACCCGGTGGGCGAGATGTTCGATATGCGGACTCTGCCCAATGGCTTGCAGATTGGCAAGAAACGAGTCCCACTGGGAGTTATCGGGGCGATATACGAGAGCCGCCCCAACGTCACCATAGATATATCAAGCCTGTGCCTTAAATCGGGCAACGCCGTCATCCTCCGCGGCGGCAAGGAAACCATCAATTCCAACACCGCCCTGGCCAGGGTAGCCCGGGAGGCTTGCGACCGGGCCGGGGTGCCCGATGGGGCCATACAGCTTATTGAGTCCACAGAACGGGCCCTGGTCAACCACATGCTCAAGATGAAGGGAATAATTGACCTCATAATTCCCCGCGGCGGTGCCAGCCTGATAAAGCTTATCTCGGACAATGCTACTATGCCTGTAATTACAGGTGGCATAGGTGTTTGCCATACCTATGTGGACAGGAGTGCCGACCTGAACAAGGCTGTAGCCATCGCCTATAATGCCAAAGTCCAGCGTCCTACTGTATGCAATGCCCTCGATTGCATCCTGGTCCATAATCAGATTGCTCAAGCTTACCTGCCGGCTATTGCCGGAGAGTGGGCCAAAGCCGGGGTGGAAATGCACTGTGACGAGCGGGCCCTGGCTATCCTCAAGTCCACCATCACCCTTCCCTCTCCCTCCAAGGGAGAGGGTTTGGGTGAGGGAATAGTCCCGGCCACAGAGGAAGACTGGGGAAAGGAATACCTGTCGCTAAACGCCGCCGTTAAGGTGGTCGACTCGCTGGATGAAGCCTTAGGGCACATTGAGAAGTACGGCTCGGGGCACTCCGAAGCCATCGTTACCGAGGACTACTCAGCGGCGATGCGTTTTCTCAACGAAGTGGACGCCGCCTGTGTCTACGCCAATGCCAGCACACGTTTCACCGACGGAAGCCAGTTTGGACTAGGTGCTGAGATAGGCATAAGCACGCAGAAATTTCACGCCCGCGGTCCCATGGCACTGAAAGAGCTGGCCAGCTATAAGTGGGTTGTCCTGGGCAGCGGGCAGGTCCGGCCTTAGCCTACGTGTCATTGGTGAAGCAAAGAAACCGACAGTCTTGTGGTACAATTATGTTATATTACATTATGTGAGGGTGCTAATCGTTCAGTTGTATCTGAGGTGATAGCAGGTGTCAGTTGTGCTAATTCTGTCCAGCTATCTACTGGGGTCTATCCCATCCGCTTATATCGCCGGCCGGCTGTCCAAAGGGATAGACATCAGGAATTTCGGCGATGGTAACGTGGGGGCGGGCAACGCTTACCGGGTAATAAAGCCTGCCGCTGGCGTAGCTGTTTTCATAGCCGATGCCTCGAAGGGAGCAATAGCAGTCCTGGTGGCGCAAGCCTTTGTTTCGCTACCTGTAGCTCTCCTTGCCGGTTTCGCTGTGGTGGCAGGCCATAATTGGCCTGTCTATATTGGTTTCCGAGGCGGGATAGGCCAATCAACGACCATAGGTATCTTATGTGCCTTATTGCCGCAGGCGATGGGTATTCTGCTTCTGGCCAGCGCCATACCCTTTTTCGTCATTCGCAACAGAATGCTGGCAGGCATCATCCAGTTTGCGCCCCTGTGGTTACTGGCTTTGCTCATGGGGGCCCCAGGAGTTCTGGTTGCTTACAGTATCGGGCTTCCCTGTTTGGTGGGTTTGAGGTTTCTGCAAACCGCCAAACGTCGCCGGATGATGTTAGCCAGAAGACCAGCTCTGGGCGATGAGGATGTGCATCAAGGAGCTTAAGCGTTTATACCTTCGTAGGCAGGCCGATTAGCACGAGTGGTACAGTCGCAGTAATTCAGCTTTGGAGAGCCAGACCGCCTTGATCTTCAAGGATTCACGAGAGGGCTTATACCTTTCCGGCCCCCGCACATGATAGAACCGCATCAGGCCTCCGATGTAGAACCGGGCCAGCTTCGTCCTTAGAGTATTCGGCAAGTCAATCACCTGGAATCCCAGTCTCCTGGCGCCGGTATGAAGGACAGTCCAGCCGTACACTGCGACGACTTCGCCATACTTGCCATTTGCCACCTGTGCAGCGAGGAGACGGAAGCCTTCCGTGAAGCAGCGGATGACTCCCCGCGGCAAGTCCGTCGTCTTCAGTCCGGCGCTTGACTCTCGTTTCTCGGCGATCCAATCATTGTTCAAATGCAGTTTGATGACAAGGTCGCCCGGCCTGACTTCACAGCCGTCCGACAGCTTCATAGCCTGGCCCTTGTGACGTCTTAGCTCAACGCAGATTAGGCTGCTGCTTTCCCCCGGGGACTTGACGCCCAGCGCTATCGTGTAAACCCTGTGTATGATGGGTAACAGGGGGCGTACGATGGCCCTCAAAAAAAGCGATATCATGTAACTTCTTCGGGCTCTCTTTTTTGGCACCATTTGATTATGCATCATGTGCGGACCTGGCTTGCTGCGACGCCTGTCAAGCGGGTCGCTAATGCTTGGCGCCTACAGGTATTGACTGGTTTACGTTAGAGATGATGTTCTTCCACTTTCCCATGTTGCGCGAGCGGTCCTCCAGCGTGGTGACCAGCTCGACACGGATGGATGGACATATGGCGCCCAGGGCATGCAGCTTCTGTGCCAGTTGTTCCTTGACGCTGCGAGCTATTTCTCCATTCCCTTCCGTGAACACCAGTCGCAGGCAGAGGCCGTCGGGTTCGTGGACCACCTGGTATTGCCGTATGTCCTCGAAGCTTTCCAGAACGTTCCAGAAATGGACAGGATGAACGGCGACCTGGTTCCCCGACAGACCTTCAAGGTAAAGAACGTCGTCATTCCTGCCGTTGATGGCAAGAATACGCCGGAATGGCTGACCACACGGGCATGGCTCCGGAGCCAGTACCATCATGTCAGATATCTCGTAGCGGATGACGGGTTGAGTGAAGCTAACGAGACTGGTGAACAGAATCTTGTGTCCCAGACTACCGTCGGGCACAGGGCGGTTGTCTTCATCTACCACCTCGACAATCCCCAGGTCTTCGAAGATATGCAGCCCCTGGTCGAGGTTGCACTCCATGGCGCGGAGTCCCTCCTGAGTGCCATAGATGTCGAAGACAGAACTTTGCCACACAGCATGGATCTGCCTTCTCAACTCCTTGGTCAGCGGTTCGCCACCACCGGCCACAATAGCGGGACTGATACGCAGGCGCCCTTGAAGCTGTTCTATCACAAGCAGCCCAAGCATGGATGGAAACCCTCGAAGTATGTAGGGTTGCAGTTGGTTTAGCCGCTGGACCAGCTCTTCGATAGGAGCGGTAGCCGGCAGCACGTGATACCGGTAGAGGCCGATATCCATGCTCAGGGGGAGGCGATAACTATCGTGCAGAGGGCTGGGAGAACCGATGGTAACGATCTTGGGGCGTTTCTTTGAGAAAGGAAGCACTCCCATCATGCTTGCGATGCGCATGCTGGCTGCCTCCTGGGTACTCCATTCCTTTCGATTGAATACTATCACCGTTTTGTGCCCGGAGCTACCCGCCGTGGTAAGCACACGATACTCGCCCAGGTAATACTCGTCCCCGGAAACCTTGGCCATATGTTCCTGTAGCTGAGCGAGGCGCAATCGAGGGTCAGTGACGATTTCATCGAAGTGCTCCATGTAGGCCTTCTTGTCCATGATGGGGAAGTCCTGCAGACTGCAGGGTTCACTTATCCGATGTGCGCTGCACAAATCGCGGTAGAAGGGGGACTTGCGAGTTGCCCAATCAAGAAGCCTGGCTAGCCGGCGTTGCTGTAACTCTTCAAGCTTGGTGCGGGGCCAGAATTCGTGTCTGATCAACGCTTGACGATAAGCGATAGCGCGGGCCAGATCCTCCAAGCGACGCAGCCTGTCCGGTTTATCCATATAGCGTTATTCTCGAATTACCTTCGGGAAGTCCTGTTGCGTTCATTGTCCCCTGGTATTCATTGCTTCTGTGAAAACCCTTATCTTCCTAACAACTACATCGCTATACTAGGTATTGTTCATTATAAACGCACCAGTAAGCTTTGTCAAGCCCATCCAGGTTGTATTGCATCGACTGGGTGATTGTGAATGGCGCCAAGGGTCGCCTGCGAGGAATATTGCGCAGCTATTATGCGATGCTCGGCGTGTCTCTGTCCTCTTCTGTAACTTCCGCCGGCTAGTCTTTCTTCTCGGGAGAGTCCGGCAAAGGACTGCCAAAATATACTTTGGTGTGGGGCCAGGGTATTTCTATGCCCTCGGCGTCAAAGGCCTTTTTCAGGCGAAGCCTCAACTGCCCCATCACCGCCCATTGCTGCATGGGCTTAACATCCCCTACAATTTTGATGTCTATCCCAGAGTCGCCCAGCTTATTAACCCTCAGCACCTGGGGAGGCGTCTTGATCAACTGACGCCAGTTCTCATCCTCCGCGATTTCCTGTCCGACCCGGTTTATCACGCTTATGGCGTGGTCGAGGTCGGTGTCGTATGCTACCGAGACATCGAGATTGACCCTGGCGAAGTGCCTGGTGAAGTTGCTGGCCACCCTGATCTCGCCATTGGGCACATGGTGGACTATGCCATCCAGGTCACGGAGCACCGTTTTTCTCAGATGTACTTCCTCCACCAAACCGGTGATATCGGCAACTCTGGCTACGTCACCGACCCTGTACTGGTTTTCCATTATGATAAAGATGCCGGCGATCATGTCCCTTATCAGGTACTGGGCGCCGAAGCCGATGGCTATGCCGGCGATGCCGAACCCGGCCAGAACCGGCGTAATGGGCACTCCCACCACATCCAGGACCATCATTATACCGACTATGACAATGAATACCCGCCCCACCCCTTTGAAGACGTATAGGAGCGTGTTAGTCCTTTTCTCCATCCCCTCCTTGCTTTCCTTGTACTTGGTCACATCTACGGCACGGCGTATTATGGGCGGGAGAGATTTGTTGAGGGCGAACCACAGCAAGGCCCCTACTGCTACTATAATCAGTATGCTGACGCCATGGTCAATGAACCAGTTGGCTACGTTGGCCCAACTCAGTTCCGGCATTTGCCACCTCCACTGCTCGACGCTTTTTGCATATATTAACTCCGTATTATTTTAAACATAATTGAGCTCGCTGTATAGCTGTACTCTTGGACAGGCCGGAAACCGAATCAGACGCCTTTTCAGCTCTCAATAATCTCTTTGGTGCTGGGGACTCTGCCCACGATGCGCTCGTCAATACGGGTGGCTGAGTCCAGGGCTCGGCCCAGGGCTTTGAACAGGGCTTCAGCTTTGTGATGGTCATTGATGCCACTGAGCACTCTGGCGTGAAGGTTAATTTTGGCTTCGGAGGCAAAAGAGACCAGGAAATGGCGGGCTAAATCGGCATCCATGTCACCTATGGTGTCTTCGTCGAAGCCTGCCTCGATTACGGTGTAGACCCTGCCTCCAATATCCACGGCCACCGCTGCCAGAGTTTCATCCATGGGCACGACGGCGTGTGCCATACGAACAATGCCCTGCTTTTCTCACAGTGCCTGGTTAAAAG
>JAWOCP010000024.1:0-11391 GCA_046483735.1 Dehalococcoidia bacterium
AACAAGACCACCGTTGCCTGTCCTGACCCGGCGAACCCGGTGGTGTTTGAACTGAGGCGCACTTTGCCTTAATGAGATAATTGCCGGGCCAAATGATAGCAGCCACCAGCTGACACATTTTGTCTTCACGGCTGATGGTCCAATCTGGCACGGAGAACAGAAGCGGCGACAGAGTAGATGTGTGAACTAGAGCTGCGAGATAGGTTGAAGCTGCTGAAAATCAATTAGCCCGCTCTCTGCTATGTTTTCTATCTCAACGCCAGACTCGACTGCCGCTGCTAATGGATTTAGCCCGCCAAGTTGTATAACACCAAATTGATTCAGCCCGACGAGAATCTGGCAAAGTGGCTCGCTAATATTGCCCATAGCGAACGCCCCGTCGATACCAGCTTCCTTGAGCATGGCAATCTTATCTTCTACGTCTTTCCTGGCCGGTGCGGGAATTGTACGAAAAACACCTATGACCTTGCCACTACCTGTCTTGATAACTTCCCTAACACTGGTCATCTTAGCACGGATGAATTGTTCAGAGGGGTCTAAGGAAGTGCCAGAGTATTCGATTACGGCCACGAACCGCCGGGGCTTGAAGTCTCTGACTTCGAGTATGCCTCCAAACTTGTAATCTGTGGGGATGCCGGCTTTAAGCAGCACTCCATTTAGGGCCACGCTGCAAATTGTAGCAAAGCCAATTCTGCCACTGGGAACAATTACCGAACCGAGTGTTTCGTGTTCAGATGCAATGGCCACCAGATCGCTGACGCAGATTCCAGCCTTGCAGCACTCCTTCATAGCTGATTTCGCCGCTTTGAATTTGTCTTTATCGATGAGCGAAGTGTTGATAGGTACCTGGCCAGTTCTCTTTCGAGGGTCGAAGGTGGTTTGGTAAGCCAGCATTTCGAGCTTCTCACGTATCAGGCCCAGTTGTTCTGGTGCCAGTGCTTCCTTAACCTCCTTGAGTCCTAAACTGGTGATCATGCGACCATCCCGACCCAATGGTTGAGTGTAGCCCCTCTCATCCATGATTCTGAGGTGATATCTAACCGCTCGCTCGCTCAGAAAAACTCCCTGGCGCTCAAGGTCGCGAGCAATTGTGATTGAACCTAATGGCTCAGAGTGCCTGCTTAGGATCCTGAGAATGGATACAATCTTTCTTTCTGTATCCAGGCCGGTATCTTGTAACATTCGCACCACTCCTGATAGCTTACGACAATCTAGTGACTATCATAGCATGGCAGACCGAAAAACTTAACATTGTCTCTGGTCCTGTCATCAACATCTCACATGGCCTTTGCCCATTCAACGGCGTTCACAAAAATCCGGAAGCCGTCTCCCCAATCCCTCGCGGGCTCCCTGGTCCATCTCGGGTGCTGTGTCCAGCGGACGAACCGTTCGGGGTGTGGCATTAGGCCGAAGACGCGCCCCGAGGCATCACATATGCCAGCAATATTGCCAACCGAACCATTCGGGTTATGAGGATACCCGGCTGAAATTCCTCCTTTTTCATCAGCGTAGTAGAGCGCTACATTCAAGTTCTCTGCTACACTGGCGTGAGCAAACACCTTGCCCTCTCCATGGGCAACGGGAAGACACATATTGCTGATGCCACTTGTAAACACACAGGGAGTCGTCTGGTTGACACGGAGATGGACCCATCGGCATTCAAACCTGCCGGAATCATTGTCGGCTATGGTCACAGGTTGGCGGGTTACGTCTCCGCATCTCGGTAAGATCCCGGCTTTCAGCAAGACCTGGAAACCGTTGCAGATCCCCAGGACAAGTCCTCCATCGTCGACAAACCTCTGGATATCCTCACCAAATTTCAGCCTCAGCTCATTGGCCATGATTTTCCCGGCTGCAATATCATCGCCGTAGGTGAAGCCCCCGGGTATAACTATTATCCGGTAACTGGAAAGCTGCTTTTCTCGATGTACGAGTTCATTAATCTGTGCGAATTCTACTGTTGCACCAGCCAGTTGAAAGGCAAACGCCGTTTCCATGTCGCAGTTGGTTCCCGGGGCGCGTAGCATTAAGGTCTTCACTTCGGCCATATGGTTTGACATACTACCAGCGGAGTGGCTTCTGCCACGCCTCTTTCAGTTCGGCAAGGGGCGCGGAAAGCACTTTCTCGCCTGAAATGCCGTACACCTCCAGACTCTGTTTACCTGTGACCTGTCCAATGGCAGCAAAATCGATGCCGGTCATCATATTCTCGAACCTGGTCTTGTGTTCTGGACTCACCTCCGCCAAAAACCGCGTGTTAGACTCAGAAAAAAGCACGATGTCGTCCCGACTTATCGGTTCGCCCAACGGGATATGCTTGAGAGAGATTTTCATTCCCAGCCCTGCGGCAAATGCCATCTCTGCAGCCGCTACCCCAATGCCACCCTCACTGCAATCATGGCAAGCCATGACCAGACCTTCCTCTATGGCTGCGCTGAGAGCATTCATAAGTTGCTTCCCTTTCCCGGGATTCACCTTGGGCACATTGCTGCCTATGTAGCCATGAATTTTGTAGTAGTGTGAACCGCCAAGTTCATTCCATGTGGTGCCCACAATATAGACGAGGTCATCTTCTTGCTTGCAGTCCATTGAAATCGCTCTGTTTACATTCGACAACACTGACACCGCAGATATTAGTAGCGTTGGTGGAATACAGATACTACCATTTTCAGTTTCATACTCATTGTAGAGGCTGTCCTTGCCGGAGATGAAAGGAGTCTCGTATGCAATCGCGATGTCGTAGCAAGCCTGTGCCGCTCTCACCAAGCCACCCAGTCTGTCAGGCTTGTCCGGGTTGCCCCAACAGAAGTTGTCAAGCAGCGCTATCTTGCCAAGAGTGCCGCCGACGGCAA
This sequence comes from Dehalococcoidia bacterium, assembly GCA_046483735.1. Classification (GTDB taxonomy): domain Bacteria; phylum Chloroflexota; class Dehalococcoidia; order GIF9; family AB-539-J10; genus RBG-13-51-36. The sequence continues at coordinate 2,853 of JAWOCP010000024.1, forward strand.
CAATCTGCCTCAATGCTTCGTCTATGGCGGAAGCGGCCATCCAGTAAGGGTCGATATCCCCATACCTGGGATTGATGCCATTGGATATGATGACACCCATGTCGGAATCGAGGACAGGCCTGATAATCGCAGCATCGCCGGGACCGTCATTGCCTGCTCCTACCAGAGGCTTCAGGACACTGCCGCCCTGTACCTCATGATCGTATTGGCGTATCACCCATTCCTTGGAGCAAACGTTCCATGAACTCAGAATTCGCAACAAATCTTCCCGCATGTTAGAGGGTTGCGAAAAGTCTGGCTCGGGAAAAGACGGGGGTTCCCAAACTGCCTCCCGCTCAATCTGCGGTAGACCGTTATGCAGGAATTCCATATCAAGGTCGCCAACCAGATTTCCTTCATAGAATAACTGGAGACGTCGGTTATCAGTGAATTCACCGATCACCGTGGCTTCCACATCTTGGCTGCGGAAAAGGGCAAGCAAGTGCTCGGCTGTGCTTGGCGGAACTGCCAGCACCATGCGCTCCTGTGCTTCAGACAACCATATCTCTCTGTATGAGAGCCCCGCATACTTCAGAGGGACTCGCTCCAAGTAGACACATGCCCCCGTTTTGGCGGCCATTTCTCCCACTGCTGATGAAAGTCCTCCGCCACCACAATCGGTGATTCGCCGGTATAGCCCCAAATCCCTGGCCTTGATAAGGACATCGATTAGTTTCTTCTCCATGATGGGATTCCCTATTTGAACTGAACTGGCGGAAATATTCTCAGACTCTCTGGTAAGCTCTGCTGAAGCAAAAGTGACGCCATGAATTCCATCACGGCCGGTTCTACCGCCCACGAGAATGACTAAATCCCCTGGTTCCTGCTGGCGCACTTGACTCATGGTCGTGGGTAACAATCCCACTGTTCCGCAGAAAACCAGCGGGTTACCTACATACCGTTCATCGAAGAGTATGGTTCCATTAAGCGTAGGGATGCCGAGGCGATTTGCATAGTCAGCCACGCCGGCACGCACGCCTCTGAAAATGCGTCGAGGATGCAGAACACCCCTGGGGAGGCTCTCATAGGGAAAGTCCGGTGGCCCGAAGCAGAAGACGTCAGTATTCATGATAGGCCTTGCTCCCAGGCCTGTGCCCAGCACATCACGAACAACACCACCTATGCCTGTTGCAGCTCCTCCGTAGGGCTCCAAAGCTGATGGATGGTTGTGTGTTTCCACCTTGAAGCAAACTGCATAACGGCCATCGAAATCTATGACACCCGAGTTATCCTTGAACACCGAAAGGCACCACGGCTTTCTTAGTTCGTCGGTAACTTTCATGATGGTGGTTTTGAGCAGATTGTCGATAGTCAGTTGGCCGAGCTTGATTCTGCTCTTAAAGGTCTTGTGCACACAATGCTCAGACCACGTTTGGGCCAGGGTTTCAAGCTCGACATCGGTCGGATTGCGGCCCAGTTTGGAGAAGTGATTCTGAATCTGTTTCATCTCGCTTAAATTCAGCCACAGCCCGTCTTCGCTCACCTTCAGTAGCGCGTTGTCGTCCGCAGCCAGCAAATCGACTATGTTTAGCGAGAATTCGTATGTCACGGATGGCGCAGAGATTGCATCACGCTCGGTGACGACATGCTGGATAACACTATTGACCAATAGCTTGTCACAAATAGATTGAAAACCTTCATCCGAGATTGTCCCCGATAGCAAATACCTCTTTGCTGTTCTTACCGACTCAGTTGTGGTTATGCCGAGATCACGTATTCCCTTTCTAACGCTCTCCTCCACGGGGTCTACCACACCGGGATTGTACGCAACCTCGACAAAATGGGAGCTGTGGGAGGCGAACCCCGCGTCAGCTTTGTTGTAAGAGTATTTCTGTACTACAGGGTCCACCAGGAGTTCCTCACAGATTCTTCGCACCTCATCTACGCCCATGGTTCCCGCCAGAATATATACATCACTGACTCGAACCAGTGTTACATCTGTAATACCGAGGTCGCGAATATCCCTGTGCAGAGCTTCTCCACGCGGGTCACGTAACCCATCCTTTACCGAGACTTCAACCCGATACAAGAGCACTCCTTCTTATGTCCATCCTTCCAATGTGTTGCTGAAGCTATGAATCTATCCTCGAGTCCCAGGTATTGCTCGAGTCCGCTTATCAATGCCATACAGGACACCAAACAATTATCGACTGACAATGCTCGCAAAGTAGCTGTGCAATCTCAAGTCATCGGTTAGCTCGGGATGAAAAGCAGTAGCCATCAGATTTTCCTGCCTACAGGCGACGGCAACTCCACTGGGTAGTCTTGCCATGACCTCCATTTTCGCATCCACTGCGTCAATGAACGGAGCGCGAATGAAAACAGCAGGAAAAGGCTTATCCCCTAACACCGGAATCGGCAGGTGCGACTCGAAGCTACTTATCTGCCTGCCGGAGGCGTTACGCTTAACTGTCATGTCCATGACAGCGAGTGTCTCCATATCATGATTGGCAACCTTCTTGGCCAGGCAGACCATCCCCGCGCACGTTCCAAGAATCGGCAAGCCCTTCTGAGCCAGTTTCTTCAAGCGTTGGACAAATCCAAAGCACTTCATCAACTCAAGTATGGATGTGCTTTCGCCGCCAGGAATGACCAGCCCATCCACGTTATCCAGTTGATCGGGCAACCGGATAGGAAGAGCTTCGACTCCGATTCGTTGCATGGCGCTAATATGCTCAATAAACGTTCCCTGCAGGGCCAAAACACCGATTTTCATACTAAGTTTGCCGCTTTCTGAAACTCTCTTACCATATCTGGGAACCTTTGAAATTCATTTCACAGTATTGGCAAGTATTTCTTCATCTCGTACTCAGTGACCTGGGTTCGGTAGTGGTCCCATTCAATTTTCTTGTTCTTGATGAAAGCCTCAAAAACGTGGTTGCCCAGTGCTTTGCGCACCACTTCGCTTTTCTCGGCCAGCAGTGTCGCCTCCAGAAGGCTAGCCGGCAGCGTTCCTATCCCGCGCCTCTGCCTTTCCTCGTCACTCATGTCGTACACATTTTCTTCCACAGGGTCAGGAATCTCGTATTCTTTTTCAATTCCTTCTAACCCGGCAGCCAGTATTACGCTGAAGGCCAGATATGGATTGCAGGCAGGGTCAGGCGACCTGAATTCAATCCTAGTTGACTTCTCTCTACCGGGGCGGTACTCTGGGATCCGGATGAGGTCGGACCGGTTCTGGCGTGCCCAGGAGAGGTATACCGGCGCTTCGTAACCTGCCACAAGTCGCTTATAGGAATTGACCCACTGATTGGTAACTGCGGTAATTTCAGGAGCATGTTTAAGCAAACCGGCTATGAAGTGCTTGGCCGTCTTCGAGAGGTAGTACTGATCATTTTTGTCAAAGAAGGCGTTAGTATCACCCTTGAAAAGTGACTGGTGGACATGCATCCCGCTGCCATTGATGCCAAAGACGGGTTTGGGCATGAAGGTGGCGTAAACCCCATGCTGTATAGCTATTTGCTTTACTACCAGGCGGTAGGTCATCACATTATCAGCCATGGTTAACGCGTCAGTGTATCTCATATCTATCTCATGTTGGCTGGGAGCGACTTCGTGGTGCGAATATTCAACGGCTATACCCATATCTTCCAGGGCAAGAACTGTTTCGCGCCTCAGGTCGGTGGCGCTATCCAGAGGGATCATGTCGAAGTATCCTCCTTCGTCCAAGCCTTGTGTCCCCTTGCAATCCTGGAAGTAGAAATACTCCAACTCTGGCCCCACATTGAAGGTGTACCCCATATCAGCTGCTCGCTTCAGGTTTCTTCTAAGTACATGTCTGGGATCTCCCTCAAAATGGTCACCCTTGGATCTATGTATGTCACAGAACATCCTGGCTACAGCATTGTGATCTCTGGGTCGCCAGGGTAGCAACCGCCAGGTATCAGGGTCAGGCTTGGCCACCATATCGCTCTCGTCGATTCGAGCAAACCCTTGAATCGAAGAACCATCAAAGCCCATTCCTTGCTCCAGGGCGCCTTCGAGCTCTTCCACAGTAATGGCAAAGTTTTTCAGAATACCCAGGATGTCGGTGAACCATAGCCTGATGAACTTAACGTCGTGCTCCTTGGCCATCTTCAGGACATGAGCCTTAGCCTCTTCTTTGCTTTTCTCAGTCATTGTCTTCTCCTTTTGTTAATATGATTTGTAGCGGAATCCGGCCATTCAACACTAACTTATTGTCTTCATGTTTACCTCCACGACTTATCTAGATAGCATTTTCATCTTTGTCACCTGTCCTGACCCGCGTTGCGCTCTCCACTGGCAGGACAAAAATCTTGCCGTCACCTGGCTCACCGGTGCGGGCAGTACGGACGATACTGTTCACTGTTCTAGCAACATCCTCATCAAGGACAACGATCTCAATTTTTATTTTGGGTAGTAGCTCCACCCTGTATTCTTGCCCCCGCCACTGCTGGATTATTCCTTCCAGTTTTCCATGTCCTTTAACCTCAGTAACTGTGAGTCCAGGATAGCCGAGTTCTTCCAAGGCCTTCCTTACATTCCCCAGGCGTTCGGGGCGAATTATGCCTTCAATCCTTTTCATTTCTTCAACTGTTGTGAATCTAGCCCCAAGATGACGTGTTAAAATCGGGATATGCGTTTACCGCATGTTCGCCGTAGTCCAGACCCGCCGTCTCCTCGGCGGCACTCACTCTTAATCCTATGGTGTATTTCAGGCTGAAAAAGAGAACACTGGCAGTAGCCCCCACCCAGCCGATTATCGCTATCATACCCAGTGATTGAATGCCGAGCTGTGCCCATCCTCCGCCATACAAAAGTCCGGCACTCTCATGAAAGAGCCCCACGGCTAGGGTCCCCCAAATTCCGCAAAGGGCGTGGACCGGTATTGCACCTACCGGGTCATCAACCTTTATCTTGTCCAGTAAGAAAGTGCCGTAGACCACGATCACGGCAGCTAGAGCGCCGATGATGAATGCAGCTGGCAGCGTAACAAAAGCACAGGGCGCGGTAATGGCCACCAGCCCCGCCAGAGTGCCGTTCATGGTCAGGCCAATGTCGGGCTTTCTGGTCTTGAGCCAGGCGATAATCATCGCCACAACTGCGCCGGTAGCCGCCGCGATATTGGTATTAACCACAATCCTGGCGATTAGCCCCGACTGCATTCCCGAAAGTGTGCTCCCTGGATTGAAGCCAAACCAGCCGAACCAGAGCACAAACATTCCCAGCATGGCTAAGGGTAGACTATGCCCTGGTATGGTATTAGTTGAGCCGTCCCTATTATACTTACCCAGACGGGGTCCCAGAGCAATTGTACCGATCAAGCCGGCGATTCCACCGACACTATGGACTACAGAAGAGCCGGCGAAATCAAGGTAGCCCATCTGCGCCAGCCAGCCGCCCCCCCACACCCAGTAGCCAGCAACGGGGTAGATAATCGCACTGACCACCAGGCTGTAGATAAGATAGGTCTGGAACTTTGTTCTTTCCGCCATAGCCCCGGCTACGATGGTAGCTGCCGCCCCGGTGAAAGTCAATTGGAAGAACCAGAAGGCCATAGTGGGAACGCCCTGCGTCGTCTCTCCAATGCCACTGAGAAAGAAAAACGTGGTGCCCATGAAGGCATTGCCCGCCCCATACATCAAGGCGAAACCGACCGCCCAGTAGCCCAAGGAAGCAATGCAGAAATCCAGCAAGTTCTTCATCAGTATGTTGCAGGTATTCTTGGCCCGGGTGAATCCTGCTTCCAGCATACCAAATCCCAGCTGCATGAAGAACACCAGGAAAGCGGCTACCAGCACCCAGATGGTATCAATAGCGATTACAATCTCGGTCACACTAAAGGTATTCTCCATACTGGATTTCTCTTTCTCGGGTTATGTATCTCCCTGTATTCAGTATGCATATAACCTTCCATAAGGTCGGAGCCAGCGAGGGAACAGTTTCGTAAATTTATGCGACAATATCTCTTCAGCATCATAATCAAAGTGGGCAGCAAACTCAGCAACGAACTGACGGAGAATACGATGGTCGTCCTCCTCCAATTCAGCAACACCGACTTCCTTGCCCAATTGGTAATCCTCTACGCTTCCCCTCATGTAGATGATACCGCCATGCATGCCAGTGCCGATAAATTTGGCTTTGTGACGTTCCTTTTCGCCTAGATTCAGACCCAGCAGAATCAGGATGCCCCCGGCCATATACTCGCCGAGAAAGTCCTGGGCAGTTCCTCCGACTACCAGTACTGGCTTCTTGTCCATGTATTCTTTCATGTGAATGCCTGCTCGATAGCCAACATCTTCTCGGAGAAAGATCTTCCCTCCTCTGGCCGATAGACCAACGATATCACCAGCGTGCCCGTGTACAATTATTTCGCCGCTGTTCATCGTGTTCCCGCAGCCGTCCTGGGCATTGCCGCGTACGATGATTCGAGGTCCGTCCATCAGTGCACCAAGGTCATTTCCGGGGGTGCCAAATATCTCTATCTCCACTGCCTTATCAAGGTCGGTACCGATGTACCTCTGTCCATATACATTATGTATCGCTATCCTCTGGACGCCATCTGAGACCAAGTGTCTGAGCCTGGCGTTAAGCTCCCGGTAGTAAATGCCGCTGGCATCTATTTTCACTAATGAGTCTCCATTGTTTGCCATTTTCACCTCCCTGCCATTCTCACACCCAAGATATCTAGTTCAGTGTCAGACAGTCCTATTCCCCTCAAGTGTAAGCGATTACCACGCAGGCTTTCAATGGCATTGATTCCCAGTCCACCGAGTATGTCCTTTAGCTCAATACTCCAGCCTCGAAGCAGATTAGCCAGCCTGCGGGCACCAATGTCTGGATTGATTCTCTTAGTCAGTCGAAGGTCAGAAGTGCAAATGCCCCAGGCGCATTTCCCTGTATGACACTGCTGGCAGACATGACAGCCCAAGGCAATGAGAGCTGCGGTCCCAATATTAACAGCGTCAGCCCCCAGAGCAATTGCCTTGGCCACATCGCCACTATTCCTTATGCCTCCCGACACGACTATTGAGGCCTGGTTGCGTATGCCCTCTTGCCTCAAACGAGTATCTACTGAGGCAAGTGCCATCTCAATTGGTATGCCAACGTTGTCGCGAATGATTTTGGGCGCGGCACCGGTAGACCCTCTTAGTCCATCAAGGACAATGATGTCGGCGCCTGCTCTTACCATGCCGGTGGCGATGGCTGCCGAGTTATGGACCGCAGCGATTTTTACCGACACTGGCTTGGCATAGTTCGTTGCCTCTTTCAAAGCATAAACGAGCTGCGCCAGGTCTTCAATGGAGTAAATATCATGCTGTGGTGCCGGCGATATAGCATCGGTTCCCTGGGGAATCATCCGTGTCAACGATACCTCACTGCTAACTTTTTCTCCCGGAAGATGTCCGCCAATCCCGGGCTTAGCGCCTTGACCGATCTTGATTTCAATCACTTTGGCCACATCCAGATATTCAGCGTGAACGCCAAATCGCCCCGAAGCCACCTGGGCAATGGTATTGTCTCCATACTTATACAGCTTGCGGTGAAGCCCGCCTTCGCCGGTATTCCACAACGTGCCCATTTCCGTAGCTGCTCTGGCCAGAGATTCATGCACATTGAGACTTAGCGCGCCGTAGGACATAGCAGAAAACATTACCGGGACTCTTAGCTCGACCTGAGGAGCCAGTTCCGTCTTCACGGTAAGAGAAGCCGGGTCAATTTCTACCCGGTCTGGCTTTCGCCCCAGATAGGTCTCCAGTTCCATGGGCTCGCGCAGTGGGTCAATGGAGGGATTCGTTACTTGACTGGCATTGAGAACCAGATGGTCCCAGTAGATACGCTGGCCTTTATCATCGCCCATTCCTGTAAGGATTACCCCGCCAGTCTCCGCCTGTTTGGTAATGTCTTCGATAATATCGGGGCGCCAGTTATAGTTGTCTCGGTAGTCCAGAGGCTTTCGGCTGATGGTGAGCGCCTGGGTTGGACAGAAAAGAACACAGCGGTGGCAGCCAACACAATTCTCCTCCCGACTTATCACTGCGTCGTCTTCGGCATCATAGTAATTGGCGTCGAAGGAGCACTGGTTGACGCATACCTGGCACTGGATACACCGGTCAGGATCCCGTTGTATGCAGAATCTGGGGACGAGATAGGTCTTCATTGTCTCCCCTCCTTGAGCCTCACGGCAATCCCCCGTTTCGCCAGGTATTCCTTGATATCGTTGATGGAGAATGTTGCGTAGTGGAATATGCTGGCAGCCAAGACCGCATCTGCCTTGCCTACCGCCAGCGCCATATAAAGGTCCTCGGGTATACCGGCACCGCCACTGGCAATAACCGGTATGCTAACTGTCTGGGACACAGCGAGGGTGAGGTCGGTGTCATATCCCGCTCGATGACCATCAGCGTCCATGCTGGTAAGCAATAATTCCCCGGCTCCAAGCGCTGCCACCTTACTTGCCCAGTCGAGGACGTCGATACCGGTAGGCTGCTGGCCGCTGTAGATATAGACCTCCCATCCAGCCTGTTGACTGTTATTT
>JAWOCP010000040.1:0-9368 GCA_046483735.1 Dehalococcoidia bacterium
GCTATGGAAACCAAATTCATTGCAGACAACAACGTCGGCAAGCTTGCTCGATGGTTAAGGCTGATTGGCTACGACACTGTGCTGTTCAAGCAGAAAGATGACGGCAGGATGATCAACACGGCTCTTAATGAAGATAGGGTGATTTTGACGAAGGACAGTCAATTCATGAAAAGACGCCTGGTTACAAATGGCAAACTCAAGACCGTACTGATTGAACATGATGATCCTGAAAGTCAAATAAGAAGAGTGGTGGAAGCTTTGAAGTTAGATTATCATTTCAGACCCTTTTCGCTTTGTCTAGAATGTAACGAACCATTGCTGCCTCGGAGTAGAGAAGAAGTGCATAATCTGGTTCCCCCTCACGTTTCCGAGACGCAAACTCAATACACCCAATGTCCTGCCTGCCATCGCATCTACTGGCAGGGGACACATTGGCGGGCAATGATCAAGAAGTTGCAGGACCTGCAAGGAGAGGGTGGCGACAATCACACTGCTAGCTAATTGCCTGTCTTTTCGGCCTCAAGCTTCGATGGTAGCACGGATTAGATAGTAGTGGTATACTCATCCCACGAAGCCCGGAGGATAGGGATAGAACTGAGCACCTATGTTATTGGCGATTGATATTGGGAACACCAGCATCAAGCTGGGCGTATTCGATGGCGATAGTCTGGAAGCTACCTGGAATTTCGCTACCGGCATTCATCGCACTCCGGATGAGTATGGCGTCATGTTACTTAACCTCATGGAGCGCAGGAAAGGCTTGTCCTCTGAGGTTGCCGGAGTAGTATTGTGCGGTGTCGTGCCCCCGTTGCTGCACACATTCACGGAACTGTGTCAGAAATATCTGAATACTGAACCCTTGGTAGTCGAAGCGGGTGTCAAGACAGGCATGCGCATCCGTCTGGACAATCCTCGTGAGGTTGGCCCTGACCGCGTGGTCAATGCGGTAGCTGCTCAGAATCTCTATGGAAAACCGTTAATAATCATCGACCTCGGCACCGCTACTACCTTTGACATTGTTTCCAAAGACGGTGATTATCTTGGTGGGGCCATTGCCCCGGGAATTGCCATAGCCAGTGAAGCATTATTCACCCGCACAGCTATGCTGCCCCGGATAGAACTAATCCGTCCCAAGCATGTCATCGGTAGAAACACTATCTCTGCCATGCAGTCGGGTATAATATTCGGTTACATCGACCTTATTGAAGGCATGATTCGGCGAATAGAGCAGGAATTGGGAAGCAAGGTCAAGGTGGTGGCTACCGGGGGCCAGGCTTATCCTTTCGCCGAACAGGTTGCGGCCGTGGACGTAATAAACCCCAATTTAACCTTAATTGGATTGCGTCTCATTTATGAAATGAACAAGGAGCAGTGATGCTTAGCAACAGGACCATAGTTCTAGGAATAGCAGGGAGTATTGCTGCCTACAAGGCGGCAGAGATTGCCAGCCAGCTGACCCAGGCAGGAGCGAATGTGAATGTGGTTATGACGCCGGAAGCCGTCCAATTCATATCACCCGTCACCTTCCGGGCCATTACGGGCAGACTGGTAGTTACCGAAATGTTTGATTTAGCCTCGGAATTCAGTATTGAGCACGTCTCCCTGGCGAAATCCGCTGACATAGTAGTTATCGCTCCTGCTACAGCCAATATCATTGCCAAGCTGGCTGCCGGCATTGCTGACGACATCCTGTGTTGCACGGTGCTCGCTACCAGGGCGCCGGTACTCATAGCGCCGGCCATGGAAACCAATATGTATAACAATCCAGTTACCCAGGATAACCTGTCTAAGCTCAAAGCTCGCGATTTCGTGATTATCGGTCCAGCTACAGGCTGGTTAGCGTCGGGCAGAGAAGGACTGGGTCGCCTCGCTGATATCAACGATATTGTCAACAGCGTCTATCAGGTACTGGGTAGTGGTGGAGACCTGGCTGGCAAACATATAGTAGTTACGGCAGGCGGTACGCAAGAGCCTATCGACCCGGTCCGCTACATCAGTAACCGCTCCTCAGGGAAGATGGGCTATGCCCTGGCTGAGGCGGCGCGTGACCGGGGAGCCGCAGTAACGCTGGTTACCGCACCTACTGCGTTACCCGAGTGTACAGGCATGGAAGTGACAAAAGTCGGCACGGCTCAGGAAATGTATCAAGCAGTACAGAATATAGCTCCCCAGGCTGACGCTCTGATCATGGCAGCCGCCGTAGCTGATTATCGTCCGACAAGAGCAGCTAAAGAGAAGATCAAAAAGGGAAAGGCAGGATTAACCTTAGAACTGGAATGCACCCCGGATATCTTAGGCAGTGTCAAAGGAAATTTCATTAAAGTAGGCTTCGCCGCTGAGAGCAGCGACCTGGTGGAAAATGCCAGGCAGAAGCTCCAGCAAAAGGGACTCGACCTTATCGTGGCTAACGATATTACGGCTAGCGATAGCGGATTTGGCACTGACACCAATCGAGTAACCATAATTGACCGCGAAGGCAGAATTGATGACTTGCCCCTACTGCCGAAACGAGAAGTGGCGGAGAGGGTCCTGGACAGGGTAACAGAGTTATTGGCTAAAAGGAGCACAAAGTGGAAAGCCAGAAACGAAGAAGGCAGTGGCATGTTGGATATACGGTTGACGGAGTAACCATATTTGCTCTTGTTTTTTGGCCTATTGGTATCAGTTTATGTTCGCAATGACACAGCATGATGAAGAAATGCCCAGAGCCTACGAGCCAGGGAAGATAGAGAAGAAATGGTATGATTTCTGGCTGGAGCAGGGTTATTTCACTCCCAGAATAGACCCGAATAAGAAGCCTTTTGTCATTATCATGCCGCCGCCAAATGTTACCGGTGAACTCCATCTAGGGCATGCTTTGACCGCCACGCTGGAGGATATCATGGCCCGCTGGCATAGAATGAAAGGGGACCCCACCTTATGGCTGCCGGGGACCGACCATGCCGGCATCGCTACGCAGGTGGTTGTGGAGCAACAACTGGCCAGGCAAGGGCAGACTAAGGAAGAGATTGGCAGAGATAATTTCACAAAGTTGACCTGGAAATGGGCTGATAAGAGCCGGGATCGTATACGACATCAACATCAGGCACTGGGGGCTTCCTGTGATTGGACCAGGGAGAAATTCACCCTGGATGAAGGCCCGAGCAAAGCGGTCCGGACTACGTTTGTACGTTTGTACAACAAAGGGTTAATCTATCGCGGAGAGCGAATGATAAACTGGTGTCCCCGCTGCCAAACTGCCCTCTCCGACCTGGAGGTAGAGCACAAAGATATTGCGGGACAACTTTATTATGTTCGCTATCCTCTAACTCAAAACGAGGGCTTCGTCACCGTCGCTACTACCCGACCGGAGACTTTCTTCGGCGATACGGCAGTGGCGACAAATCCCGGAGATGAACGCTACAAGAGTTTCGTGGGCAAGAGCGTCATCCTCCCCATTATCGATAAGGAAATCCCCATAATCGCTGATGATGCTGTTGATACTTCTTTCGGCACGGGAGCATTGAAGATAACTCCAGCTCATGACCCCACGGACTTCGACGTAGCCCAGCGACACAATTTGCCGCTGGTAAATATCATGAACCCCGATGCTACTATGAACGAGAACGCTGGTCCGTATCAAGGACTGGAAAGGTTTGCCTGTCGGGACAGGGTATTAGCCGACCTGAAGGATAAAGGATTACTGGAGAAGATCGAGCCCTACTTCCATTCCGTGGGACACTGTGGCCGTTGCCAGACGATGATTGAACCCAAAGTCAGCTTGCAGTGGTTCGTCCAGACGCAGCCCTTGGCCAAAGCTGCCATCGAGGCCGTTAAGGATGGCAGAATCACCATAATTCCGGAACGTTTCACCAAGATATATTTCGACTGGATGGAGAATATCAGGGACTGGTGCATCAGCCGGCAACTATGGTGGGGACATCGCATCCCGGTATGGTATTGTCAGGATTGCGGCAAGGTCACTGCCTCGATAGATGAACCGACGGCTTGTATTCACTGTGATTCGAACCGGATCATTCAAGACCCTGATGTTCTGGACACCTGGTTTAGTTCGGCACTGTGGACACATTCTACGCTCGGCTGGCCGGATGATACGGAGGACCTCCGCTATTTCTATCCCGGCTCGGTAATGGAAACCGGGTACGACATCCTTTTCTTCTGGGTCGCCAGGATGATTATGATGGGGCTGGAAAACACCGGCGAGATCCCTTTCCATACCGTCTATCTCCATGGCCTGATCAGGGATGAAAGCGGGGAGAAGATGAGCAAATTGCGAGGAAACGTCATAAACCCCGCCGATGCCATAGGCAAGTACGGCGTCGATGCTCTCCGCTTTGCGCTGACCACCGGCAGTTCAGCGGGGAATGATACAAGTCTGGGCAAAGGTAAATTGGAATCCAGCCGCAACTTTGTCAACAAGTTGTGGAATGCCACCAGGTTTATCCTTCAGAGCCTGGATTCTGAAGGGCTGGAAGCCCAGGCAATCCCGATTTCATCGGGACAACCGCAGAGAATAGAAGACCAATGGATTGATAGCCAGCTCAACCGGCTTATCAAAGATGTCACCGCGCTGATGCAAGGTTTCCAATTTGGTGAAGCAGAGCAGCAGATTTACGATTTTGTCTGGTCGAAGTTCTGTGATTGGTATATTGAAATTGCCAAGATACGCCTTCGTAGCCAATTAACCCCGTCACCCTTGCCTTACCTGGTCAATACATTGGAAAAATCACTGCGTCTTTTGCATCCTTTCATGCCTTTTATTACTGAGGAACTGTGGCAAAGACTATTGCGAGCGCAACGTGACAGGCCCGTGTTTCACTCCCAGCTCGTGGCTAACGATGTGAGTGTGCCGGCTTCTATAATGATAGCTCCTCATCCTGCCGCTGACGCTAACACCTTTGCTCCGGAAGCAGAGCGGGTGATGGATTCTGTGATAGAGATTGTCCGCGCTATCCGTAACGTTCGGGCGCAATACAGAGTAAGGCCGGACAAATGGATTGAGGCCCAAGTTTATACCGGTGAGCTCCTGTCAAGCCTTGCCAGCGAAGCAAATATGATAGAAACACTGGCCAGAGTTCGACCCCTAACGATACTCCGTCGCCAGGAGAGGGAACCCACCAAAGACAAAGCTCTCGTTTTGGTGTTGAAAGAGGCCGAGGTCGTTTTGCCTTTGGCTGACATGGTGGACCGGCTTGCTGAAGAACAACGGCTGCTCAAGGAGGGCCAGGAAATCAAGGCAAGGATTTCTCAGCTTGATGCCAGGCTGAAAGATGATGACTTTCTACGCAAAGCGCCAGACCAGGTTATTGAAAAAGAGCAGCAGAAGCTTGCCGTGCTGAAAGATAAACTGCAAAGGCTGCACCAGGAATTAGCTCAGCTGAGCTCGCTATCGCCTGACAGCTGATCGCTCCCGGCCCTCAGGGAGGAAGGGTGTAGTGGCTTGGCTTTGCGCGCCAGCGTATAATGCAATTTCATCAGAGCTTTCTTAGTATCGCTGGCAACACAGGATTTGTCACGCATCTTTATGCGATACTTGAATAGCCAATAGGTAAATTCATCCAACTGGCTTAAACTCATAGACCGAAGGTGAGGATAATGTCTCTCTCTTCTAAACTGCTTCAAAAGGGCAAACTGATCGGCACCATAAATGCGTTGGTGAGCCTCATCAACGATTCCGTTATCGCTGGTCGAGCCTGAAACTCTCCTTTCCTTCCGTATCTCTTCAACTACAGCCAACAGGAGAAACCTCTCCACAAGGATGCCATAGAAATAGTTGAGATAGGTCTTGTATTTAGAGGTGCCGATTATATGCTTAAACTCGCCCTTAGACAATACTATGGGCGGCATATCAAAGAATAGAAGATCGGTGCGCTCCCCTTCTGGAATAAGTCCGTCAAGCTCTTCGCATAACCTCTCTGCCAGGACCAGCCAGTCGAAAGCTTCGCTGTCCACAAGATACTGATAATGTCGGCCGTCATAATCCTCTTCAGGACTACTCCACAGGCGAATGGCTTCAAGCAAGGCCACATACCAGTTCTTGCCTTCAGCAATAGCACCTTTCAGCCTTTCGATTGCTTGAGTATCTCTGGTGGACACTCCAGCCACCTCCGCAGTTATTCGGGAAAATCACGTTTATATTATATCTTGGCCAGCCTGAAGACACAAAGCGCGGCATGAGTTCTGAAGCAAATTGACAGCGCCCGGTTTTTCGGCTACTATTCGTTTGTTCGTGGGAAACATGTTGGATCACAATCCGACACTTGCCGAAGTAGCTGATGCCTTTTTATCAAATCTACCGCCGGAAGCAAGAGGAGAGATACAGGCGGAGATATCCAAATTTGTTAGATGGCTCGGGTCATCCAGGCAAGTGAACGACATCAGCCCTATTGATGTAGCCAGCTATGGTGAACACATTGTCCCATCGGCAGTTAAGCCAGTCAAATCCTTTCTCACATACATAAGGAAAAAGGGATTCACCAGAACAAGCTTAGCTCCCCATCTCAGAGCACGAAAAGCTTCTTTAAAGGCAAGCCCGTCCTGGCAAATTTCTCAGGCTGGAGCTACTTTGACTGCGGAAGGCTATGCCAGACTAGAATCGGAATTAACTAGTTTGAAAAACCAGCTTCCCGAGGTTATTGAGGAGATGCAGAAGGCAGCGGCGGACAAGGACTTTTCGGAAAATGCTCCTCTGGACGCAGCTAGAGAGCGGAAGGCACATTTGGAAGGAAGGATCAAAGAGTTGGAGGCAATCTTGAATCTGGCAAAGATAGCGGGGACAAGCCAGAGCGTATCCAAGGCAAAATTTGGGGATACAGTGGTGCTCTGTGATTTATCTTCGGGTGAAGAACTCAGCTATGCTTTGGTCGACCCCCGAGAGGCAAATCCAGCCAGAGGGAAGCTTTCCGTTGCTTCCCCCCTGGGCAGGATGATCCTGGACAAAGAAAAGGGGCAGACAGTTGAAGTCGTCGCTCCCGCTGGTACCTTCTGCTACCGTATTGAAAACATCGTGAGTGTAAGTGAATAACGGGGGCCATAGCCCCGACATTCTTTATCGTTCCATCCTCCCTGCCGCCTCTTTGTTCTGAGTCCTTCGCTTCCTGTCATCCCTAGCCCCGACCTGTCGAGGCAAGGAAACCAGCCTCATTTATGCGTGTCCTGAGCGAAGTCTAAGGGGTGAGCCCGTGGAGAATGTCATCAATTCTTCGTCGTCCCGTTTTGCTTGGACTCCCGGGAATGCCGTTTGTAAGCGGTCTCCGGGCTTTGTTGATTAACCTGATATGTGGCATAATGAATTAAGTCGCAACAAGCGGAGGGATCGCATAGTGGTCTAGTGCGGGCGCCTGCTAAGCGCTTACTCCGAGTTATCGGGGTCGAGGGTTCGAATCCCTCTCCCTCCGCCATGCTAATTGGCCGCCGGGTTGGTCTAAAGGCCTGTCAGTTTCTTGCCCTCGTCGAGTAGCGCCTTCGCCCTTTCCAGGCTTTCGGCTTCAGAGTAGATGCGAACGAGCGGTTCTGTGCCGGAAAAACGGATGAGCAGCCACGACTCGTCGGCAAGGAAGAAGCGAAACCCGTCGGTGGTATCCACTCTGGTCACCGCGGAACCGGCTATAGTGTCCGGTGAGGTGGAGCGCAGTCGCTGCAGGATTGCCTGACGCTTAGCTGGGGAAACATGAAAATCCGTGCGGTCATAGTAGTGAGGTCCCACCTTGCTGTAAAGGTAATCGACAAGCTGGGATGGCGTCTTTCCTGTTTCCGCCATAAAGTCGAGGAAGTAAAGCCCGGCAAGTATGGCGTCTCGTTCCGGGACATGACCGCGAAAGCCATAGCCACCGCTCTCCTCCCCACCAATGATGGCGTTTTTCTCCATCATCAACGGGGCAACATACTTGAAACCCACCTGCGTTTCGTAGACAGGGACATCGAATAGCTCGCCCAGGCGGGAAAGCATCATGGTGGAAGTGAGCGTCCTTATCATGGCGCCACGCTCACCGCGCACTTCCAGTAGATAGAGACAGAGCAAGGCAAAAACCTGGTGCTGGGTTAAAAACTGCCCCCTTTCGTCTATGATGCCAATGCGGTCGGCGTCTCCATCGGTGGCCAGGCCCACGTCAGCCTTCTTTTCAACGACCAACCTCGAAAGCCTGGTCAAGTTCTTGGCGATTGGCTCAGGCTGAATCTGGGGGAAGGAGGGATTTCGTTCAGCATTAATCTCGGTAATTCTGAGGTTGCCATTTTGGAGGATTGTCCTGAAGTAGCCAATGCCAGCACCATACATGGAGTCAACTATGATGTTCAGTTTCTGGCGGCGCAATTTTTCTACGTCGACAAACTGGCCAAGGCGGTCGAAGTAAACAGGAGAGGGGTCCAGGTAGTCAACAAGCCCTTTCTTTAGAGCCCTATCCAGCTTAAGCCTTTTCACACCGCCTGCCGGCCTCTTCCCTTTAAGAGGAAGGATTTGGGTGAGGGAAGTGATGTTTGACTCTATTTGGGAAATGATGTCCCCAGGAGCGCTAGCCCCATCCTGAGATTTGTATTTGAATCCATTCCACGAACCGGGGTTGTGACTTGCAGTAATCACAATGGCCCCGGCGGAACCAGTGGCCGGGACAGTAAAGCTCACCACCGGCGTAGGGGCTGGTTTGAGGCAGAGGTGGACTTTGATGTTGTTGCCGGCTATCACTTCAGCGGCGGCAGCGGCAAAATCCTCCGAGGCGAAACGAGTATCATAGCCAATGACCAGGCCCCGGTTATTGAGTCCTTTTTGCTTCAGGTATTCTGCCACAGCCTGAGCACAGATACGCACATTATCGAAGGTGAAGTCCTCGGCGATAATCCCTCGCCACCCATCAGTGCCGAACTTGATTTGACTAGCCAAAATGGTCTATTCTTTCCCTGCGGTGCGCAGTTATTTGTCTAATTATTCGGTCGCTGTGATTATCAGCCAGATCGGCAGAAACGTCAAGTCCCGACCAGTCGGGATAGGCAAGGTGTTTAGAAGATGAATCATCCCAAAAGTCGCCTGTTTTGCATGCCGGTTAGTGCCCTTCGAATTTTTTGAGCTTGTGCGTGACATTGGCAAAATATTATTGTATTATGGTATTATCATTGAAGCTATATTAAAAGGAGCATAAATTGAAGATATTATTAGTTTATCCCCGATATCCGGACACCTTCTGGAGTTTTAAGCATGCTTTGAAATTCATTTTCAAAAAGGCAACTTTCCCCCCTCTGGGCTTGTTAACTGTAGCTGCGATGCTTCCTGGGGAATGGGAGAAAAAGCTTGTGGACCTGAATATAACAAACCTGACAGATAAAGACATCAAGTGGGCTGATTATGTATTTATCAGCGCTATGGTAGTGCAGGATGA
>JAWOCP010000073.1:0-5835 GCA_046483735.1 Dehalococcoidia bacterium
CAGTCCTTCTGCGGCGCAAGACGGATACGTGCCCCGTTGGCACCGCCGCGCTTGTCGGAGCCACGGAAGGTGGATGCCGACGCCCAGGCGGTGGAGACCAGATCAGAGATGGACAGGCCTGAGTCAAGGATCTTCGCCTTCAGGTCTGCGATGTCCTGCGCCTCGATCAGCTTATGATCGACTGTGGGCACCGGGTCCTGCCAGATCAGTTCCTCCGCCGGGACCTCTGGACCGAGATAGCGCGAGCGGGGGCCCATATCGCGGTGGGTGAGCTTGAACCAGGCCCGGGCGAAGGCATCCGCGAACTCCTCCGGGTTCTGCTGGTACCGGCGTGCGATCGGCTCGTAGATCGGGTCGAAGCGCAGCGAGAGGTCCGCCGTGGTCATCATCGGCCGGTGCTTCTTCGACGGGTCGTGTGCATCAACCACCATGTCCTCTTCAGCCACGTTCTTGGCCAGCCACTGATGTGCGCCGGCCGGGCTCTTAACCAGCTCCCACTCGTACTTGAACAGCACGTTCAGATAGCCCATGTCCCATTTGGTCGGGCCGGGCTTCCAGGCGCCTTCGATGCCGCTGGTGATCGTGTCGCCGGCTTTACCGGTCCGGAAGCTGCTCTTCCAGCCGAGGCCCATCTCCTCGATAGGAGCCGCCTCGGGTTCAGGACCCACATGGGACGCAGGGCCCGCGCCATGACACTTTCCGAACGTATGTCCCCCCGCGACAAGCGCGACGGTCTCTTCATCGTTCATCGCCATGCGCGCGAAGGTCTCTCGAACGTCACGGCCCGAAGCGACCGGGTCAGGATTACCATTCGGCCCCTCCGGGTTCACGTAAATCAGGCCCATCTGAACTGCGGCGAGCGGATTCTCGAGCTCCCGGTCGCCGGAGTATCGCTTGTCGCCAAGCCACTCGGCCTCAGAGCCCCAGTAGATGTCCTCTTCCGGCTCCCAGGCGTCCTCGCGCCCGCCGCCGAAGCCGAAGGTCTTGAAGCCCATCGACTCAAGCGCACAGTTGCCGGCCAGAATCATGAGGTCGGCCCAGGATATCTTCTTGCCGTATTTCTGCTTGATCGGCCAGAGCAGCCGGCGCGCCTTGTCCAGGTTCGCGTTATCCGGCCAGCTGTTGAGAGGAGCCAGGCGTTGGCTGCCCGACCCCCCACCCCCACGGCCATCGCCCTTTCGGTATGTGCCTGCGCTGTGCCATGCCATCCGGATAAAGAGTGGCCCATAGTGACCGTAATCGGCCGGCCACCAGTCCTGCGATTCGGTCATGAGTGCATAGAGGTCCTGCTTCACGGCCTGCAGGTCGAGTTTCTTGAACTCCTCAGCGTAGTTGAAGTTCTCGCCCATCGGATTGCTCAGGGCAGAGTGCTGGTGGAGTATTCTGAGGTTCAACTGGTTCGGCCACCAGTCCCGGATCGACGTACCGCCGCCGGCAGCACTGGTTGATTTCTTTCTTTGTTCATCATTTTTCGGCATCTTTCACCTCGGTTTCTTGCTTTATTGTTTATAGTTCAATATTAGTAATTTTCCGCTAGAAGTTCGTAGTATGCCTGCGGATGCTTGCATGCCGGGCATTCGGCAGGGGCCTCAGTCCCTTCGTGGACGTAGCCGCAGTTAGTGCAATGCCATTTTACAGGCGCTTTTCGCTTGAATACCTCACCTTCCGACACATTGCGGGCAAGCTTCCGGTATCGCTTCTCGTGGAACTCCTCCACTTCAGCAATTTCCTTAAATGACGTTGCTATTTCGTCAAAACCTTCTTCCTTTGCTATCTTCTCCATGTCGGCGTAGATCTGACTCCATTCCAGCCTTTCGCCATCCGCCGCGGCTTCCAGATTCGTCTTCGTGCCTGCAATAATCCCCGCCGGGTAGGCAGCCGAGATTTCCACATCCCCGCCTTCAAGGTATTTGAAGAAAATCTCCGCGTGTTCCTTCTCGTTACCGGCGGTTTCTGTGAAGATATTGGCAATTTGCTCATAACCCTCTTTGCGTGCCACGCTGGCAAAGAAGGTATAGCGGTTCCTGGCCTGCGACTCCCCGGCGAAAGCCGTTAGCAGGTTCTTTTCTGTCCGGGTGCCTTTGACTGATTTAGCCATCAACTTGTCCTCCTATTTCTCGATTTTTTCCATGGGTTCGCCACAGCATACCAGAGTGCCGCCACCAACTTTAGTTAGCGTAACCTCATTTCCACATATGTTGCACCTGAATTTATCTCCGATCTTTTTGGCTGCCATACTCTACCTCCTTCTTTGTTTCTAGTAATTATTACTGGGGGCGGTTGTCCACGTGTGTTTCGCGCTTCTGACAATCAAGGCACAAACCGCCCAATTCCAGGTTATGACGTGTTACCTTGAGCCCGGTCCTTCTGGCTACCCTGGTCTGAATTGTAGTGTCGACAGGCTCATCCAGGTCCAGGATTCTTCCACATCCGTCACAATAGAAATGATAATGCATGCCGGTGTTGCCGTCAAAACGAGCTATATCATTGGACGCGTGCATCTCGTAGACTTCGCCCGCCTCTTTCAGTAGCCTTAGGTTACGATACACTGTTGCCAGGCCTATGTTCGGTATCTCCTTCTTCACTTCTTCGTATATCCATTCCGCGGAAGGATGCGATGAGGTGCTCCTCAATACCCTTACAATCGCTTCCCTTTGTTTTGATCTCCTATTCATAACATCATATATTATGATAATGATAATCGTTATTATAATATGTATGATAATCAGTGTCAATCTCTGTTCCGATATCAGAGTCCACAATCAGTGAGTCCCCTCATCCCCTTATGTTAACGATCGGAATACCGTGTTCAAGGCTAGTACGGCGGACTTTGTCTGACATTTCTTTGCCAAGCAACTTGGACGAACTTGATGGCGGGTTGGAAAATGGAGTATTATATCCCCACGCGCCACAATGTGTTGCCTGGCGACCAGTCTCAGGAGCAATTGCCTGAAAGCAACTAATATGGAGAGGTGGTACGATTAAACGGACTTCTTGGCTAATTGGGGATATCACAAGAAATGGAATGAAAAAGAAGGTAGTCCTCATTGGCCTCATATCCGTTCTTATCTTTCTCGGGATATTCTGTTATAAGACTTGGTTTGCTACCTTTTTCATCACCAAGTTCCTCAGCGGCCGGACAGAAGGTAAACAAGGAATTGTCAGGTCAGTAGTCATCCCCTGGCGCGAGTATCGGCTCCACCTGCACCACTGGTTTCTTGTCCTGATTGCCGGCAGCATATTTGCTGTAAAGGGCTTCTATATCCTGACTCCAGAAATCTTCTACGGCTGCCTATCCGCCGCTGTCTTTCAGGGAATCTATTGCTACAGAGACTGGCACCAGATTGTAAAAAGACAGAGCATCATACCGGCTTTGGAGCAGTAGGAGTCACAGGCTCTGGTTTGCCGAAGACAGACATTGGAAGCGGGTGTTTGCCTTGTCCCTATCTTCCTTGCGTGATGTTAGGGTGGAGTCCATGGAGGTGGGATTGGCAGGCCATCAGCAAAGCGCAGCCAGTAGTACTCGTCAAGGTACTTAACCAGTGACTTGTGGCAGCCGTGCCTCGTATAACCAAGCTTCTCTGAGATGAATGCCTCGGGTGTCCCTGGATATCCTCGATCCCGAAAATCATCGGTCACCTGCCTGGCACTGTCCTGTAGAGTCTTGATCCAGCTAATAAGTCCTGTGCTGCCATCTAACAGGTGAAAGTGCGCGGAGATATCCAGATTCAACAGCACGAGAAGCCTGTCATTCAGGAGGTGGGCAATTTTCGACACGCCTGTGACCCAGAGGCCGGGAACAGCATAAAAAGTAGCGTATATCTTCCCGATTCTGTCCACTATGGCACTATCAGAAAGGTCGCAATCAAGCAGCGTTAGGCCTTGCAGGGCTGATATATCATGGTGCAGGGCAACTATTTTCTCCAGAAGATGCTCAGCTATTTTATGCTCAATAAGCAAGTCGTAATTGCTGATGTTTACATAGTCCAGGAGAATCTTCTGCTCAAATTCTGATGCCACGATCTCAGAGGGTGCTTGTCGGAGCTTTTCTATGAAGGGCGTATCGCCTATGATTTTGCAGTACTTTCTGTCGGCAACCGACCTGTAGTAGAAACAAAGCGCTGCCCAGGCAATGTCATTGAAATTTACTCTCGTATTTGCCTCATCCACTATTGCTTATACCTCTTGTCAGTTCCGGGAACAATCTTACTGGTCAGTACCTCACGTGTCAATTACTATGTGAGTAAAAATGAGTCAACTCAATTCTTCTTCAATCCATGATGAATCAGAGATGGCGAATGAATGCCCGTCCTGCGTGTCCGAACTGCCGGGCAGGGGACAGGCCTAGACCCTGTGCTTAGTGAACCTGGAAAACAGAGTTGACTACTGCTCAAACCGGCTTAGCCTTTTCCAAGCATTGCGGCTACCGGTGCTTTACGTCATCTAAGGTTGCAGTTCTCGGTGGGCACTAGGGATTGTACGAAGCATATCTGCGTGCATATTTTTCGGCATCGAATTTCCGTTTCAGGCCTTCAGCACTCATGTAACGAACATTACCGAATACGGGACGCGGTGCCCAGGGTCGGTCGTGCTTGCCAAAGCACCAGGCGACACCGGCAAAGCTATTGGGGTCCCTGCCATCCAGTTCGTATTTATTGTTGAGGTAGAGTGCCGTTGCGAAGGCCTCTTCCGGATTGGCGGTCCACTCGAGTATCTTCTTGCCCCAGTACATACGCATGTACCCGTGCATTTTGCCCGTGACGACCATCTCCGTCTGGGCCGCATTCCAATACGGATCATGCGTTTGGGCCTTTTCCAGTTGTTCCAATGTATACAAATACTCTCGCGGGTCGCTCTCATGTTTCCGTAGAGTAGACTTTGCCCAGTCGGGAAGCCCGGCAAAGGAATCATAATGCCGGCTGTAATGGACAAAGTTCATGCTCAATTCCCGGCGCACAATCAATTCCTCGAGAAAAGCATCTCTGCCTGGCCCCCTATGCCGATTCACCTGTAGATGGATATACAAAGGGGATATCTGTCCGAAATGGAGGTACGGGCTTAGATTGGAAAGGCAGTCCTCATTGGGGTCATTTCTGGAATGCTCGTATCTGGCTAGTTTCTTACTGATAAATTCCTGGAGTCGCCTTTTCGCTTCTTTCGTACCACCCTGGAAACCGGTTACAGGCTTTGTGGAATGGTCCACATCAAGATTGGAGACGACCTGAGCGGTGTCGGAAATATCGTAGCTCTGGAATCTCAACCGGGATGAATCTGTTTTCAGCGTTTCATCGGCGAGAGGAACGAGATAATCATGTACTGTCCCCATCA
Source organism: Dehalococcoidia bacterium (assembly GCA_046483735.1). Classification (GTDB taxonomy): domain Bacteria; phylum Chloroflexota; class Dehalococcoidia; order GIF9; family AB-539-J10; genus RBG-13-51-36. Next base: position 5,329 of record JAWOCP010000073.1, read on the forward strand.
GTTTTCGCCGCAAAGTGGCAGCAGAATACTCCTCTTTATTTGAAGCCGTTTCAACGGGAACCAGCACATCGCTCTCCACCTGCAAGAACGGGCACTGGATGTTTTCTGCGACATGTTGCCGCCACTGCTTCTGTATCTTCAGATAGCCACAGTCACACACGACAAGTGAAGCCTCCTTGGCGAAATTCACGATTCCGGTCTCCGGAGAAATCCGTTCGATGACCATGCCCACACCCCTATCCTGAAGCTCTTCCCGGACGGCCTTCAGGCCTTCAAGCATGAAATGGTAATGTCTGGCATTGGCTTCGGGAAAGGCATCGGTAAGGCCGAAATAGACTATGAGGGACTGCTGGCTTTCGTTCGCCTGTTTGATGGCGAATTCCAGTGCGTGATTGTATTCCGCCCGCTGTGAAGCCTGCATCCAGTAGAGAACATAATCTCCCTTCACAGGCTCATTCCTGTTTAGCGACCGGATACGAGATTCCTCAATCATTCTTACCCCGGAGA
>JAWOCP010000092.1:0-2568 GCA_046483735.1 Dehalococcoidia bacterium
TCCGCCAGTGGTCCTCCGGCGGACGCTCATCCTTTCTTCTTAAGCCCCGTCTGATATTTATGGCTCGAAGCAGGTTCCGGTTCCTTTTGTATATCTCCTCCAGCCCGGCTTCATCCGTATCCAGTCCGGCTGCCGAGACTAACCTCGGCAAGTTGTGTATATGGTAGGGAGGCTTGTAGGCGAATGACGACAGGCCGCTACAGATGCCCGTGCAGTCATCGACGTAGTGCATCATCTCCTGCCACTCGACAACTTCACAGACTAAATCGATAGACGGCCAGAACGGTGGCGTCTTGCCTTCGTCTCCCCACTCCAGAATAAATCGTTTGAACCTTTCCTCCTTGCCGGTGGGAATCTGGACCCAGTCCGCTACGAATTCCTCCTTTAGTTCCCTGGTCGGCAGCGGCCCCTGGGGTATCTGACCTTCGATTTGAGTGATGTTTATCTTCTCGCCCGTGGACCACATGAGGTAATAAATAGGGTTCAGCGTCCCCAGTTTTATGGGGACCTGCTCCTGTTTCTTGATGGTGTTGTGGTCGTAAGCTTCAGCCCCCTTGCCAATCTGGCGTGCTGCCCGGTAAACACCGTTGGCCAAGACATCTCCAATCCCCTCCCGCCGCACAATTCTGTCAAGTAACCAGAAGAACCTGCCTTCGGTATCGGGCGGCATCCCCGGCATGTCTTTGTCGGTCAAAATTCCCGCTTCATAAAGCTCGAGGGCAAAGGCCATAACCTGGGGCATGGAGTACCCGTCCACCCCATATTCCTGGGCCTGACCGGCGATGTTGAAACCGAAATCAAGGTCGGAAAAGGCCGCCAGTGTATAGGTGAGCTTGGAGAAGCATTTCATCATATACCTGTTAAGCCTTGGATGGACGATTATTCCTCCGCACTTGAGGGGACAGTTATAGCAGCTTATCAGCCGCTCGACTGTTTCTCCCTGTATCTTCTCCCACCTCTCTTTAGTTTCCTCGGTCCAGAAATCTTTTCTTCTGACACGGGCATTCCCCCAGGCAAAATTGGTGGTATGCCACGATTCATCGGTTATCGCCATCTCCTGGGGGGCTCCGAGTATGGAGTGAATGGCCATTACTCCCTTGATTGGATTGTTCAGTCGGTACCGGATAAATTGCAGCACTTCCTGGCAAAGCTCCATGAACTCGGCCGGTCGGGCGATATTGATATCCCGTGTTCCACGAACGGCAATCGCCTTCAGATTCTTGTCTCCCATGACCGCGCCTATTCCGCCCCGGCTGGCACTGGACCTGCCGTGCTCGATGGAAGCAAAGTAGACCCTGTTCTCGCCGGCAAGGCCGATGGAGACCACCTGGGCTTTGGGCTCATTCAGCTCTTGCTTGATAAACTCGGACGTTTCAAGAGAGCCTTTACCCTGGAGGTGAGAGGCATCGCGTATTTCCACCTTGTCATCCTTTATCCACAGATAGACCAGGCCGGGAGCCCTGCCCTGAATGACTATCTTGTCATAACCGGCGTGCTTTAGTTCCGGTGCAAAGAATCCCCCCATCATTGAGAATGCCATTAACAGAGTCTGGGGAGATAAGGTAGAGACGATGGTGCGGTTGGCGCCGGGGGCAGCCGTGCCGCAAAGAAATCCGCTGCTGAATATCAGCAGGTTTTCAGGAGAAAAAGGTTCAACCTCGGGAGGTACCCTGTCCCATAATATCCTGGCGTTAGTACCCAGGCCACCGAGGTGAAGGGCGGTTAGTCCCGGGTCACTTTGCTCCCTCTCGATGCGTCCCCGGGATAGGTCAATCTCTAAGTCAACCCCTGTCTCGGCATATCTCATCTTTTTGCCCTTGCCTTATCGGCTTTTCCCGCCTTTCTTTTCAACACGGCATAACAGGGACTTAAACGCCGGATAGCCGATAATCGGGTCGGCCGGCTCCTGACTGGTCAGCATATTCACGTTGGCTTCGTCCCAGCCATGGGAAATGCAAACTACATCGGGCATAATATCTTCGGTAACCCTGGCTTTGATCTCGATGCTGCCTCTTACAGTGCTCACCGTCACCATATCGCCATCGGCAATACCGTACTTCGTTGCCGTGGCAGGGTCGATTTCAGCCAGGGGCTCAGGGCTTCTCCGGCGCAACATGGGAATATTGCGGTGCTGGGAATGGCAGAATTCCAGTATCCTGGCCCCGGTAGTCAAAATGAGGGGATATTCCCGGGCCAGCTCTGGCGTGCTTTCGGGGCTTTCCGGAGGCTCCCCGAAGGTGGGCATGGGGTGATATCCCAGGCCGGCTAGAGTTTCCGAATATAGCTCAACTTTGCCGGAGGGTGTGGGAAAACCCTGGGACTCATATTCTTTGTATTTGACCTGGCCATAAGTGACGCCTTGAGGCAGCTCTTCAGTCAGCTTTTGCACGCTAAATCCCGAGGGCTCGAGGATGTAATCGATAGCCTCCTCTATGGTTTTCCAGGGGAAATGCTCAGCATAACCGAGTCTATGCGCCAGCTCGAACCAGAATTTGAGGTCGGGCCAGCACTCTTCGTAATCAATGATTTTCTTCCCCAGCATTACGTAAGGCAGGCCCCACACGCTGT
>JAWOCP010000175.1:0-10370 GCA_046483735.1 Dehalococcoidia bacterium
ATCAGAATCGTAGCTGAGCATTCACGCGGCATCGCCTTTCTCATCGCCGATGGCGTGATGCCTTCCAACGAGGGAAGGGGATATGTCCTGCGGCGGATACTCAGGCGGGCCTCACTCTTCGGCCGGAAACTGGGACTGAACGACCCTTTTCTTAATGAAATGGCTGAGGTAGTCGTCAGCACAATGCGCCACATATATCCTGAGCTTGTGGCCAATCAGGGCTCGATTAGCGAAGTGACCAGGGTTGAGGAAGAGAAATTCATCACTACCCTGGATAGCGGCCTTAATCTGGTGGAAAAGCTCACCGACGAAGCTGTAGCTCAAAACAGAAAGGAGCTAACGGGCGAAGAAGTATTTCGACTCTATGATACTTATGGCTTCCCCCCAGAGTTAACCGCCGAGATCGCCCGAGACAAAGGTCTATCCATAGATTGGGAGGGCTTCCAGGCCGAGATGGACAAACAGAGGGAGAGGGCGAGGATCAAGATGCGTGGAACTGGTAGCTTGGACGTCAGGGCTACAGTCATATGCGAGCGCACATATTTTGCTGGCTATGAGGAATACAGCTCTAAGGCAACAGTCCTCGGTTTGGTAACTAACGAAAGCTCTGTCCAAACTGCAGCTGAAGGTAATGACGTTGACGTGATGCTTGACAGAACACCCTTCTACGGCGAGATGGGCGGCCAGGTGGGCGACAGCGGCATAATCGTTGCTCCGAACGGGAAGATAGCCGTCACACACACGATCAGAACCCCTTCAGACGTGATAGTACACGTGGGGAAGGTAGTCGAAGGGAGTGTATCTCTCGGAGACGAAGTCGAGGCCGCGGTCGATGTCGCCCGCCGGCTGGACATCGCCCGCAATCACACTGCCACCCACCTACTCCAGGCTGCTTTAAGGCAAACATTGGGCAGCCGCGTTTATCAAAAGGGGTCTCTGGTAGAGCCGGAAAGGTTTAGATTTGACTTCTCCCACCTTTCTCCCGTAACTGAGGGACAGCTGAGGGAAATTCAAAGGCAGGTAAATCAATGGATACGGCAGAACTTAAAGGCGCAAGCGAAAGTCCTTTCCTTTGACCAAGCCAAGGCTGAGGGGGCTATCGCCCTCTTTGAAGAGAAGTACGGAGAAGATGTCCGGATGCTGGAAATCGGGGCGCCGCCAATAAGCAAAGAACTGTGTGGTGGCACTCATGTCGGTTCAACGGGGGAGATCGGCATATTCCTGATAACCGGCGCAAGCAGCATTGGCACAGGACTACATCGTATTGAGGCAGTAACGGGAAGAGGAGCCGAATCTCTAATTGAATCTCGCTTAACAGCCTTGCAGAGCATAGCCACAGAATTGGAGGCTTCGCCGGAAGAAGTCCCCAGCAAGTTGAAAACTCTCGTCGGCGAGCTGGAAGCAGAGCGCAAGAGAGCACTTTCGCTGGAAAGGGAGCTATCGCGCAAAATAGCGGAAGACCTGCCCGGCCGAGCCGAGCAGGTAAGCGGCGTGACAGTCCTGGCTGCCAGGGTGCCGTCATTGACCATGCCTGTCCTCAGGGAAATGGGCGACATATTGCGTGACACCCTGAAGAGCGCCGTGGTGGTTCTGGCCACGGTCTATAACGGCAAGCCCAGCTTTTTAGCTATGGTAACTCCCGACCTGATAGCGAGGGGATTTCATGCCGGCGATATTATCAGTCAAGTAGCCAGAGTTACCGGCGGAGGTGGTGGTGGCAAGGCTGCTATGGCTCAAGCCGGCGGGAAGGACTCAGCCAAAATAGATGAGGCTCTGAAATCAGTCACAAGTATCATTGCGAGCCAGACTTAAATGGCAAAGGTGAAATGCGCAGCTTAGGGCTGGATATTGGAGATAAGAGAACAGGAGTAGCCATAAGCGACCCCCAGGAGATGCTGGCAACCCCCTTAACCGTGCTCGACATGGAAGACCAGGATGCCCTTGTAGATATGATTCTCAAGCTGGTGGAGCAATATGAGGCGGACCGCATTGTAGTTGGTTTGCCGCTCCGCCTGACTGGCGAGCCTGGCAAACAGGCCGGCAAGGCGACGGCTTTTGTTGACAGATTGTTACTGCGAGCAAAGCAGAGGAATCTCAACGAACTTGATGTACAACTATGGGATGAACGATTCTCTACCCGGGCTGCCGAGCGCCTGAAGACGGAGGCCCGTGGCAAGGATGGCAAACTCCGCTCCAGGGCGGGAAGAGGAGCCAGGAATCAGGGCTTTCAGCCCAAAGCCAGAGTAGATGCCATGGCGGCAGCTTTTGTCCTCCAGAGTTATCTTGATAGCCTGAGGACGACGGAGCAATGTGGGGACGCATAGGCCCCACCGGTTGTCTTCTTAAACATTCCATGTGAGGACTGGGAGGAAATCAAGGCCCAACTTCAAGACATTAAGTATTAACGGGAGGAAAGAAGTGAAAAGAAAAAAGGTAATCATTATCAGCCTGAGCATATTATTGCTTGCGGCAATACTAATTCCGATTATTCTGATTACCTCAAGACCAGTGGTCAACAAAATTGCTGTAATTCCCCTCAGTGGGACTATTACCACCGACGGTTCTCCATTGTTCTTCGGCTCGACCATTACCCCGGAGTTGGTGAGGAACTATCTAGCGAAAGCAGAACGGGACAGGGCAGTCAAGGCGATCGTCTTGCATGTAGAGAGTCCCGGCGGTGAGATAGCGCCTTGCCAGGAAATCCTGTGGGAGATAGAAAGGGTTAAGCAGAAAACACCCATTGTGGTAAGCATGGGAGGCACAGCTGCTTCAGGCGGCTACTATATCTCAACCCATGCGGATAAGATTGTCGCCCTTCCAAGCACAATGACGGGTAGCATTGGCGTTATCTCCCAAGTACTGAACATCGAAGGGCTTCTGGAGAAGCTGGGTATCCAGATAGAAACCTTCAAGGGCGGCAAGTATAAAGACATGCATTCAGGGTTCAGGGAGATGACGCCGGAGGAAGCGGAAATTATGCAGGCAATGATCGATGAGTATTATGAGCAGTTTGTAGAAGTGGTGGCTGAGGGGAGAGGGCTAAGCAAGGACGAGGTCAGAAATCTGGCCACGGGGCAACTTTACACCGGCACCGAAGCCAAGAGATTGGGGCTGGTTGACGAACTAGGTGGGCTGGAGACGGCCATAGATTTGGCAGGCGAACTGGCTGGCATCGAAGTTGCGATAGTGGAGTATTATCAACCACCCGGATTATCCCTCTGGTCGCTACTGGGGTTTGCCAGTGCTATACGGACGAAGATATTGGGATTGAGCGCCCAGGATACGATTTTGCTTGAAATCTTAAGCCATAGTTACCCCCAGCCCAGGTTCCTCTACCAAGCCTGCGGAGATGACAGGGTAGCTGCCATTCCTCAGGATGTGAAGTGACTGGCCTGCCTGTAACAGTATAGTTCTGAACAATAGAGTATTCTCACAGATAGCGCCAATAGCAGCTCACGAAGTGGTGTAAACGGTCTTGAATATGATTAATCAGCGGAGGAAAGGATTTCCTCTACGTTCATCGCCGATAGTGGTGGACGGTCCGTGGCCAGGATAGACAATGGTTTCGTCAGGCAATACCATCAGTTTCTCGTGGATGCTCTTCATCAGCTGTTCATAGCTGCCACCGGGGAAGTCGGTCCTGCCAATTCCGAAATTGAATAACGTATCACCGCTGAAGACCACTCCATGCCCCAGAAGACAGATTCCACCAGGGCTATGTCCCGGCGTATGAAGGACTTCAAAGTGTAACTCGCCAACATCTGTGCGGTCACCGTCCTTGAGTAACCTGTCCGGTTGTGGAGGTGATTTGAAAGGGGAAAGACCAAGCGATGTTAGCATACGCATGGGGGCGGCAGACAACAATTCCTTCTCTGCCTCATGAAGTGCAAACTGAGCGCTGGTCTTTTCTTTTACCGCATGAAGGGCATCGACATGGTCCATATGGGCATGGGTCACCACGATCAAGGATACGGACAATCCCATTTGCTCTACCGTTCTCAGAATAGTGTCGGCTTCAGCACCGGGGTCGATAATCATTCCTTGCTTGGTGGAAGATGAACCAACGACATAACAATTCGAGGCAAAAGGGCCAACCACCAGCGTTTCTACAATCATTACTCTTTTCTCCTCTGATTTTGCAGACGAACCTGTGAAGTATAGCACGACTCTACCCTCTGGGAAAAACCAGTGGTGAAAGCAGTCCTTCGACGGATTGGATCTACACTTTGACAAGTTTGGCACTATGAGATACCTTATTTCTATAAGAGTTCTACCAGGGCTGAGGTGATAATGGGTCAGAAAAAGGCGGCAATCAGGCGGGCTGGAGGGAATGCAGGCTTAGATATGCCCTTGCAGGATGTGCTGGACGGCATAGAAGATAAGCTTTTCGTCATCGACGGCGAGTACCGTGTCAGCTTTGCCAACGTCGCTATGAAGCGGAACTTACCCGAAAGCCAACCGTTTATCGGCAAACCTTGCTACGAAGTCTTTGAGGGCAGGAGCAATCCCTGTGGTTACCCCCTGTGGAAATGTCCCTTTGCCAAGGTGCTCCAAAGTGGTTGCCCAGCGACGATTATCTCTCCCGACCATGCGGTCAGTGGCGAGGAGGTGTCCAGCAGGTATGTCAAGATCACCCTTTATCCCCTTAGGGATAGTCAGGGCGATATCAATGCGTTTGCCGAACTGAGAAAAGACGTTACCGCAGAAAGAGAACTCGAGAATCAAATTCTGAGACGTCATCACCATCTCCATGCCTTGAACCGTATTTCCAGCGCCACCAGCGGGTTGTCAGACTTGGATTCCATTCTAAACATAGCCCTCGATACTGTGCTGGAGATCATCGACGCCACTACAGGTGGGATACTGCTTCTTAACGAGCACACTCAGCTGCTAAGCTACCGGGTGTATCGTGGTCTGTCTGCCAAATACGTTGAGCAGATGGAGATGAGCCTGGGCGAAGGGCTAGCGGGAAAAGTAGCGCAAACTGGCGAGCCCATTGTATTGGAAGATATCTCCAGAGACCCGCGCGCTGCTCGCCCGGACCTGGTGAATACCGAAGGTCTGAGAGGGTTTGTCAGCGTTCCCTTGAAGGCGAAAGACAAGGTTGTAGGTGTAATGAATATCGCTGCCCATATGGCAGGCCAATTCTCTACGGACGATATGTACCTGCTGAATTCCATCGGGCATCAGCTTGGTACGGCAATTGAGCAAGCCAGGCTTTACCGGAGACTCGAGCTAGGAAAAGAAAGATACCAAACACTCCTTCAGCACGCCCTGACTGCTCAAGAGGAGGAGCGAAAGCGGATTGCCCGCGAATTGCATGACGAGACCAGCCAGGCTCTCACCAGCTTAACCTTGAACCTGCAAGCTGCCATAACAAAGGCGGAAACCGATGGCGTCATAGAGGCTGATTTCATCGGTAAGCTCCGGAAGATACAATCTCTGGTGGTTCATACGCAGAATGAGATAGCAAAGCTGATGAAGGAGCTCCGCCCCACTTTGTTGGATGAACTGGGACTGCCCGCAGCCATCAGCCGCTATGCTAAGGATAGCCTGGAATCTATGGGAACTAGGGTATCTACGGAATTCGAAGGGGTGGAAGAGCGCTTGCCTCCACAAGTGGAAGTAACGCTTTTCCGTATCGCTCAAGGGACAATAGGCAACATTCTGGAGCACGCTGAGGCGAAGAATGTCTTTATCAGATTACAATGCAATGCCCGTGAATGTGTACTGGACGTTAAGGATGATGGCAAAGGTTTCAATGTCAAGAAGATCACCAGGGTAGACAAAGGCGGCCGCGGGGCGGGCTTGTTTACTATGAAAGAGAGGGCGTATTTAGTCGGCGGCGGGTGCAGCATTGAGTCTCAGCCGGGGAAGGGGACCAGGATTGTTGTGAAAGTTCCGCTGATGGGATTTATGCCGAATGCAGAAGATAAGAGTTCTAATAGTCGATGACCATACCCTGGTGCGGGACGGAATTCGTGCCTTGTTGGCACTAATTGCCGACATAAACGTAGTGGGCGAGGCTGCCAACGGAAAAGAAGCTTTGGAGAAGATGAAAGAGCTTGTGCCCGATGTGGTGCTCATGGACCTGGCGATGCCCATTATGAGTGGACTGGAAGCAACGCGCAGAATCCGCAAGAAGTTCCCTGGAACAAAAGTGCTGGCTCTTACCCAATATGAAGACAGAGAATACATCGTCCCCACTATCGAAGCCGGAGCGCGTGGCTTCATCAGCAAGACGGCGGCATTTTCTGAGCTTGCTTCGGCTATCCAGGCTGTATACCGGGGAGGGTCTTTTCTATCTCCAATGGCAGCAGCGGCTGTCGTTGAAGAATATCAGCAAAAAGCCGGCGAAGGTGAGAAGGACTCTTACCAGCACCTGACAGACAGGGAAAGGGAGATGCTTAAGCTGGTTGCCGAGGGATATACTGCTAAGGAGATAGCAGATATGCTGGTCATCAGCTTGAGAACGGTGGAGACGCACAAAACCAACCTCATGAAGAAGCTGAATATCCACAACAAAGCTGACCTCATTAGATTTGCCATACGCAAGGGCATCATCACTGTGTGACGGGATGGGCCACCTTTCCATTCGCTTTGATCTGCGGGTTTCTCCCGTCCCAAAATAGTGGTTAATCCGTCAAGAATTTCCGGGTAGAATTCACCACGATTATTCGGGATTCCCTCTTGTGCACTTCCCAAGAGCAAGTTACCATGTAAAGATGGAGAGGAAGGTCGAGACTTATCCAGTCGGCCGAATAAGAGGGACTTCCGATGGGCACAGCCTGATTCCGCCCTGCCAGGTCGCCTGCCCGTTGCACATGGCGATCGGGGAATACGTCGATTTAGTTGCCCAGGGGAAGGTGCTCGAGGCACTGCACGTTATAAGAGACGGCAACCCATTCCCTTCCATTTGTGCTTATGTCTGCACCCATCCTTGTGAGGATGCCTGCCGGCGCAGCCAGGTAGACAAACCTGTCGCAATTCGGGCCCTGAAAAGATTCGCAGTGGAATTCGGCGGTGACCGGATGATACAACTTGAGGCTGACACCACACAGAGCGAAAAGGTTGCGGTGGTAGGGTCTGGCCCGGCAGGATTGGCCTGCGCTTACTACCTGAGGAAGCTGGGCTATCCCGTAACCGTCTTCGAGGCTTATTCAGAACTGGGAGGAATGCTGCGAGTCGGTATTCCCCAATACCGCCTTCCTCGGGATGTGGTTGATACTGAAGTTCAAAGGCTAATCCACATGGGGGTCGAAATAAAGGCCAATACGCGGGTAATATCCCTCGATCTCCTTTTTGACATAGGTTACAAAGCTATCTTCATCACCGTTGGCGCCCATCAGAGCCTTAGAATGGGAATAGAGGGCGAAGAGAGTCCAGGGGTAATTGACGGGGCTACTTTTTTGCGCGAAGTGAACCTGGGACTCAGGCCCTCTCTGGGAGAAAGAGTTGCCATAGTAGGTGGCGGAAATGTAGCCATGGATGCTGCTCGCGCTGCCGTCCGGCTGGGGGCCGAAAAAGTGAGTATTCTCTATCGTCGCAGCCGGGCAGAAATGCCAGCAAGCCCCGACGAAATAGAGCAAGCTTTGGAAGAGGGCGTAGAGATTATGTTCTTGGTCGCACCAACACAGGTAAAAAGAGGAAATGGACGACTGAGCGTAACATGCGCGAAGATGGAGCTCGGGGAGATCGACATGGGGGGCAGACGGCGTCCAGTGCCAATCGAGGGCAGCGAGTTCGGCATGGAATTTGACACTTTGATCACTGCCATTGGTCAAGCACCTCATCTCTCCGATAATTTTCGTCTCCGCCTGGGCCGCGGCAGCACCATTCAAGTTGACCCCCTCACACTCACTACCAATCGCACAGGGGTTTATGCCGGAGGAGATGCTGTGACCGGACCAGCCACCGTAACCCAGGCGTTGGCCAGTGGCAGGCAGGCAGCTTTCCGCATTGATGATTTTCTCCGGCATAGATACCCAATGGTGAACAAGGAAACGGGAGAGGCACTCACGGGTGAACTTCTTCCTAAGACGATAGAGATGATAAGGAGGACCGAGCGGCTCGAGCCTCCGCTCCTGCCCCCCGAGGCAAGATTGAAAGAGTTCAAGGCAGTGGAGCTGATTTATGACTGGCAGGCAGCCGTTAACGAAGCCAGACGTTGTCTTCGCTGTGGCATGGGAGCGGAACTCTTATTCCAGGATAAGTGTGCTACTTGCCTTACCTGTCTAAGGGTCTGTCCTTACCACGTGCCTTACCTGGATGACGGGGGAACAATCCAGATACCTGCTGAGCAATGTCAAGCTTGTGGTATTTGTGTTGCTGAATGTCCGGCCAGGGCAATAACGTTGCGAAAGCCCGATCACCGCAGGCAGATAGACGAAGAGTTGGAACATGCTCTCAAATCCGCGACAGTCCCTGATTTAGCCAGGGAGAAGTCAAAGCCCCTGATTATCGGCTTTTGTTGCCAGTACGGACTCTTCGGCACCGGCGCGTTGGCCAGCCTGTGGAGGGGAAGCAAAGCTGGCATTCAGATAGTGCCTGTCCTTTGTGTGGCCAAGCTAGAAGAGGGGCACATACTGCGGGCCTTCGAAATGGGTGCAGAGGGTGTTTTCATCGCTGGATGCGGGGAACAATGCAGTCGGGAAAACACTGCCTTCTGGGTTCTCCAGCGTGTGGAAAGAATTAGAAGAGCACTGTCTGAAATTGGTCTTGAGCCGGCGCGGTTGCAGGCGCTTAACCTGCGTCCTGCTGACGAAGACCCCGCCGGGGCACTGGACAGTTTCACTGAACGAATAGGGGGGCTTTGCCTTGCCTCAGTACTGAAGCAGGAGGTGAAAAGTTGATAGTGGCAGAACAAAAGTCCGTGGAGGAGATAAGGCGAGTTATTGCTCCTTACGAGAGAGTATTGCTTCTCGGCTGCGGCACCTGTGTGACTGTTTGTGGCGCCGGTGGTGATCGTGAGGTATCTTTTCTTAATGGCGCATTGCGGGTAGCCCAGGCAAAGAGCGGCGATGGAATTCATGATTTCTCCCAATGCACAGTGAAAAGACAATGTGATTTTGAATTCCTGGACTCGCTTGTGGACCATGTCCAGGATGCGGATGCCATACTTTCACTGGGTTGTGGCATCGGGGTGCAGGTCGTGGCCGAGCGCTTTCCCGATATACCTGTCTTGCCCGGTGTTAATACCTCTTTCATGGGTATGGCCAAAGAGTGGGGCGTCTGGGATGAGCGCTGTGCCGCCTGTGGTGATTGCCGATTAGCAGAGACCGCCGGCATTTGTCCCATCACCAGGTGTACCAAGGGGATACTCAATGGCCCCTGCGCCGGCACCAAGAACGGGAAATGTGAAGCAAACAAAGAGATGGACTGTGCCTGGGTCTTAATCTACCAGCGCCTCGAGAGGTTGCAGGAATTGGAGAAGATGCGACGATATTATCCTCCCAGAAATTTCCGCGTTATTCCCAGACCGCGAAGAATCGTCATGAAAGCCAATTTTCGACCAGGAGAGGATAATGGCTAACTCACTGTTTGAAGAGAAACTCAATTCCGATGGATTCCTGGTGACTACCGAGATTGGGCCCCCTAAGGGAGCAGACGTCTCGGAGATGGTTCACCACATAGACCTCCTCAAAGACAAGGTTGACGCCATCAACGTCACTGACCATCAGAGCTCCGTGATGCGTTTCCCCTCCCTGGGTGGCTGCTTATTGGTGAAGGAACGTGGTGGTGAGCCTATCATCCAAATAACCTGTCGTGACCGCAACCGCCTCGCCCTCCAGGCTGACCTTCTTCTGGCTTATTCCAGAGGCATTACAAATGTGTTGTGTCTCACCGGCGATTCTATCGATGTTGGGGACCACAAGGAAGCAAAGCCCGTCTTTGACCTGGATTCGGTCCAATTACTCACCATGGCCAGGGAAATGGAGTCCGGTAAAGACATGGGCGGCAACGAACTGAAAGGTGCACCGAAGTTTTGCCTCGGCTCTTCAGTTCACCCCGAGGCAGACTTCATAGAGCCACAGCTTATCAAGTTTGAGAAGAAGGTTATCGCGGGGGCCCAGTTCTTCCAGACTCAAGGCATATTTGACTTGGGAAGCCTTCGAAGGTTTATGCAATACGCTTCTCAGTTCAATGTCAAAATCCTGGCTGGCATTATCGTGCTTGCCTCAGTGCAATAATCGCCGCTGACGGGTCAAGCTGTGACGTACTGATTATATCCGAAACAACCTTTTCCAGTTCAGATGCACCAGAACCCGATTTTGCCGATATAAATACCACATTCCTGACATTTTTCTTGATATAATCCATATCAATCGCAGTTTCGAGGTCGCTCTTATTGATAACCGCTACACTCGGAC
>JAWOCP010000099.1:0-5910 GCA_046483735.1 Dehalococcoidia bacterium
CTCATCATCAATCTGAAATCAGGTCGGAGCGATACTCGGCTGAAAACATAACACCTCTAAGACTACCTGGTTATTGTCACAGCGTTGAGTAGCGAAGGAGGGACTGGAACCCCCATGCTTTCTCAGCCCTGTTTTCAGAATACAGTTAACAGCATAGCGGATTGTAACCCATGACAAGTATTATCTCATAATCCCCTGAAGTGAGGCTCTCCCTGTTTATATTCGCCTCGCTGCTCAATCAATCGCCTCACTAGGACTATTTTCCTAGCCTTATAGTATGCTCGAGGTTAGTACATTTTGGTGATTCACAAGTCGGCTAGCACACAATATAATCAAAATATGTCAAACCTGATTAGCCGATTTTAAAGGAGTATGACAATATGCCAATCGAAATCAGCGGGGAGAACTACTATAGAACCAGTGAGGCTGCTCAGCTAGCAGGCATAAGTAGGTCCACTCTATTGCGCTGGATTGACCAGGGCATCATCAGAGATGAATCGCGTAGGGATAGGCGAGGGTGGAGGCTATTCACCGAGGCCGATATCAAGCAAATCGAGAACGAGGCCAACCATGTCAAGCAGCCGACACGCTTGATCCCATAACTGAGGAGGTATCAGATGGCAAAGACAGGCACCAAGAGCAACGAGGAGACTAGAAAAGAAACCACGATTCCTGATGACTACAGGCAGCGACTCGCCCAATTCCTTGAGGGGGAAGGGAAACGGGTAAGACAAGAGGCGGACCAAAAATCAGCCTCCATCATCGCCGAAGCTAAAGAGGAATACAGAAAACGCGTTGCCCGCTTTCTTGAAGAGGAGGGTGAGAGGATTAGAAGACAGGCCGAGCAAGATGCCGACGACATTATTGCTCAAGCTCGGGACGAAATGAAGGAAATAATCACTCAAGCCGAAAATGAAAAGGAGCGGATTATTGCTCAAGCTCGAGATGAAAAAGAGGAGATTATCGCCGGGGCCAGAACCGAGGCCCAGTGCCAAGCAGAGACGATCATCGCCGAGGCGAAGAGGCAGGGCGAGCAAGAGGCGTCAAAGTATGCCTGCGAAGCGAGGCAGAGAGCTGAGCAAGTAGCCGCCGAATTCCAGGACCGGCTGAAAACAAAGGTTGAAGCCGAAGCAGACGCCATAGTTGACAAGGCAAAGGAGAGAGCCCAGGCAATTCTGGACGAAATCAGGCGATCAGCGAAAAATGAAGCCCGGGAGAAGAAGCGGGAAGAAGAGGAACGCATTATCAAGCGGGCACGACAAGAGGCAGTAGATATTACTGCCCGGGCCCGGCGAGAGGCAGAACGGGAGGCAGCTAAGATAACAGTTGACTCAAGGAGGCAGGCCGAACAGAGGTCAGCGATAATTCTCAGCGAAGCCATTAGAAAAGCAGAACAGGCCGTCAATGAAGCCCGCGATGGGGCAAGAAAGAGGGCGGAGGAGGAAGCCAGCAAGATAATCGCTGATGCCAAGAAGGAAGCAAATGAGATAGCTAGAGGGATAACCGAGGGGGCCAGAAAGGAAGCCCAAGAAATAGCCAAGCTCACAAGTGAGCTTAAACAGAAGGCGGAGTGGGAAATAGCTGAGACTATCGCTGAGGCCAAACAAAGAGCGCAGCGGATTACTAACGAAGCCAAGAATACCAAGAATAAGATTAAACGGTGAGGGTAAGTTCGCCTAGGACACGAAAAGCACGCATGACTACTCACTGTAGGCTGGGATGGTCGGCTATGAACTCGGCCACAGGGGGGCTGACCGCTGGGCTACTTCCCGGTGTGGCCGTGAGCACCATGGCCATCAACACCACTCCGGCCGAGAAGGCAGCCATTATACGCTTCCTGGTGCTGGTGTCAGTCGGAGTTGCCGCATGGTTGATCAGGCTGCGAATTGATGACATTGAGCACACCCGACGGTAGAATCACACGATAACTTGAAATGTTACCTAGCGGCACGTGGTGCATTTCTTGCCCGAGTGTGAGCGGAATGCTTTTGTCGTGCCGTCCCCATACAATGAGGGCAGGAGGTCCCATTTTCCTGAACTGCCGAATTTCATTCCCCAGCTCAGAGCAGGGAGTACCAATCTCAACAGATAGCTCGTTGGCGGGGCCAGCCTGGGTCGATTGATTTCTGCTCCGATCTCAATGATAATATGAGTATTACAGGTTTTCTTGCTGAGGTGATGTTAGATGAACGTGATTGATTTGCGTAGCGACACTGTTACCCATCCCACACCCGTGATGCGACAGGCCATGTTCGAGGCGGAAGTAGGCGATGATGTTTTTGGTGAGGACCCCACGGTCAACCGGCTTGAGATGCTGGCGGCGGCGAAAATGGGAAAAGAGGCCGCGCTTTTCACCACCTCCGGCACCCAGGGTAATCTTATTGCCGTGCTCACTCATACAAAGCATGGTGACGAAATCATCGTGGGAGACGAGGCCCACATCTTGTGGTATGAAGTGGGCGGCGCTGCGGCCCTGGGGGGTGTAACTATACGCACCTTGCCCAATGATAGTCGCGGGCGTCTCAATCCGGCTGATATTGAGCGAGCAATTCGGCGGAAGGATATCCACTATCCGCAGACCACGCTCCTTTGCCTTGAAAACACGCATAATCGCTGCGGCGGGGCAGTCCTCACGACAGACTATACAAGCGAAGTTTGCAAGATAGCCCACGCACGCGGACTGAATGTGTATCTGGACGGCGCTCGCATCTTTAACGCCGCAGTTGCTATTGGCGTGCCCGCGTCCGCGCTGGCCGAGAATGTGGATTCAGTATCACTTTGCCTCTCGAAAGGACTTAGTGCGCCAGTCGGGTCGCTTCTGTGTGGGAGCAAGAACTTCATCGAGCGAGCCCGTAAGTTCCGCAAGATGCTGGGTGGTGGCATGAGGCAGGTGGGGATTGTGGCAGCAGCGGGCATTGTGGCACTGGAAACAATGGTAGACCGCCTGGCGGAAGACCACGCCAACGCGCAACGTCTGGCACAGGGACTGGCAGCTATCGAGGGAATCAGGATGGCCCAGGATACCGTACCTACCAACATCGTGATGTTCGGTCTCCCCCCCGAGTTATCCGTCGACGAGTTTGTTGCAGGCCTGGAGGAGACAGGGGTGAAGGTGATCCTGCTTGACGGTGACCTGTTGCGTGCGGTTACTCACCGCATGGTGACATCCTCGGATATTGATGAAGCACTGACACGCATCGAAACAGTCTGTCGCAGGCTGCGTCGTCGCCCTCAGAAATAGCTTTTATATGACAGCATGTGGTTTAATGAATGGATAACCGGAGAGGTGCATAATGGAAGAACAATCTGAACAACTAAAGTTTGCAGTACTGATCGACGGCGACAATGCTCAAGCGTCTCTTCTGCCCCAAATCCTGGCAGAGGTTAGCAAAGTCGGGATGATAACGGTCAAGCGGATATACGGAGACTGGACCACTACCAACATGAATAGCTGGAAGAACTCGCTTCATAAACATGCGATTCAGCCTATGCAGCAGTTTAGATATACGGTGGGCAAGAATTCTACAGACAGTGCCATGATAATCGACGCGATGGACCTGTTGCACAGTCACAATGTTGGCGGCTTCTGCATTGTTGCCAGCGACAGCGACTACACACGACTGGCAACCAGAATCAGGGAGGAAGGGCTGTTGGTTATTGGAGTGGGGGAGAAAAAGACTCCAGAGGCTTTCATCAACGCCTGCAACCAGTTCATCTACTGCGAGAATCTAGCCGCACCCGCGATAGTAAGAAGGAAGGCCGCAAAGGAAGAGAAGCCGGATGTATCCGACCCCCTAAATCTTCTGCTCGAAGGTTTTCAGCTGGCTGCGAAGGAAGAGGAATGGATTCATCTGGCGGCATTGGGCCACGTTCTTCGCCAACTAGACCCAGCATTTGATCCGCGTACTTACGGTCATCAACAATTACAGTCTCTCATTAAGCAATATCCGGAGACATTCACGCTCAAACGAGATACATCGAGAAAACCACCAGTGGTCTATGTGGCGTTAACGGGTCCTAAGTCGAATGCAGACTAATCATGTGTGAAAGCACCCCACCATAGCCCTGTGAAGAAATGACGGGCGTTGATGCCCAGAACGCGGCTGTCATAGCCGCCCTCCTGAATAACGATGGTAGGCAGGTTTAATGAACCGAACATTCTCCCATTGGCTTCAAAATCTTCGGCCTCCAGGCTCCATGAGCCCGTGGGGTCACCTCTGGCTGTATCTAAACCAAGCGCAACAATCAGGAAATCGGGTCGAAATCTTTTCACCCGCTTTATGGCAATCTCGAGGGCTCTGTGGTATTGCTCGCCGTTAACACTCTCCGGCAACGGTATATTCATATTATAGTTCTTGCCTGCTCCAATACCCCTTTCACTTTTGAAACCACTGAAGTAAGGATATGTGAAGCGCGGCTGGCCATGAATAGAGATTGTCAGGACGTCCGAGCGTTCGTAGAATATATCCTGTTGTCCATTGCCATGATGGTAGTCGATATCAACCAGGGCTATTTTGCCATGCTTGCTCAGATATTCGGCAGTGATTGCCGCCGAATTCAAATAGCAAAAGCCGCCAAATGAACGACGCTCGGCATGGTGCCCCGGCGGCCGTATGAGGGCATAAGACAGGCGATAACCTTCCAGAATCTTTTCGGCTGCGGTTAGGGCGCAGTACACAGCTCTTTTGGCTGCCGGGTACGCGTTTCTGTTCAGAGGAGTAAAGGTGTCGATGCAATAATAACCAGCACGGACGGCGAGACTCTTAGGAGGCCTGGCAGCATTTCGAATTGGGAAAACATAGGGATATACAGACTCATTGGGTTCCAGCCTGGCACACACGTTTTTAAGGTAGTCGACGAATCTGGAGTCGTGAACCGACTTGATGCGTTTCTCGGAAAAGCGATGTGGGACGAACCTTTGAAACAGGCCAGTGCCTTCTATCTCGGCCGAAATCGAATCTATTCTAACCGGGGCTTCAACATATCCCTGTTCCTGTACATGATGGATAGCATGCTTATCATTGACTAATAGTGCGATACGCTGGTCCACTGGTATATTTCGTGCGGCGGGAAGAGCCGGCTTCTTCGAATATCTAGGCTTTCTAAGCTGTACCGGATCGTCCCGGAACGACTCAACCACTGTGTTGATATATTCCGGCGGGCAGAGGTCCGCATATTTCCGCTCCAGAATTGCTCGTACGATTCCACGAGCAGTATCACTTCCCAGTTGTATACCCTGTCCCAGGTCATCGAAAAGGAGATATGGAGGGTTATCCTCCCCTGGTTTAAGCGGTGTCTCATAGGCCGTATTAGCAATAGGGAGCGCCCCGTGTCTTTCGAAGAAGCGCAAGCGTTGTGCATTCTGTCTCCTTATCTCGGGGTCAGGGGATAGTCTGGGGTCATCTGGAAGACACTCGAAGAACAGGCCGATGGTATTCAAATTGAGCGCTTCTGTCCTAACGCGGGCATAGAGAGCGCTGCCTATGCCGCCGCCTGTCCTGTACCTGGCGGCGGATAGGAAATCAATATAGCAGAACTTCAAAATTGGTTCATGTAATAGTAGAGCGAATCCATCAATACGTCTCGCGGGGCCTTCAGCCGCAAAAAGAATGGAACGGAAACGGTATTTCAGGGGATTACGCAGCTGTTTGGGCAATTTCGCTATTTCACGTTCGGACAGAGCCGGGAACTGTTGGCGGAGAATTTTTTGGACCTGAGCTATTGCCTCCTTATTTGTGGGAGTAACGTCATCGTAGACTCGGCGTATACGAAACATGAATTGTCTCCCTGCCTTGCCCTTTGATTTTACCTCAGCCGTTTTTGCAGAATTAGCTTATCATCGCCGGGCGCGTAGAAGTCGGGGATGCGACAGACTACTTCGTAGCCGTGGCTGAGATGAAAATGTCTCGT
>JAWOCP010000105.1:0-3793 GCA_046483735.1 Dehalococcoidia bacterium
CTGTGCCACCCTTGCCACTGGCAACGGATATTATCATTCTATTCCCTGACCATTTTGGTACCGCACTTGGGGCAGCTTACCTCGTAGCATGGAACACCCGCCTGGTGAGGAGCGCTTGTCCCACAACCGGGACATACGCAATTTCCAGCGGGGCCTGCTCCGGGTCGGTTTCCACCCATCCTGCCCCTGCCGCTGCCACGTCCTAATCCCCTTCCTGTTCCCGGCCCTTGCCCATAAGGGCCCGTACCATCTCCTCTTGGCATTACCTTACCTCGCTTTCTCCAACTCTTCGATGCGGCGTTGAATCTCCTTTAGCTCCTGCGTCATCATCTGAGCCTGGCTTTTGAGCATTTCTACTTCTTGTTCGGGACTCACAGCTTGAGGTGTCGGTTGAGGCATCATTCCTGGCCCCATGCCCATTCCCATGCCCATGCCTCTTCCTCCCCCCATACCGCGACCCATTCCCATGCCTCTGCCCATGCCGGGCCCCATGCCCATCCCATAATGGCTGCCCACACTGGGCTGAGAGTTTGGTTGGAGCTTGCCTGCCTTATAGGCTTCCACAGCATCCTTTATCTTGCCCGAAACACCGGTAATGACCTGAATCCCCGCCGCGGAGAGGGTCTGGTAAGCGTTGGGCCCGCAATTACCCGTGAGCACGGCCTCCACCCCTTTGCTGGCAATCATCTGGGCAGCACTGATGCCTGCCCCACCGGCAGCCATGGCGCTGGAGTTATCCGCCGCCTCGAACTCCATGCTCTGGGGGTCAACGATGACGAAGTATTGACATCTCCCAAAGCGAGGATCTACCTCAGCATCCAAACCAGGAGCTGTTGCTGATATCGCAATTTTCATATGGCACCTCTTTCTAGCTTACTCGGTCTCCAATTCTTTGATTCGTGTATCTATTTGCTCTAGCTCTTCCTTTATCGCTTCGGCCTCGTTTCTCAGGAAATCCAGTTCCTGCTCCCGGGTCATCTGCGGACCGTAAGGGTAGGCTCCTGGCACCGCCCCCGTAGGTGCTCCAGCATAACCATACGGCATAGCGCCGGGATAAGCCGTTTCTGCGTAATACGGCATAGCCCGGGGGTCACCGTAAGCAGAATAAGCCGGCGGGACAGGTATTCCGGCAGCACCACTGAAGAAATAGCCACATCTAGGCAATCCTCCTCTTCCCAGGCCAACATAAGGCCAGGGAGGGGAGCTGCCCCTGAAACCGAATCCCCATCCACCTCCACCAAATCCCCTACCAAATCCTCTACCAAATCCATTAGGCATTTTTCACCTCCTTAGCAGAATTCAAAAAACCTACTACCAGGGGTATCCATAAGGACCCCATCTCCGCCAACCACGTCCAAAGCCCCGACCAAAGCCCCGACCAAAGCCGCGGCCGAAGCCATAGCCCCGCCTGGGCCATGCGGGCGCCAGGTGACCGTAACCATAAGGGTAGCTGTAGCCGGGCATTGGGTTGGCAAAACCTGCCGTACCAAAACCCGCGCAGTAGCCGGCGCCCCTTCCGGTCATCGGTCCCAGTCCCATTGGTCCCGTTCCATCTCCAAATGGCATCTTTATCACCTCCTTTCTTCACCTATTTATCGTCTCCGGTTGCCGCCGCGAAATCTCCTGCCACATCCTCTGCCTGAACCGAATGGAGGCAAAGGCGTGGGCTGGATATTCCCGCTGAGACACACCGGGCAAGACACAGGACGCTTCTCTGCCATGGTCTCGAAGGGCACATTCCACTCATGTCCGTCGTTGTCACATCTGAACAGACGCTGGGCAAGCTCGAAGTTACCCCCTTCGATCTGAATTGCCTTGCCATTAACCAGGGCATCAGCCAGCTTCTGCCGGGCCGATTCCAATATGCGGTGAAAGGTTGGCCTGGAAATCCGCATCTGCTGTGCGCATTCCTCTTGCTCCAGTCCCTCTAAATCCTTGAGACGGATAGACTCAAATTCCTCCAGGGAAAGGCGAACACCCTGCAATGCACTTACCGGAATTCCCACCGGCCTGAAAGAGCCTATGTTTGGCAACTGAGCAACGCATCTCAATTTCGCTGGCCTGGCCATTGATAATCACCCCTGTCTTCGTTACAAATAATGAACATATGTCAATAATAATTGTAATGCACCCTGCAAAAATTGTCAAATATTGGCTACAGCCATTGTTGAGTGATACAGACTATGGATGTGTCCAAAATTACGGGGGAGCGTGGCGGGAGCAAAGACCAATAATACCCGCATAAGGTCTGTAAGCGCAGTTGATAGACAAACGGATCATTGTTGCTGAATAGTCCGCTAAGAGGTGCAATGTGACTGCGGTCCGGCCTGCCCGCTTCAAAGATATATTATGATTCCTGCTATGCCGGCGATAATGAGGACGAGAACAGGGTTTACCTTGCGAGTTCTGAGTACCGCAAAGGCGGCTACTGCTATGACTATTCCCCATATATCGGTTATCCCTTTCCCGGCTACGGAATATACAGCTGCGGCTATTAGCGCGATGACCGCTGGCCTCAAACTCCTTACAATTCTATCTGCCCATATATTCCCTTCAAATCTGTGCAAGAAATAGGCGATGACGAGTATAATTGCTGCCGAAGGTAAGCACACTCCTATGGTGGCGACGGCAGAACCCCAGACTCCACCCAGTTTGTAGCCGACAAAGGTGGCGGCATTTATCGCTATAGGACCAGGGGTAAGTTCAGAGATGGCAATAAGCTCGAGGAACTCACTATGGCTGAACCATTGCAGCACTGTCACTATTTCCCTTTCGATAAGAGGTAAAGTGGCGAAACCACCGCCGAAAGCAAAAAGCCCTATCTTGACGAAAGCAAGAAAAAGCTGAACAAAAATCACCATTGCCTCCTGACGAAAAGCCCGAGAATAACGGCAATCACGATGGCCAGTACCGGATGCATGTGGAGGAACAGAAGCAGAAGTAGAAGCCCGATGGCAATGATAATCTCCTTGTACCCTTTGAGCGCGTCTTTGCCCAAATCTACGATGGCGCCAACAAGAATTGCCGCTATGGCCGGAGTGGCCCCTTTGAAGAAACTCTGCACTACGCTCAGTTCTCTGAAGCGCAGGAAGAATATCGATATGACCACGATGCTTACAAATGAAGGGAGTGCGGTCCCTATTGCCGCCACTATAGCTCCCAAATTCCCTGCTATTTTGTTACCTGTGAAGGTGGCCAGATTTATAGCTACTGCCCCGGGAACGCTTTGAGATACTACTATTCCATCGATGAAATCTCTGGGCGTAATCCATTTTCTCTTTTCTACCAGTTCGTTCTTGATAAGCGGGAGCATGGCATAACCGCCTCCCCAGGTAAAAGCTCCTATTCTCAGAAACACAGCAAACAGGGAGAGGAGAATTCTCTTGTCGGAGTTCATTGGATTCTTTCCAGCAAGTTACTCTTCAAACAGGGCACGAACTCTAAGCTGTACTATCATTCTACACTCGCTTACTGCACTGCCACAAGTGTGAAGGCGAGGAAACCGCTAAGCGAACAAGACCAGAAACGTTCAGTCCCGTGACATTGCACGAACGGCGGGTTTGCCTGCTGTGGTGACCGGCTTCACCGCAAGCAGTACTGTCCGTCCAACCGGGACCGTCGCGGCTGCTGAACGCTTCAGGGAGGTTAGTTAAAGGTCATCCTCGCGCCATTCGATAACGCTGGTTGACCAGACATCGTCTATGGCTTGTTCCAGCACCGCCTTGCGCGGCTCGGGTATGTCCAGCAGCATCCGCAGGATGCGGTCTTCGAACTGGCCCAGGAAAGGGCACCG
>JAWOCP010000013.1:0-7664 GCA_046483735.1 Dehalococcoidia bacterium
TCCCCCTGTATTTCCACAGACCCACCCCCAAAAGTGCTGCAATCATGGACATTGCAGCCAAGATCGGTAGAGCCACACGGTAGCTGCCGGTCATATCGAACACATACCCAGCAAATGGCGACCCACCAGCACCGCCGATGGTAGCGTAGACCATGAGGATACCGATGATTGCTCCTAGCGACTTTGTGCCAAACAATTCCGACGGCACCAGTGTCATCAAAGGCATAACTCCACCGTAAGAAAGACCAAGAAAGATGGCAAATACGTAGAATGCCAATACTCCTCGGGCGAAGATAAGCCAAATGAACGCCATTGTTGACAGTATTAAGCACAGACCCAATAGTTGCCTTGCCCCCGACTTATCCGATACAAAAACCATCACAACCCTACTGATAACACTGAAGCCAGCGATGACAGAGAGTATGCTGGCCGCAGCTATCTCCATAATTCCACTAGCAATCGCATGCGGAACTATATGAACAACGATCGCTTGTATGCAGAAAGACCACAATAGCTGTATTGTGCTGTAGAGCCAGAATGGAATGCCTCTCACGGCTTCAGCAAGAGAAAGCTGCTGTATGGAAACACCCATGGCCTGACTTTCCGTATCAACAGATCCGCCATGAAGCTTGCATCCCATCTGAGCAGGGCTTGTCTTAAGGAATTGCGCAAGAGGGAGAACGATCGCCCAGACGACAACACCAAGAATAATACATGCTTGTTGCCAGCCGTGGGCAGATATTAGTGTGTGCACCAGTAGTGGTGAGGCGATTGCCCCCACGCCAAAGCCAATGGCCATAATACTGACAGCCATCCCCCTTCTTTGCGCGAACCATCTCGGTATTGTAGAAAATATTGGAGATATAAAACAACCGATAGCCAATCCCATGAAAAGCCCCCAAAAGACATATGTGTCGCGCAGTGTGCTAGCTCGACTCATCAGGACGAAGCCAGCACCCATTAGTATGCCGCCCAAACTAACAAAAATCCGAGCCCCGTGTTTATCACTCAGTTTCCCAGTGACTACGCCTAAGCACCCCGCCAACACATAAGCTATTGATGGCGCTAATGACAGTGGTCCTCTGCCCCATCCAAAATCTCTTATCAATGGTTCGAGGAAGAGGCCAAAGCTGTGAACCGGAATCGAACAGACTGCCATGATGCCTGCGCTGACACATACTATGATCCATCCGTAGTAGACGTGGTCTAATTTCATGAGATCGTACCCTAACGAATAGCCTTCTGGTTATCAGCGATTTGCATGCATTAGCACCTTAGTGACACCTTTTCCTTTCCTCTATTTGGCTGATAATGCTTAGGGAATTCCTCTCTGGTAAGATACCTTAACGCCTAGTGATGTCTTACTGTATGATACACTTTCTCGGCTCCATCCCACTACAGCCGCGAGTTTGTCGACGCCTATCAAGCCTTAGCAAAGCATCACGGGAGATATGTTATCTTCTGATGCTTTCCCCCTGGTGGACAACTAATCTCGTTTACTGTGTTCTTGCCTCCACCCCCTGTTGTTGCGTGAAAATGAGCTGTTACCGAAGTCCTCATTGTTGTGTCATAATTCCGGTTACCGAACTGATTCTACCGATTACATTTCAGCCACGTCGCAAAGGTCTTCCCTGAGATAGCGAAGTGTTGCGTGGTCAGAGTGGCGCTCTCTTTACTCACCGTGTAATAGAACACCATCTGTTCCACTCTAAGCCTTTGCTGGGCATTGAAGTCCAAGAGGTCTGCCAACTCGTTCAACGCTTGATACCGATCCCGCTGAACAATGGACTGCCTTCTCAATAAGCAGAATCTGGCCGACTTTCTCATATCGGTGCCTGATCACAGTACGTCAGTATCATCTCTAACCACACCAGCAGTGTTACCCATGTATCTTAAGCCTCTATAGGTCTTCTTAACCTAGTGTGTCTAGCCTCAGGGGTTCACTCAAGAGTCACGTCATCCATCTTCAACTGATTCATTTTGGCCGCAGTGGGAATACCCTCTTTCGTCCAACCACGGATGGCATAGTATTCCTGCAGCATCTCATCCCACGGCACTACTTTGCCCTTATATATTCCCATCACCGCCGGCTCATAAGCACGCTTATCATGGAATCTATCATTCTGGTAGTCCCAGCCCTGCAACCGGTAGTTGAACGCCCGTTGAAGGTTGAAAACTCTCTCGCCAACAAACATCAACTCGTCATAGGTAACATCCCAACCGGTAATCTTGTTCAGGATTTCAGCGTAGGTGCTTGGACCAAAGCATACCATCATGAATTGAGTGGCGGCACCAAACATACAGGTTACCAGTGAATTGAACAAGCCGACGAAATTCTCGGTCCAGACCGTGAATAACATCTTCCCCTTGGTGCCTTTGATCCATTCAACGTCAACCCGTGGCGGTTCGCCAAATATTTGCCTCTTCAGATTCATGGGCATATCCAGCAGTTCTACACATTTCTCGTACAGTTCAAGATTGGTTTTGCCTATGTACTCTGGGTACGTATCCCTGTTTTCCGGCAAGAAAGCCAACTCCCAGGTATTGTGGGTGCGTAACCAGTCACCACCGCGTGGACTAGTCAGGTATCCCATGGACCACATGAGCGCCTGTATCCTCGAATCCCTTTGTATTGAAGGTTTGCCTTTCACCGCCGGGGTGAGTTCTAGAGCCTCCCCGCCGACTATACGAGCTACATCGCCTTGGCCTTCTGCCAACAAGTTACCTAGCTTCCCCTGCCGCCGGGCTACCCTGCCGGCTACATCCCAGACGAGGTCGGGGTCACCGCGCTTTAGAACGAGACCATCGGTATCATCAAGAGTTAGAAGGCCCCTTTCAAACAGGTCAACGGCGAAGGCAAAGTTCATAGAAAACGAAGCTGCATCTAGCCCGAGCTCCTGTATTAACCTTTCATAGTAGACCCATTCATTGAAGTCCGCAATGTCTAGATTACGCAGCAAAGTGGTAAGAAAGGTCATATGCCCGCCGATCTGCCTTACACCGGCATGCCTTCCCTCCTTTAGTTGGAGCCAATGGTAACAGGGGGCAAAACAGTTAAGACACCCCACATTCTTAAGATGCGGAAAATCGGCAGCCGCCCGATTATGCGCCAGCAGAGTCCCCCTAAGAGGCCAACGGGCGACGGTTGCTAAGCTGGTGGTACACCCGTGCTCCCGCCATATCTTCAGGGTCGGCTCCTCTGCTAAGAATTTGTTTATCGCTTCATACGATGACTCAATCAAACCTTTGGAGTCATGAATTTGTATTTCGCCTGTACCCCGTACTGCAATCGCCTTCAGGTTCTTTGAGCCCATGATAGCACCGCCGCCAGAACGTCCCGGGCAAGAGGTGGCATCGCCACAGGCCACAGCATATTTGACCAGGTGCTCGCCGGCAATGGAAATACTTAGTACTCTTATCTCCCCCTCATAACGCTCGCCCAACTCGTCGCGTACCGCCTTAACCGTCTCGCCAGTTTCCTTCCCCCAGATGTGCGAAGCATCCCTGAAAGTAACCTCCTTATCATCAATGAAAACATATGTAGGTTTCGCTGCTTTGCCCCGGACAATCATGATATCAAAGCCGGCATACTTAAGCGTAGCCGGGAAATACCAGCCGAACCCACCAGAAGAAAAGCCGCCGGTCTCGGGGCTTATGCAGCCGAGCATGGCCCGCCCTGCCTGCGGGGCAGCTGTTGCCGTCCACGGTCCGGTAGCAATGATTATCTCATTTTCAGAGCTCATTGGGTCTATCGCTTCAGGGAAATCCTTCCACAGAATCTTGGTAATGAAGCCATCACCGCCCAGCCAGAGCCGAGGGTCAATATCATATTCTCTCCAGAACTTGTCGGTGGGTATGATTTCAGCTTCCGACTTGCTCAAATCAATGATAATCACATTTCCAGCATATCCTTTAGGAATTGACACTTTTCTCCTCTCTACTAGCAGGAATATCTTCTATAGCAGCCCTTGCCTCGATCTCGACTATTCTCTTCGCTAAGCGGTCGCTCTTCGGCAGATGAGCTAATTTCTTGGGTAAGAATTCTAGTGCTCTCGTAGGGCAGAGCCTTACACACTGCGGCTCTCCCCCGCACAGATCGCATTTAATAACCCGCCGCCTATCTGCATCATACATAATTGCGCCGAAGGGACAAACCGCGATGCACATCCTGCACCCGATGCACCTGTCGTAGTTGACAACCATAGCGCCTGTGTCTTTATGTCGGACAATCGCTCCCGATGGACAAATATGCATGCAAAAAGCCTCATCACACTGACGACAACTTAGGGCTGTAAAGATCAACTCGGACTCCTCATCAATCCCGGTAACCGCATACCCTTCATGTCTGGCAATCCTAATACGAGACTTAGACAGACTTGTCGCCCCATTATTGTATGTGGAGCATGTTGTCATACAAAGCATACAACCTGTACATAAGAATGGGTCATATACCAGTATCCCTTCTTCTTTATTTTCGTTAGACAATTGATTGTATCTCCTTATTAACGCCAGGCTTATTGATTTTTGATGGCCTCATCATATTTGTGACTCGTGACCTTATATATGTGAATACATATTGTGTCAAGAACATTATTGCCGAACACGATTAGTTGCCTAAAGATCAGCGAATCAGGAGTCAGATTTATCGTCTTATTCATTCTCCCTATGTTCTTCTGTAAATACGCCAAAGTTGAAACAGCTATCACGCTTGCATAGAATTGATCGTACAGACATCTGGATATCATAAGAAACTGTGTGCTCGCTGGCACAAGTCAGCAATTGAGACCTTGCTGTAGTATTTTCCAACGTCATCCAAATAATGAGCATCGCTATTTGATAGCAGAACCAAGTCGTGCTTTTTAGCAATGTTCATTATCCGCGCTTGGTCGAGATGCCAGTTGTGCAATGCATTTTCGATCTCAATACCATCAATATCGTCGAAGTTGCCATCGGGTTCTCCCGGGTAGCCGGGGTGCGCCACAAACCTGAAAGTAACGACGCCACTGTTGCAAGGTAGGTCCAACTCGATCAAGTGCATCGGCCACCTTTCGATCTCCCGTCCCGGAATTACTAATACCTCGCTATTGAAGTAGTGCTCGACAATCTCTTTCACCCTGTGACCATAGAGTTTGTCATTATGCTCTGTAATGGCAACACCATCCAGGCCGAGCGATTTAGTCTTCTCTACTAGCTTCTCGACTATCCCAAAAATATTTGATTTCCCATAAATCGGAAGGAACTCCTCGAAAATGTGCGTGTGTAAATCAAGTTTCATCAACCCTCTGACATCCATACTGTTGTTTCGGCTTCAATTCCAGCTTGCTGCGATAAGAGCAGCTCCCAGGGCACCAGCGAATTCTGGTTCTTCCGGAATCAGGAACTCAACGTCCAGTCGACTCTTCAGGGAACTGACAAGCGCGCCATTATTGGCCATTCCACCAATCAGGACAACATCTTTCTCTATCGTCATTTCGTTCACCATAGCGGCGAGCTTGACAGCAATAGCCTCATTTACCGCCCGTGAGATATCGGCCTTGTCGGTCTTATCGTGTAGTAGCGACACTACGTCTAGCCCGGCATAGACAGCACACTCTGAATTGACCTGGACCGAACTGTTGGATTTCGATGACAGTTCGCTCATCTCATCCAGAGTAACTTCAAGGGCGCGCGCAATCGATTCCGCGAACGTTCCTAGTCCAGCTGCACATTTTTGGTTCAGTACATAATCAAGTACCTTGCCATTTTTGTCAAATTTGATGACACGCGCTTGGTCGGCACCAAGGTCAATCACTGTTCTTGCGGTTGAGAAGAGCCAGAGTGCTGCCTGCACATCAGCCAGTGGCTCGACAACATGTTCATCTGCAAAGCTCACATCCCATTTACCTACCCCGGTGGCTACGACCTTACTCATGTCAGACGCTGAAAGCCCAACTTGTTGGAGTAATTCGTACCATGATTGCTCAACACAATTGGCACGATCAAAGCCACCAGCTGCGGCCAACCTTCTACCGAGAATCTCATTGTCTTTCAAAACTACTATCTTGGTCATCTTTGAGCCTAAATCAATACCAGCCGTTATCATTTCATTTTCCTCCTTCTAAAGCATTCTTAGCTCACGATTGGCTGCAAATCTTCATGGTGGAGTCACAGAATGTTAGTCTTCGAGCTTTCCCAGCCCTTGGGTCTCCATGAAGACATCCAGGCGATCGAGCATCTGAGCCTCGTCAAAATCGGTCTTATCGCCGTACTGAGCACCCTCGTAGTGCATAGTAGGTATTCCGGCTTTGATCAACTCCAGCGCAGCCTCTCTCATGCCAAATGTATAGCCGGGCGCAGCACGCCAAAGGCCGAGAATAGCACCATTGCAATGGTATACCCTCGCCATATCAACAAGCCTTTTACTTGTTACCTCATGCGCTACCCCGTGCCTGCCAAAACCAGTTCCTCCCCCCCAAAACTGCACCAGGGCGCGTACAGTATTTTCTCTAGAATCGAATGGCCAGCCCAGCTCCCACGGGTTCTTATTAGGCCGATAGGTACCATCCTCTTGCCATCCCCACTGAATTCCGGCAATGCTCTGTGTATATGGAGAGCCTATACATACCGCACCATATCTTTCCAGGTAGCGGTAGTATTTCAGGTAATACCAGGGGGGTGGTTGTTCTTCCATGTAGCGATATCTTTCCGTGCCCACCGCGGCTATTTTGTTGGCTACCCGATCCTTCACTTCATCTCTCAGCATTTCCCAAAACGCTATCGTCTCCTCTTGCTCACTTCTTACCAACATGCCCAGTGTAAAAATAGAGTATATTGACTTCTGGTCAAGTGGAGCTGGAATGTTCTGATTGAGGTGAAGTGTCTCACCGGCTATTGCCTGGATCTGCAAGCCATTTCGGCCGACTTCGGCGAAAGCCTCGTCATCGAACTCCCTGCCTGTGACCTTTTCTAACCACTCAATCTGTTCAAGTGTCTGCTCAATCATATATTGCCGTCTTATCTCGTCTCTCTCTACATCGTCTCGAGGTGCATAATATGCTGTGAGATCCATGGCAAACAATGGCACATTGTAGTGCTCAGAGATCAATTGTGGCGGTCTATTGTGCGCATCACAACCACCAGCCAGGGCGATGACGAGGTCTCGGGGGGGAAACTCACCACCTAGAAGCCCGCGATTAAGAAACATTGCACCTAACGAATTACGCACATATCCGCAGAAATCGCGGCCATAACCCCTGATCTCGCATTCTGCCATGCATTGCCGGCTAAATTCATTGCTAGCCGCTACGATGCTAGCACCCAGCGGGTTATAGAAGACCATATGGCAGTTGCCTACTCCGCCAAGGCATGATGAGTCAAAACCGTCAACAAGGAGCATGCCTTTATCTTTTGCGCCCTTTTCGTCTTGATAGAACTTGCGTCTCAGTTCCTTAGCTTTTTCCCAGCATTGCAGGGGTTTCGTTTCCCATCTTCGTTCGGGTTTCTGTAACACCATCTGTGTATCTCCTTGAATTATATCTGGTAAGGAGTTGCTAATTCACAATTCCAGTTTTTCACCCTATACTGCGTATCGGCCGGCTAATCTTCGAGCTTTCCCAGGCCTTGGGTCTCCATGAAGACATCCAGGCGATCGAGCATCTGAGCCTCGTCAAAATCGGTCTTATCGC
>JAWOCP010000026.1:0-4378 GCA_046483735.1 Dehalococcoidia bacterium
GCATGAATATCAATATCCCCTGTCGGGGGTGCTTCGGCCCTGTGGAAGGAGTCCAAGATTCGGGAGCCAAATTCATCTCCGCCATGGCGTGGATTCTGGAGGCAGAGAGCGACGAAGAGGTAGCGACAGTAGTGAACCAGTTTATCGACCCTGCCGGATACCTTTATCGATTCTCGGCCCCTGCTTCCACACTGCAGAAGAAGCGGACCAACAAGAAGACTAGCGAGTAAAGAGGTGTAATGTGAGCAAACAGATTACGGTAAACCCGATAACCAGGCTGGAGGGACACGGAAAGATCGAGATCTTCCTGGATGATAAGGGTGATGTAGAAGATGCTTACTGGCAGGTGGTAGAGCTCAGAGGGTTTGAGATCTTCTGTCTGGGCAGACCTGTGGAGGAATTGCCACGGATTATGCCCAACATTTGCGGCGTTTGTCCGACTCCTCACAACATGGCGTCGGTGAAGGCACTGGACGATCTCTATGGAGTAGACCCGACGCCGGCTGCCAAGCTGGTCAGGCAGCTCCATTACAACGCCTTCATGGTTGAAGACCATCTGCTGCACTTCTACATACTTTCCGCGCCTGACTTCGTGCTGGGGCCGAGTGCCGATCCGGTCGAACGGAATATCATCGGCGTAGTGCAGAAGGTCGGACTGGAAATCGGCGGGAAGGTCATAGAGGCAAGGAAGAAGTGCCGTGAGATAATCCGGCATATCGGCAGCAAGAGCGCCCATCCCGAGGGCGGGCTGCCCGGTGGAGTCCCCAGGGGAATCACCGAGGAGGACCGGAAATGGATACGGGAATATGCGGATTTCTGTGTCGACTTTTGCCAGTTTTCCCTGGGTTTGTTCAAGCAGGTTGTGCTGGACAACAAGGAATATCTGGATATTGTTCTGAATGATGCTTACAAACTCAATACCTACTATATGGGCATGGTGGATGATAACAAGCGGGCAAACTTCTACGAAGGCAAGTTGAGGGTAGTTGGCCCCAAAGGCGAGGAGTATGCCTTGTTTGATTATCACAACTATCTGGATTACATAGGGGAATGGGTTGAACCGTGGACGTACGTGAGGCTGACTCATTTGAGGAAGATAGGCTGGAACGGCTTGAACGAGGGTGAGGGGACCTCACTGTACCGGGTGGGGCCTCTGGCAAGGTTAAATGTGGCTGACGCTATGGCCACCCCGCTGGCCCAGAAAGAGTATGAGGCAATGTTCGATACACTGGGCGGCAAGCCGAGTCATCATACTCTCGCTTACCATTGGGCAAGACTCATAGAAGCTCTGCAAGCTGCGGAGGATATGCAGCGGATTGCCAATGACCCTTTGCTGACGAGCAAGGACATACGCAATATGGACCTCAAGTTGGGCAGGTTCGGTATTGGTTGTGTGGAGGCAGCGCGCGGAACCCTTATCCATCATTACGAAGCTGATGTTCACGGAAGGGCTACAAAGGTTAACCTTATCGTGGCCACCCAGCACAATGCGGCCCCGATTTGCCTGTCTGTGAAAAAGGCGGCCCAGGGATTTGTGAAGGGTCCAGAGGTAGAAGAGGGCTTCCTCAATATGGTGGAGATGGCTTTCAGGGCCTACGACCCGTGTCTGGCCTGCGCTACTCATGCCCTGCCGGGTCAGATGCCTCTGATCGTAAACATAAGGGATTGCAAGGGCGGCTTGATACGAACCGTGCAGAGACCGTGACTTGCAGCCGATGACTTGTTGTGACGCCAGCCGGGGTATCCACAGGCGCCAATATGTATGAGGGCGGTTTGGTGGTATAATACTGGCTGAAAGGAGTAACTTCGACTTTACGTTGACAGTTGCGTACGTGACCGGGTGGTAGAATGGTGAACCTAGAATCGAGATACTAGTCCTTCCCAATACCCGCAGGGATCCTGGTTGGCCCTGCGGGGTTTTACTTTGAAAGTGGGAATTGGTTACTGTGTGGGGTGGGGATAGGCCAAAAATGAACGAACAGGAGGTACAGTGTGGAT
Source organism: Dehalococcoidia bacterium (assembly GCA_046483735.1). Taxonomy (GTDB): domain Bacteria; phylum Chloroflexota; class Dehalococcoidia; order GIF9; family AB-539-J10; genus RBG-13-51-36. Next base: position 1,999 of record JAWOCP010000026.1, read on the forward strand.
GACGTTGCTTTAAGCCTTGAACAGCTGACAGTAGAAGTGGAAGGGCGGGAGATTCTGCACAACGTAAACCTGGGAATAAGAGTTGGGGAGACTCACGTCCTCTTCGGTCCCAACGGCAGCGGGAAAACCACTTTGCTCATGGCAATAATGGGGTTCCCCAAGTACCGGGTGACCAAAGGCAGAATTGTTTTCAAGGGCCAGGACATAACCAGGCTGGGGCTGGACGAGAGAGCCCGGCTGGGAATAGGGATGTCCTTCCAAAGGCCACCGGTGGTTCGGGGGGTAAAAACACGGGATATGGTGGCCGCCTGTCTCAAAGATCCCGAGCAAATAGAGCGCATCAACGAACTCGCGGAAAAGACCGACCTGGTCGATTTTCTGGATAGGGAGATCAACTACGGGTTTTCCGGAGGAGAGCTGAAACGTTCCGAGTTAATGCAACTACTGGCCCAGAGACCCACATTGACATTGATAGATGAGCCTGAATCGGGTGTTGACCTGGTAAATATCGCCCTTATCGGCGAACTGCTAAATGACTTGCTGGAGAAGGATTGTCCCATAGTTGAACGAAAATGCATGGGTCTGGTCATTACCCATACGGGCCATATTCTGGACTATGTTAATGCCCGCACCGGGTATGTCATGTGTGACGGCGTGATCGGATGTGAGGGAGACCCGCATGAGATTCTGGCCACCATCAGAGAGAAGGGCTACGAAGAATGCATCCAGTGTTTTGTGAGGAGGGGCTCCAGTGGCTAAGACGACACCGTCCGGGGTATACAAAGACAAAGCCAGAGTGGCCAGGGCCAAACCAGCGGCGTTCGGTGAGGACATAGATCTGGATACTTACGTTAGCTCGGCTGAAGAGCAGCCCTTTCAAGCTGACCCGTCGAAGCTACCTGCCAGGACCAAACAGAGGATGCTGGGGGCAGGAGTCATTCTGGACGACATAAGCCAAAGGGCAGGAACCTTTATCCAGATGGATAATGCTCCAGTTCATAGTTCAGTCAGACAAGAAGGCGTGGAAGTAATGCCGGTGAGCCAGGCTCTGGAAGAGTACGATTGGCTGTCAGACTACTGGTGGCAGGCAGTAGCTGTGGATACCGATAAGTACACGGCCAATGTGGAGCTGAATCAGCACAATGGATATTTCATCAGGGCACTGCCCGGCCAGAAGACGATCTATCCGGTACAGACCTGTCTCTATCTGGCAAAAGCACGGCTGGCGCAGAATGCGCACAATATTATTATCGCGGAAGAAGAATCAGAGCTGCATATCATAACCGGTTGTACCACCGCTTCTAACGAAGATCCCGGCCTGCACCTGGGTGTTTCCGAGTTCTACATAAAGAGAGGAGCTAAGGTCACCTTCACTATGATACATAGCTGGAATCCGGAGGTAGCCGTTCGCCCCCGCACCGGAGTGGTTATCGAGGAGGACGGCTTGTTTCTTAGCAACTATGTGCTTACTAAGCCGGTCCGTTCACTACAAACGTATCCCACAGCCAGATGTGTAGGGGAGAATGCGGTTGTCAGATTCAACAGTATTCTGGTGGCAGCTTCGGGTTCATCGCTGGATGTCGGCGCCCGGGTCATCCTGGGTGCCAAGGGGGCGAAAACGGAAATCGTGTCGCGCGCGATAACTAATGGAGGTAGCATTGTGGCCCGGGGCTATGTAGAAGGCAATGCGCCTGACGTCAAAGGTCATCTGGAATGTCGTGGGCTGATTCTGGGGGAACAGGGCGAAATCCATGCCATACCCGAACTCAAAGGCACGCTGGCCGGTATTGACCTGTCCCACGAGGCAGCGGTGGGCAAGATAGCAGAGGAAGAAGTAGAGTATCTGATGGCACGAGGGCTAAGCCGAAGTGAAGCTACGGCCACTATAGTCAGGGGTTTTCTGAGGGTTGATATCGAAGGTCTGCCGCCTCTGCTCAGCGCCGAGTTACAGCAGGCAATCGAGGCCAGCGAGAAGGACCTTATGTGAATAACCTGGAGAAAGGGTGAAGGGATGAATCTCAAAGTTCTACACAACTGCACCTACGGTCTATACGTGATAGGTAGCAGAAAAGGAGACAGAGTCAACGGGCAGATCGCCAATACTGTGTTTCAGGTGACATCTGACCCGCCAACCGTGGCCGTGAGTATCAACAGGCAGAACTTGACTCATGAGTTTATCAGTGAAAGCAAGGTGTTTACCGCTTCTATACTATCACAGGACACGCCCCTCTCCTTCATCGGTCATTTCGGCTTCAAATCAGGCAGGGATGTAGACAAGCTCAAAGATGTGAACTACAAACTGGGTGAAACCGGGGCTCCCGTAGTAATTGACCATAGCTTAGCTTATGTCGAAGCCAGGGTAATTAATCAAGTAGATGTG
>JAWOCP010000045.1:0-4984 GCA_046483735.1 Dehalococcoidia bacterium
CCTCCCCCTTCTTCTCCTCCCCCTTCCCCCTTAGAATAAGGGGGATAAAGGGGGTTATTTGTCAACGGGTCAGAAATAGTAGAGTCGCCTTCTCTTCCTGAGGATGAGACCTGCTATGAGTCCCAGGAACAGACCCCCGAGGTGAGCCTGCCAGGCTATCCCGGAGAAGAGGAAAGAGAGGAACAGGAGGATTATGACCGCTATCCAGAGTGGCACGGGGATAGGGATGAACAACATAAAGACCGGCACTCTGGGGGCTATTATCGCCAGCGCTCCAGCAAGGCCATAAATGGCTCCTGAGGCTCCCACTCCTGTCGAGAATGGATGGGCAAGAAGGATGAAGAGGAGATTTCCGGCCAGTCCTCCCAGAAAGAATACTGCCAGGAAGCTTCTGTCTCCCACCGCCCGGATGAGAAAGCTACCCAGGAAATAGAGGGCTATCATATTGAACGCGATATGCAAGAGACCGCCGTGGACAAACACGCTGCTTATGATGGTCCAGGGTTGTTCTGGGAGGCGTGCAGGTGTCAAGCCCAGCAGATAGATTGTTTCCGGCCTTAGCAATGTGATCAGGAAAAACGAGACGTTTAGAGCTATTAGAAACCACAAAGGATTCAAGTTGACGGCGCCGTAAGTTCGCATTTCGCAATTATAGATTAAATCTGGTTCCTCGTTCAACAGGCCGCCTCCGTTCAGCATCTTGGTGACACGTCTTGTCATTGTGACGAGCCGTTTCCCCTTTGTCGTTGCGAGGAACCCCGATTCCATCGGGGTGACGAAGCAATCTGGGTGATGGGGTTCATGAGATTGCCACGTCCCGACAAGTCGGGACTCGCAATGACACCGAGGGTTATTACCCAATGGTCCAAAAACATGAAGTGTCACCCATCTATCTGCACCAGGTCACAGGCAATCCTGTGGCCTGTGCGAGATTGCCACGCCCCGACTTCGTCGGGGCTCGCAATGACGCGGAAGATTGCTGATCGATACTACGAGCGGGCGCTGGCGGGTTACGGTGGATTGCAATGTTGCGCGGGGCAAGCTTATAATAGGCAACGTATTCTCTTTGCAGGAATTCTGAGTGAGCGAGCAAAATCCTGGGCAGAAACGGAAGCTTCCTCCGGCAGTTATAGCGGGTATAATTCTGGCAGGCCTCTGTGGCCTCTCCCTGTACATACGCATATACCTGCCTTATGACCAGATCTTTGTCAACGACTGGGTCTGGTTTCGGGAGACCGATGCCTACTACTACATGCGTCACATAGAGAATATCGTTAACAACTTCCCACGCTTCAATGCCTTCGACCCCTATGTTCTCTACCCCGGGGGTGGTGTCGGGCTTGTTCGACCGTTCTTTGCCTGGCTTGTCGCCGGTGCCGCTCTGCTTGTCGGCGGGGGCGCACCGACTCAGCATACCATGGAAGCGGTGGCCGTTTCTATGCCGGCCATTCTGGCCGCTGTGACGCTCATCCCGGTCTATTTCATCGGCAAGGAATTGTTCAACCGCTGGGTAGGCATAATCTCGGCCGCCCTGGTTGCCATATTGCCCGGTGAATTCCTGAATCGTTCACTGCTCGGCTTTACCGACCACCATGTAGCCGAGACCTTGTTCAGCACCGTGACCATACTCTTTCTCATAATGGCCATTAAGCGGGCGCGAGAAAGAGAAGTTTCATTCGGCCACCTGCTCACCAGAGACTGGTCAACTATCACCAGGCCTCTCGTCTATACCCTGCTTGCCGGCATCTTCCTGGGTTTCTATCTCCTTTGCTGGCAGGGCGGGCTGCTGTTTATCTTTGTCATATTTGCTTACCTGATGATTCAGTTCCTTGTCGACCACCTGAGGCATAAATCAACCGACTATCTGTGCATTATCGGCACTCCTGTTTTCCTTATTGCCTTCCTCATGCTTCTTCCCGTACTGGGCGAAGGCAGTCGGGAAATGCTGTATCGTGTCGCCATGCTGGTCGCCATACTGGTGCCCGCGGTCCTCAGCATTATCTCGCGACTGATGGCCGGCAGAGGATTGAAGCCCGTTTACTATCCCCTGGCAATGCTGGCACTGGCCGGCATCGCTTTAGGCGCTTTGCATGCCATCAACCCTTCTCTGCTTCAGCTTATGCTCCGTCAATTCAACCTCTTCGCCCCGGGCGGCGCCGCCTTGACTGTTCTGGAAATGCAGCCGCTGACCCCGAGCCTGGCCTGGGGCAACTTCAACACCACCTTCTTCATCGCATTCATTTCCCTGGCCATGCTGATTTATCTCGCTATCAAGGAAAAAAGTGCCGCCCTTACCGTGGTCCTGGTATGGAGCATAATAATGCTGATAGCAGTCCTGGGACAGCGCCGCTTCGGTTACTACTATGCAATAAATGCCGCCTTGCTGACGGGGTATTTCTCCTGGAAAGTGCTGGACATCGCCGGCTTAAGGAAATTGCTGGCCAAGCCCGCGGAGGTAGTGAGCGCAGGCAAAGAGTTCAAGAAGAGGAAAAAGACCGCAGAGAGGCCAGGGCAAAAGAGCTTCATGCAGCCCAGGCGTGCCTGGGTGGGGGTCATCGTGGCCGGCATAGTCATCTTTTTCCTCGTCTTCTTCCCCAGTATCGGGCTGTGGAAGGAGACGCCACGGGCCATCAAATTTGGTGAGGAGCGGCTTTACGTCGGATACACAAGGTATATTGCCGAGAGGCCAGCTATTATGGACGAAGGTTGGTACACCTCGCTGCTGTGGCTCAGGGATAACAGCCCGGAACCTTTTGACGACCCCGACTACTATTATGAGCTATACCCGCCAGGGGCGGAGTTGGAATATCCTGAGACCGCCTACGGCGTGATGTCCTGGTGGGACTACGGCTACTTCATAATGCAGGTAGCCCGTCGCATACCCAATGCCAATCCAATGCAGGCCGGGGCTGTCCGGGCCGGCGAGTTCTTCATCGCTCAGAACGAAAGCTCGGCCAACGAGCAACTGGACAGGTGGGATTCCAAATATGTGGTGATCGACCGGGCAATGACGACTGGCAAGTTCTATGCCAAGGTAGAGTGGGCAGGCGGGAGCGTGGCTGATTTTTACGAGGGCTTTTACTATCCGACACAGGACGGCAGACTGGAGTCGGTACTTCTGTACTACCCCGCTTATTACAGCTCCATGGTTGTCAGGCTCTATAACTTCGATGGCCAAGCCGTGGCTCCCGCCGAGTCAACGGTCATATCTTACCAAGAGAAGGTAGATAGAGCCGGAATGAGGTACAGGGAAATCACCAATGTCTGGTCGTTTCCTACTTATGAAGAAGCCGAGGCCTTTGTGGCGGCCCAGGAGCCCGGGAACTACAGGATAGGAAGTCCCAGTCCCCTCAGTAGCCCGGTGGCTCTTGCGGAATTGAACAGCTATCAGCTCGTACATTCGTCCGAGGCCAAAACATCGCTGGCAGGACAGACATTGTCCAGTGTCAAGATTTTTGAATACCTCGGGTCAGAGGCGTCTTGACTGAGAAGACGGCAATCGTAACCGGTGGGGCTGGATTTGTCGGCTCTCACCTGGCCCAGGAACTCCTGGAGCGCCGGTACAAGGTGGTAATCCTCGACGACCTTTCCACCGGGAAGCTCGAAAACATCAGTGTCCTTGATGTCATTGCGGGTCGGGGTTCCGAGCATAGCGAGGAAGCCGCGAAGCAATCTCCTGTCGAATTCGTCCGCGGCAGCATCACCGACCTCCCTTTACTTAAGAGGCTTTTCCGGGACGTTGACTATGTCTTTCACCAGGCGGCCCTCCTCAGCGTTCCCCGCAGCATAGAGCACCCTCTGGCCGCTCACGAGGCAAATATAACCGGGACTCTGAACGTGCTCCTGGCGGCCAAGGACAGCGGGGTTGAGAAGGTAATCTACGCCTCATCGGCGGCGGTCTACGGTGATACCCCGACCCTGCCGCAGATGGAGGACATGTTTCCCGACCCGCAGTCTCCTTATGCCGTTACCAAGCTTGCCGGGGAATACTATTGCCGGGTATTCCACCGGGTCTACGGACTTCCCACCGTCTGCCTCAGGTACTTCAACGTCTACGGACCGCGACAGGACCCTGCTTCACAATACGCCGCCGTCATCCCCGTTTTCATTCGAAGAGCTCTCGACAACAGGCCGCCCGTCATTTACGGCGATGGCGAACAGACCCGTGACTTCGTCTTCATAAAAGACGTGGTGAACGCCAGTATCCTGGCTGCCGAAAGCAATGTCGCCGGCGTCTGCAACATCGGCACAGGCGAGCGCGTTTCCATAAACAGGCTGGCCGGGCTTGTCATCAGGCTCGTGGGGAGCAGCGCTGAGCCGGAGCACCAGGAGGCCCGCCCCGGCGACATAGAGCACAGCCTGGCTGACATTTCCCGGGCCGGGCAATTCGGCTACAGTCCGAGGTGCGATCTGGAGACAGGCCTGCGAGAGACCATCGCAGCGGTGCGTGGGTTGTGATGCCTCCCGCGTAGCGCGACCCTTGAGGGTCGCGCACCCTTTCACGGGGGTTTGGGGGCGAAGCCCCCAATGCTCTGTCATTCATTGCGTGGCAATCTCAATAGACTCACTCACTACACCGGTGCTTATACAACTTGACAAATGTCTGCACAAACAGTATCTTCATTGTAGACACCATAAATGGAGGTTTGGCATGAAGACGCGTGTTCAGAAATGGGGAAACAGCCTTGCCCTGCGTATCCCTAAGTCTTTCGCTGACGAAGTAGGGCTGCAGAAAGAGACGCCTGTTGAAGTTTCGCTGGCTGATGGGAAACTTGTTATCACGCCGGTAGCTAGACCCGAGCTGACTCTAAAGCAACTTCTGACCAAGGTCACTGAAGAAAACTTGCATCACGAGGTTGATACTGGTCGTGCCGTAGGGAACGAAACGTGGTAAGAGTCCGGTCTTATATTCCTCAATGCGGAGATGTGGTGTGGGTTACTCTAACACCGCAAGCAGGTCATGAACAAGCAGGTCGTCGTCCTG
>JAWOCP010000007.1:0-4021 GCA_046483735.1 Dehalococcoidia bacterium
CCTTGCCTAGCCTACCCAGACACGCCCTGCCGGGACGAAGCAATCTGGAGGTAGGGGATTGCCGCACCCCGATTGCATCGGGGCTCGCAATGACGAAGAAGGGTGGTCCCTGTGTTAGGGCCCACCCTTCTTCGTCATTGCGAGCCCCGATGCAATCGGGGTGCGGCAATCCCCTACCTCCAGATTGCTTCGTCCCGGCAGGGCGTGTCTGGGTAGGCTAGGCAAGGAAGGGGTGAGGTTTCTGCGAGTCGTCACCGCCTGACGACATCCTTCGGCTTCAGTTCAACGTGCAGGTCGGCTTCAAGAGCCGCTGCAATCTCCACGAGCGAAGCCAGGGTGGGGTTGGCACTACCGCTCTCCAACCTTGAGATAGCAGCTTGCCCCGTTCCTACCTTTGCAGCCAACTCCTCTTGACTCATTTTGAGTTCGATACGGCGCCTGATAATCGACTCAACTAACTCGAATTCCGGCCTTAGCGCTTCATAATCCCTGCGAAACTCGGGTTCACTCAAAAACCTGTTCTTTACGTCTTTATACGACCTCAGACTTGCCATTCCTTGTCTCCTTTCACAGAAACGCATTCAATTCACATTAGCTGTCTAGCCTCATAGTCATGTTTCCTCCTCATCGCCTTCTCAATCTCTCGCCGCGGTGTTTTCTTCGACTTCTTACTGAAAACATGGAATATTGCCAGCCGCTTGCCTTGATACGGATAAAAGAAAAGGCGATAACAACTCCCCCCATGCAGAATCCTCAACTCAAACAGGTCATACCCTTCGAGTTTAGTCACGTAGTCCCTCATCTCACTCAGCCCGAACTTCTCCAGCAAGTCCAACCACCTGAATATCTTCGCCCCGGCCTTGCTGGGAAAGCGAGCTATTTCATCTTCAACCGGAGACTCGCCTTTCTCTGTGATATAGAAGCCCGCATGCCAACTCACTCCTAAGAATTATGACATATACGTCATAGTATGTCAATCCTCCGATGAAGGACGAAGCTCCCAATGCTCTCTGTCATAGCGAACCCCGATTGAATCGGGGCGTGGCAACCCCAACCTCACCCCTGCCAGATGACCTTAAGCGGGGAAATCGCTGCTGACCCATACAGGTATTCCAGGGCAATGTGAATGCTTTGCTTCATAATCTGCTATAAATCGATGCCGAGGCTATTCTTCAGTGCCGCATCGATTGCGAGCATCTTCTCGCTTGATAATTGACCGAGCTTTATCTCCAGCCTTGTCTTATCAACGGTCATTATCTGGGCCAGGTTGATGAAGCTGTCCTTGTCCATGCCGCTTTCTGCTGCCTTAACATGGACTATGAATGGATAAGCTTTAACACTTGCGGTGCTGCAGGCAGCTACTATAGTGGTGGGGCTATGTTTATTCCCTGTGTCATTCTGGATAACCAGTGCCGGCCGCTTTCCTATCTGTTCACTACCTCTGCCGGGGTTCCAATTAACCAGGTGAATCTCGCCCCGTTTACATTCTTCAGTCATAAATGCTCATTCCCGCCTGGACAGTGCCTCGTTAGCCGAATCCACAGCCCCTTCAGCAAACCTCAAGTTCTCCTTTGCCAGCGCCTTATATCCCTCTGCCATTTTCTTATGTAAACGCTCCGCAGCTAAATCCTGCAGGCAAGAAGAGATAACCTTGCTCCGACTGACTTTCTTCTCATGTGCAACTTCATCGGCAACTGCTACCAGGTCATGCGACAAGCTCACAGTTACTTTGACTGCTCCGGTGGCCATAATATCTCCCTTACTCGTTATCTTACCTATTAGCCATAACTATATATAAGAATAATACTCTTGTCAAAGGCTAATGTGTAGCTCGGCCTTTCAGGGGCATACGCCGGTGAGACCGCAGCTCCAAGCCCCGGCGCAAAAAGTGAGATTTTCCCTTCTTAAGGAATGTCCCGATGAAATCGGGATAAGAGGAGAAAAGGGAGTTATGATCAATGCCGGGCAAGCAGCAACATGATGGCGATGGAGATAACCCCCTTTATCCCCCTTACTCTAAGGTGGATAAAAAAAGGGCAATGGTCCCTGTGTTAGGGCCCACCCTTCTTCGTCATTGCGAGCCCCGATGCAATCGGGGTGCGGCAATCCCCTACCTCCAGATTGCTTCGTCCCGGCATGTCGGGTCACGCAAAGACAAGAACGGACTGTCATTGCGAAGGGCGAAGCCCTGTGGCAAACTCAACAAACTCAATGAACCCGAGGCAAGCCCTTGGTGAACAGGGTTGGTGATATAATATAATACAGCGTTGAAGATTTGTTTGGCATGTAGCCCTGGCGGGCACTTAACCCAGATGCAAAGGCTGATGCCTGCTTTCGAGGGGCAGGACTACTTTTTCGTCACGCACAGGTCTGAGTACTCCCGGCACCTGGAAAGGGCCTACTTCATTCCGTACGAGGAAGGGTATATCCGGGAAAGGCTGACCTGGCTCAAGACCATATTCATTGCCCTCCGCATCCTGATTAAGGAGAGGCCGGACGTGGTCATTTCCACAGGCGGTGGCGAAATCGCGGTCCCGTTCTGCTATGCGGGTAAAGTCGTGGGGGCGAAGGTCATATTCATCGAAACACTGGCCAGAATCACAACCAAGTCGGCTGCCGGCAAGCTTATTTACCCCATCGCAGACTTGTTCCTGGTGCAATGGGAGCCGCTGCTGAAGAAATACGGCATGAAAGCGCAGTACTGGGGGAACGTGCTTTGATATTTGTGACCGTAGGGGGAATGCGGGCCTTCGAGAGGCTGGTCAGGGAAATGGACCGCATAGCCAGCGGACTGGATGACCGGGTAGTGATGCAGATCGGCTCCACGGATTATGAACCTGAAAACTGCGACTATTTCAGATTCGTGCCCAGGAGCGAGATGGAGAAGCTTGTTGGTGAAGCCAGGGTGGTGGTATCTCACGCCGGTACGGGGTCCATATTGACCGCGCTGGCACACAACAAGCCGCTCGTTCTCGTACCCAGGACGAAGTGGTATGACGAAGTCTTTGACGACCACCAGCTCGAAATCGCCACGGAGATGGCGAACCGGGGGGTAACGGTAGTGTATGATACAAGCGAGCTGGCATCGGCAATAAGGAATGCGAACGCCAGCCCGCCCAACCAGGGTGCCGGGGGCAATCTGGCTGAAAAGCTCAAAGAATACCTGGGCCAGCTGGACGGGGAATTGAAGAGAGGATGAAGTCCGATGAATACACTTAATGACGATTAAAGTGATGTGGTTCTCGGGCGGGCTGGTTTCGGTTAACAAGGGATAGAGCGATGAGGATTTGCTACGTTGCCGATGGCGCCAGTATCCATACCCAGAGGTGGGTGAACTACTTCAGCAGGAAGGGACACGAAGTGCACTTGATTTGCTGGAAGTTCATGCCTGGTTATGACGAAAACGTTCATGTCCATTTGTTAACCAGGCTGGCCCCGGGAATGTGGGCCATATCTCAATACCTCAGTGCCATACTCTGGATTTTCCAAACCCGGCGCCTGGTAAAAAAGATAAGACCGGATATTGTCGATGGTCACTTCGTCACCGTCTACGGCTTCCTGGCCGCCTGCTCCGGGTTCCACCCGCTGGTAGTTACCGCCTGGGGCAGCGATGTGCTGGTCCAGCCAAAGCAAAACCCGCTGTCGAAATTTACTGCCAGGTACGCAGGCAAGAAAGCAGATATGATCGTATGTCTATTTCCTATCGATGTTGCCAAACAGCACATCAGCGAATTAGGAATTGACTCCAATAAATTGAGAACAATCTTGCTCGGTGTTGATACGGCAGAATTTGACCCGTGTCATCGTAATGAGGAAACCAGGCAGGGTCTCGGGATAGACAGTGCACAACCCATGGTCATAAGTACCAGGGCTCTCGCTCCGATTTATAATGTTGAAACACTAGTTAAAGCTATTCCCCTCGTTTTAGCAGAAACACCACAGGCACAGTTTGTCATCGCTGGCACGGGAAGACAACAGGGTTATCTCGAGGAACTGGCACGGGACCTGGGAGTATCAAATA
>JAWOCP010000134.1:0-4515 GCA_046483735.1 Dehalococcoidia bacterium
GGGATGATGACTCTTCCGTCGTTAGCTTCAAGTCGACTGAACTCTTCACGGAATGAAGTGTAGATCGCGCCCACATTCTGGTCTCGAAACAGGCGTATTTCAGTGCCATCCTTATAGGGAAACATGTCCATTCGGAAAGCAATCCGCTCACTCCAACCGCCTGAGTAGAACGCGGTGTACCACCAGTCAATCTGGCCGCTGATCGTATCGATTACATGGGTGCCTGCCGAATCGTCAAAGTGATATGTAAGTTCGATATCACCCTCTTTGGCAAGGTGTGCAACAACGTCAAACACCGAAAAATGCCCTGCCTGAAATATGTCAGGACGCAGCGTTTCCACTTCAGTGGCTTCAAACGTAAATACACCCACATTCTGTATGGTCACCTGGCCTGTGTCGGATGGCAAGCTGCCCTCATGCATAATCTCAGGAACCCATGCTCCCGCCTCTGTCGGCAGAATGTACGAGACCGGCGGGGACGGACTCTGACCTGAGCCTGACTCTGGTTCTTCGCCCAGGAATACTAATGCGGAGATGACTGTCAGGACTGCAACAATCGAGACCACAACCGCTATTTGTGACTTCTTGCTTGCTCGAGACATAATCTACACCTCCAGAAATGTCATTATATCCATTATCACGGCAGCAGTATATGACTTGAGTCACACTCTGCTTCAGGATAATCCGGATTCCATGATGGCTTTTCTGTCTGGTAAGGAGGTCAACCCACTCGTTTATCCCATTTTTCGCGTAATGTATGATAACCACGGACAAAGAAAGGACACACCTTGATGCAAATAGAGCACCCGTAGCACTTCGCAAAATGAGCCATACACCTGTCATGTTGAATATGCTGGAGGTGTTTGGCATTGATCCTGACGGGATCAGTCCTGATCGCTTTCGGTGGACATCTCTCGATGCATATACCACAATGATCACAGTACTCAGAAACCCAGTCACAGGGGTTACCTTTTCCTGCTGGAAAATTCTTGATATTGGTGTATACCACTGCCAATCGATGGCATGGGCCGCTCTCTGGAGTTAGAAGCAAGCCACTTCGAATGAAGCTGCCCAATCCAGCCTTTTGCGCCAGCACCGGATAGGTGGTGAAGCCACCTAGTCCCGCACCAGCCTGTGCCCCGAATCCCCATTTGCGCAGCAAAGCTGCAATCTTGTTTACAACGACTCCTGTTCTAGCATAGGTCCCCAGGATCATTCTTAGTGTTTCATAACTCGGGGCCAGCTTCATCTTATCCGCCGGCATCTGGATCGAAACAACAATCGCATTAGGGAACAGTATTCCTCTGTCAATGAAAATATCGTCAGGGTCAACTTTCACATACCCAATGGAGACAACCCCATTTTCCCTGATGAAGGCTTCTAATGCTTCGAGTTCATGGCCCTCGATTGTGTCGCGTCGAGGCTTCCTGTCAAGACCGTCATAGGTCTTAGCTAACTGCCTATAGTTCATGAAACCTACTGGAGATATGCCAAGCTTTTCACGTGGTGGAAGAGTCGTTATCGGGTTAGCTGTGAACCTTGTTCGGTTTACAGCTAACCCGCCTGCGCGTATGATGTCTTTGCGCTGCATGATTTCGGGTAATCTACCGATCAAGTCCTCAGAATCGCGTGGCTCACCTCTTCCTCGCCATGCGAGCATCATCTTAACGATCTCAACCATCACAACCTCACTTTTCAGTTCAAACTTATGTCACAAAATGAGTGATTGTTAAGAGTGTGCCCTGTCAGTGGGAAGTTAAGCGAAGCCGAATTTGGATGGGGCAATGCATAGTCTTTCACGTGCTGTTAGACAAAGTTCTATTGTGAATCTGTTATATTTGCTTGCTGTTTACTAAGAACGCCTCTCAGCGCCTCGATCGCCTTCAGAGCGCGGGCGCGCCTCACTTACAGTCAATGTTCTCCCTTTCATCTCCTTGCTGTTCAGGCCACTGATTGCGGCCTGGCCTTCAGCACTGGCTGGCATTTCCACAAACCCAAATCCCCTAGGTTGGCCACTATATCTGTCCTTGATGATGTTCACTGACGTAACCTGCCCGAAAGCTTCAAATGCCTCCCGCAATTCCTCATCTGTGACTTCGTGGGGTAGATTGCCTACATAGATATTCATAAAACCCTCCCTCCGTGTGCAGTATACAGGGCGATGGAACAACTTGCAAACAAGCGTTGTGAAGCCAGCAATGAGCCACCTATGTGGCTAGCGAATCTCGATGCTATAAGGAATGAACTCTCTGGTGTGGCGAGTGAACATTCCCGAGCATTGTGCAGAATCTAACCTTGCTGGACTTCCCTGCCTGGTTTCCACTAGAATCAGGGGGTGGAAGAGGTTCTAACCGGTCGCAATCCGGTAGTGGAAGCACTCCGCGCGGGACGCCCCATACAGAAAATCCTGCTTGCCCGTGACATCAGTAGGCACAGTATCATTGGGGAAATCTTGCATCTGGCGAAAGGCAAAGGAATCCCCGTGGAATACGTGCCCGCTGTAGTTTTTAGGAAACATAGTGTTGCGTTGAGGCATCAGGGTGTCATCGCTTATACTGCCGCCAAAGCATATCACAGCCTTGAAGATTTATTCAGAATTTCCAAAGAAAAGGGCGAGGCCCCCCTTTATTGTATTCTCGACGGAATAGAGGACCCACAAAATCTGGGAGCGATACTCCGCACTGCGGAAGCCAGCGGTACTCATGGCATCATCATCCGCACGCGGCGTGCGGTAGGATTGACAGATACCGTGGCCAAAGCCTCGGCTGGGGCGATAGAATATCTGCCAGTCGCCCAGGTCGCCAACATTGCCCAGACAATAATCAGACTCAAGGAAGAGGGAATCAGGATAACCGGGGTCAATCCCACCGGAAGAGAAGATTACCGCCGGGTTGACTTCACCATGCCGGTGGCTATCGTTATCGGTGGGGAGGGAAAAGGGATCTGTGAGCTGGTGAAGAAGAAATGCGATTACCTGGTTTCAATTCCGATGCGCGGTAAAATCAGCTCTTTGAACGCCTCCGTTGCCGCCGCCCTCGCGATGTACGAAGCTTTCCACCAGAGACAGGCTGCTACCCACCACAAAGCCAACTGAACAAGTGTCAGTATTGTTGGGCCAGGCTTCAAATTAGGGCTGTGTATTGGCTGAACAGTTGTTGGTAGCGGACAGCACCTAACTGCGAGACCCAGCGGCGCATACTCCTGCCGGGAGGCCACTTGACACTCGGACGTTGGTTGCCCAAGAGTTCTATGAAGTGCTGTGTAGAAGCGTCAGCCCAAGTTTGTTCGTTGCTGTTGGGATTCGTCCACTTCTGGTAAAGGAAATTGGGTTCGAAGTAGATCCCTACTATTTCATGGTGTCTTGTACCCGGGTTGCGGGCAACAAACACCACATCAATAGACAAGTCGGGTTCTACTTTGCCCATCCCCACCACGCATTGGACCAAGCCGCGGCTGCGCGGAAGAAAGGCTCTTCCCTCACCGAGTTTTGATGGATTGCCTCCCTGGTCCTTGATATCCCCGTGACCTCCATGGATTGCGTGTTTTCCATCGTATTTTGGCGCCCAACCGATATTCACAAATAGCACATTTGGTTGTGGTACTCGCCTCATAGTCGCCTCCTAATGCTGAAATCGACTTTGCTTATGATAAATGGATGCTACTCTTCTCGGATGGTTCTCAGCAGGTCTTCCAGCGAGTAATACCAACGGCCTCTAACATGCTCAGCCCGAACCTTGCCGCTGCTCTTCCACTTGCGCAGTGCTGCGTTTCTCATACCCGGCGGCCAGTGTATTTCACGAGCAGTGACATATTTACCCAGATATTTCTCCAAGTAACGGTGCAGCGATCCTAGGTCGCGCTCTCGTTCCAGATACGATCTCCACGCTTCCTTGTCTCCCGACGCCTCCGCGATCTCTGCCAGAGACGCTGCCTTGCCATTGATAGAGTATTCTGCCCGGGGCCGAAATTGCTCTGCCTGTCTGTGTCCCTTTTTCATGGTTGAGGTTGAGTTATTAACCTATTAACTTGTCGGCCCTGGTTTAACCAAATCTCAACTTGTCACAGATCTTAGCCAGTATGTCGTTGAGTTTGGCAATTTGCTCCGTTTTCGCCTGAACTCCGTCACCAACTTCCATTCGAAGCACGAAGCGCAGATTGAGGCCAGCTCCTGCTTTGAGGACATCACTCAGACCATCGACTACGTCTTGGAGTTCGGCTAGTTCCAGCTCGGCTTCAGCATAATCGCGTCGTGTTGGAGGGGGTATCACTATGCCCTCGGGCACTTGTAGGCGAACGTCTGCTGCTCCCGGCCAATCACATGGCCATGGCCCTGAGTCAGCCGCCAATTCCAACAGTCTAGCCCTGACCGCTGAGTCAATAGCGCTCCGCACGATACTCCAGGGCAGACGTTTCCCCTGTAACACAGAAAGCGCCTGACTAAGAGTGGCAGCCGTGGTGACAGTGTGAGTCCATGCCGCTGGCAAGTTCTGGGGCAGCAGAGTCGTGGGAGTAATC
>JAWOCP010000144.1:0-7075 GCA_046483735.1 Dehalococcoidia bacterium
GTTTTCTGCAAATTCAGCATATACTTTTATCATCTTTATTGTTTCTTCCTTAGCTTCTTCTGATGTTGCATGTGCAGTGTGCCCTTCCTGCCATAAAAATTCGGCTGTCCGCAAAAATAAGCGTGTCCGCATTTCCCATCTTACAACATTTGCCCATTCACATAGTATGCTACTCAGCGGCTGCTGTCAACCCTCTGTAACCACGCATCGCTCGAATCAGTGTAGATGTGCTCAACTCTGTTTTGCTGCTTGCTCTCTTCCCCTTCGTCGTTGCGAGCCTCGATGCAATCGGGGCGTGGCAATCTTGGTGGGGCTGTGGGGTATGAGTGCGAGGCTTTAGCCTCGTGCCTTTAGTGATAACCCCCCTGAATCCCCTCTTACCTTAAGGGGGGAAACCACATCAATCCCCCCTCTTAGGATAAGAGGGAGTTAGGCCTGCTTGCGCTAAAGCTTCAGCGAAGGCAAGGGGTGTTACGATCCGTGTCTCGTGGCAGGGGCATGGCACGACCCTGACCCGCCTGCCAGAGTACCTGTACGGCGGGCAGGAGCGTCGCACTGTAGAAATTGGAGGTGAAGAATAGAGTTACCCGCTGTTCTACCGAGAAATGTACCTGGTCATCCGTTCTATAAAACGAACCATGTCCTCGGTGTCATAGCTCTTCATTTCCTGAGGATCATCTTTTGGATTAAGACACTGAAGCGCCTTCTCTCTGAGCGTCTGAAGCAGCCTGACCAGAGTAAGTGAGTCCTCATTTGATAGTTGCGACATGATTTCCTCGATAAGCCTCCAGACTGCTGGAGTTGCCGCTTTGAAAGCCCTATCTCCCTTGCCGGTGATAACCAGGCGTACCGCCCTGCGGTCGGGCAGGTCTCTTTCCCTTGTGACCAGACCGGCCTTGACCATACGGTCAACTATCATGCTCACACTGTTCACCTTGCGTTCCAGCCACCGGCCTACGTCAGTTGCCCTTACAGGCGCATCGAGGTATTCTATGGCCAGAAGCACTGAGTACTGCTCCGCAGTAAGCCCGAACCCAGCAACTACCTGGTCCTCGCATCGGAAAAACAGGTCGCGTGTCCGGTGCAGCAACATCCACGCTTTCAGACTCAGGCTTTCGGCATCGAACTCTTCTGGCATATTGGTCTTCTCCTGACTATCTCGTTGAGACTTCGCTCGTTCGGGTTGTCTCTATTATAGGCGCTTATGCTATTTGGGGCAAATCAACAATGACAAAAAAGATGTGGCACCGGGGTGCTGAACGAGTACAGGGTATTGACTTTCCTCTGAACAAGTGTTAGTCTTATGTGAGGTAGCTGTATAGAAGAAGTAATTGACCGGCTTTCTCACCACTTTCCTCCTTTTTTTCTTATAAGCGGCGGGAGTGAGTGGAACTCCCGCCGCCCCTTATGCAGATATTTCTGGTGGCATCTCACATGCCGCCTTCCTCTTTGACCTTGTCGTGAAGGAAGTGATTCCTTCACGCCTCAGGACGAATCTGCTGCACGACCCTGAAGGGTCGCACTACACAAGGAGATGTGGTACGACTACCCCAGCGTTTTTCTGGCACATTTGAGGCGCCGGACAGCAACTTTGTGTAAGCACCCCCTTGCTTCTCCTTCCTCTTTCGATGTTATGGAGGGCCTTGGTATAATTAGCTATGCAAAACCATATTAAAGCCAAGGCGCTGGAAGTCATCACGGCAATTCTGCCGCTGGTTGTGGCAGTAGTGATTCTCCAGTTTGCCGTTATCCGGATGCCCACTCACATTTTTCTCCAGTTTGTGATAGGGGCGGCCATGGTCATCGCCGGTATGATTCTTTTTCTGCTGGGGGTTGAAATCGGAATTCTGCCCATGGGCAAAGCTCTCGGTGCCGGAGTCCCAAGGCGCGGCTCTATATACTGGGTTATTGGTATCGCCTTTCTCATCGGCTTTGCCGCCACTGTCGCTGAGCCCGATGTCATCGTCTTGACCGGGCAGGTTGATGTGGTATCCGAAGGGGCTATTGCCGGGAATGTTCTGGTGCCTGTCATCGCCATCGGAGTTGCTTTCTTTGTTGCAGCGGCGATGGTTCGCATTCTGGTCAATTTCCCTATCGCCTACCTGCTGGCAGCCGGCTATATTATCATCATTATCCTGGCCTTCTTTACTCCTGCTGAATTTGTGCCGGTCGCCTTCGACTCGGGCGGCGTCACCACCGGGCCGATGGCGGTGCCGATAATCCTTTCGCTGGGACTGGGATTTAGCTCAGTCCTGGCGGGAAGGTCTGCGCTGTCAGACGGCTTCGGCCTGATCGGGCTGGCCTCAATCGGGCCGGTAATCGGGGTAATGGTCATGGGGATGGTGCTATCTTGAGTGAAGTAGTCATCTGGGACGGAATCGGGCATACCTTTTTGGGCGTGATAAAGGCTTTGCTGCCACTGCTGGTACTATTCATCATATTTCAGTTTTCGGTATTGAAGCTGCCGAGGAGCTACGTATCTAATCTCCTTAAAGGAACTCTGCTAGCTGTGGTAGGGTTGGCCCTGTTCCTTCAGGGTGTGAGCACCGGCTTTTTCCCGGCGGGCCAGGCGATGGGTGAGATTCTGGGCGCTATGGGGGCGCAATGGCTCTTAGTACCGTTTGGCTTGATGATGGGTTTCCTGGCTACCTGGGGGGAGCCTGCCGTGCGCATACTCGGCGACCAGGTTGAAGAGGCTTCAGGTGGCTCCATACGCAAGAGTCTTGTTCTCTATGCGATATCCTCCAGCGTCGCCCTGTTTGTTGCCCTGGGGATGGCAAGAATTGTGTACGGAATTCCTTTGCTCTGGATTATCATACCCGGTTACCTGCTGGCTATAGGCATGCTCTGGTTAAGTGACAAGAGGGTTATCGCCATCGCCTTTGATGCCGGCGGCGTGGCTACCGGGCCGATGGTGGTAACCTTCGTTCTGGCGATAGCTGTAGGCATCGCCTCTGCGATTGAGGGCCGCGACCCGATTGTGGATGGTTTTGGCCTGATAGCTCTGGTAGCCCTGGCGCCTATCTTGACTATCATGGTCTTCGGGCTGATACTTCGTATTAAACTACGCAGAAAGGAGGAATAGACATGGCAGAAATATCTCTCATTATGAGCATTGTCAGACATGGATGGGGCGACAGAGTACTTGATGCCTCCTGCAAGGCCGGGGCAGAAGGAGGCACCATCATGCTGGGCCGTGGGGTGGGAATCCATGAGAAGCAGAAAATCCTGGGTATTCCCATCGAACCAGAAAAGGAGATTGTCCTGTCGGTAACCTATCCGGACAAGAAAGAGGCTATCCTGGAAGCGATTGTCCAGGCCGCTGAACTGGACAAGCCAGGCGCCGGCATAGCTTTCGTGCTTCCTATAGAGCAGATAGCAGGCGTGGTTCACCGGTGTGACGAACGGTGTTTGTAGTTCCTTTCCAACTCTCTCTGCTCTGAAGCTCTCAGCGACCTGAAGAGTAGGTTGGCGGGTGGAACAAGCCGCCCGGCACAGTTTTCGGTATGATGACCTTCAGCGATGAGGGCACGGCACGGATAGCGACCGGGGTCCTGGCAAAAAGCTCACCGTCCACGTGAACCGGCAGCGAGCGCTGGGACTCGACAAATATCTCACGGCACTGGTAGTACTCTACTTTCGGATCCTTGAGATGTCTATGCGAGAGCACCTTCATGGCGTACTGCACAAAAGTGAAAAAACCGTCTCCCTTGAAAATGCACACATCCAACCTGGCATCGTTGACGCAGGCCTTAGGCCCAATGGCCACCATGCCCCCATAAAGTTGAATATTACTAACGACAATCAACGGTGTACAGACATTAATCGTCCTTCCGTCCAGCTCGAGCCGAACGTCGGTACCAGTATATCGATAAGCAGACTCGATTGCAGTGAGCACGTACGCCCAGGAACCTAATGCCTTTTTTTCTTTGAGAGGTATGCTTTCCACGATCGCCGCTTCTAACCCGATACCAGCCGATATCAAAAAGTGGCGGCCGGAGAGTTCGCCCACATCGACGGCAACGGTCTGGCCCTCCACCAGCACTCGAGCAGCATCCAACAGCACCTTTCGATAGAAGTTGGCGGGTAATGGGTGCGCAATTCGTTCCTCCAGACCAGCCAACAGCTTGGCCGCTTGTGTGCCTGGAAGTATGGGGTTCAAGGATGGGATGCCCATCTGAAGCGCCCACGAGTTGGTCGTTCCCACGGGAAGCACACCCAGCGCCACATCAGTATTGACCAGTCCATTTGCCACCTCGTTGACGGTGCCGTCGCCACCGGCGGCAATAACTACCCTGGCGCCTCTATTGACGGCCTGGCGGGCCAGTTCGGTCGCCTCCAACGGCTTGCTGGTTTCTCGTAAGGTGACAGACCAGCCGCAGCGGTCTAGAAAAGCAACCGCATTTTCAAGTTCGTGCCTGATGACCACCTGTCCGCCGGAAGGATTGTATATCAACTCAGCCTGCATTGGATTGCCACCTCTGGCTTGATCTTCCCCGACTATTCAGTCTTATGTATGATTCTACAACATTGTTCGCAGCAAAGACAGAAGCACGAGCAGAATTCCGCTTTACCTTTTGGGATTTGCGGTGCTAGAATTGATGTCAAGAACGACAATGTCAGGACACTCTAAGTGGGCACAGATTAAGCGTCAGAAGGGAGTAGCTGATGCCAGGCGCGGGCAGCTTTTCACCAAGCTTGCTCGAGAAATCATCGTTGCGGTGCGACAAGGTGGGTCTAATTCAGAGAGTAATTTCCAGCTACGTCTAGCGGTACAGAAGGCCCGTGATAATAACATGCCCTCGGAGAATATCGAGAGGGCAATAAAGCGGGGCAGTGGTGAGTCGGAGGCGTCTGCCTTGACCGAGGTAAAACTGGAAGGCTATGGGCCGGGCAGCATAGCAGTTCTGGTGGAAGCCTTGACCGATAACCGTAATCGCACCATCCAGGAGGTGCGGCGGGTCTTCACCCGCCACGGCGGAAATCTTGGCGAGAGTGGTTGTGTCTCCTGGCTCTTTGCGCATAGAGGGGTAATCACCGTGGCAAGCGATGACCGGGATGCTGAAGCAATAGCACTGCGAGCTATTGATGCCGGTGCTGAAGATGTCAAGACCGAAAAGGGCTATGTGGAGATTTTCACGCAGCCACAGGACTTAGAAGAAGTGAGAAAGGTTATCGAAGAGGAAGAACATGTGATTTCGGCAGAGCTCTCCTTCACGCCCCAGACTACAGTGTTGCTGGACGAAAGCAAAGCGGTTCAAGCCTTAAACTTTCTCGACCAGCTGGAAGAACTGGAAGATGTGCAGCATGTTTTCTCCAACATTGACTTTTCTGATGCTACTTCAGAGAAGCTGCGCCTGCGGACTTGATATGCGTATTCTTGGCGTTGACCCCGGTACAGTAAATTTGGGCTACAGTGTGGTAGAGGGCGAAGAGGAAATGCATATGGTGGATTGTGGAGTAGTCAGTCTCTCATCTCGAGTTCCCATGGAGGAAAGACTGCGCTCCCTATACGTTGAACTGAGCAAGATTATTACCAAACACAAACCAGGGGAAGTGGCTATCGAAGACCCCTTTGTCGGCCACAATATAAGGTCAGCGTTTGCTGTGGGCAGAGCACAAGCTATAGCTATCCTGGCGGCTGCCAACCAGGGATTGCCCATATATTATTACTCGCCAGCCACGATAAAGCAGCAAATAACCGGCTACGGACAAAGCGACAAACAACAGATTCAAGAAATGGTCAGAATCCAGCTCGGGCTCTCTGAGTTGCCTCAGCCCAGTGATGCTGCTGATGCCCTGGCGGTAGCAATTTGTCACATTCAACAAAGCCGCCTGAACCGGTGGCTCACTGAACACGTACCAAAATGATAGCCACATTAGAAGGGACATTGGAATATCGTGGCAGCGATTCCATTATCGTTGACGTCGGCGGTATAGGCTTCCAGGTATACGTTTCTGGCTCCACTCTGGCCCAATTGGGGCCTGTTCCAGGCAAGGTTTCCCTCTATACCCATCTCCACCTGAGAGAGGATAATGTTTCTCTCTACGGCTTTGCCTCCGGGGAAGAATTGGCCCTGTTCAAAAACCTCATTTCTGTCTCGGGAATCGGCCCTAAGGTGGCTTTAGGGTTGCTCTCTGCCCTGAATCCTGAACAACTGGTCATGGCCATAACCGGCGGCAATGCCGACCTCATCAGTCAAGCGCCGGGCATCGGCAGGAAGATGGCCAGCCGCCTTATCATTGAACTGAAGGGCAAGCTGGAAAAGGAGTGGAAAGAAGTAGCGTTGCCTCTGGCTCCGGAGAGTGCCGATGTCATAGCTGCTCTAACTGGCCTGGGCTACTCCTTAACAGAAGCCACCAAGGCCGTGTCCAAACTTCCGGATTCTGAGGAGGTAAGCCTGGAGGAGAAGATCAGAATGGCATTACAGCAGGTGGCGGGAGGATAGGCTGGCCACAGTAGAACCAGGCGGGAAAGGGCAAAGAGGGCTCTCCTTTTGGGCTTACTGAAAAATGATATAATGTAGTTAGCTTTCTTGGCTTGACGGCCTGTTGGCAAGGAGGCAGGTTTGGCGGACATTGCATATCCGGGCATGACCACACTTTTCAATATAAATGGGAGGGAAAGTCATGAAATTTGTGAAGTGGTTTGAAGAGATTGGCGCAGAGGACGTAGCTTCAGTCGGTGGCAAAAATGCATCTCTCGGTGAGATGGTAAGAAATCTGGTCAAAAAAGGAGTGAATGTACCCCTCGGATTTGCCGTTACTGCTGAAGCATATAAGTATATGGTGGAGAAGGCAGGAATAGGCCAAAAAATCAAGGAAACTCTGGCGGGCCTGGACACACATGATATGAAGGATTTGTCGAAGAGGGGCGAAAAGATCAGGCACCTGATAAGAACCGCTGCCTGTCCTGCGGAATTGGAGGAGGAAATAAAGGTTGCCTACCGGGGAATGGAAGGCAAATATGGAATGAATGTTGATGTTGCTGTAAGAAGCAGTGCCACAGCGGAAGACTTGCCTACAGCATCGTTTGCCGGGCAACAAGAGACTTATTTGAACGTACGCGGGGAAG